>OMVA01000073.1 GCA_900314445.1 uncultured Lachnospiraceae bacterium | reverse complement strand
CTCTTATTTTTCTTGCAATATACTTTTCTTGCAAATGTACTTGGCTTACAAATGTCCTTCGCTTGCAAATGTACTTGGCTTACATCATTGGTGCAAAAATCGCCAGTACCGAATCAAATACTCTTCCCAGAGCAGACTTCTTTGTATCTGCCATTTTTACTTCCTTGCAGATTTTAAAAGTCGCTATCATATCCTTCTGCAAATCTGTAACCGCCTTATTGGCAGCGAAGAAAACACCATTTTCAAAGTGTAAGAAGAGACTTCGATAGTCAAAATTAATGGTTCCAACCACAGCAGACTTACCATCAATCAGCATGCACTTGGAGTGAATAAAACCAGGCGTATACTCATAAATTTTCACACCCGCTTTTAATAACTTTGGATAGGAAGACCTGGTTGCTCTATACACAATCTTCTTATCCGGAATACCAGGCGTTACAATTCTTACATCAACACCACGCTTGGCCGCCAGACAAAAAGCAGAGGTCAGCTCGTCTGACATAATCAGGTAAGGGGTATAGACGTAGGCATAGTCATCTGCCTGGGAAATCATTTCCATGTAAATATTTTCTGAAAGATTTATGTCATCGAAGGGTTCATCTGCATAAGGCTGCACAAATCCACCATTCTCATATTTCTTCCATTCATAATTTTCTGGTAAGTACTTCTTTGGATTTTCAGATTCCAGAGAATCCTTTCTTACTGCATCCCACATTTCCAGGAACATCAGTGTCATGTTCCATACAGCGTCACCTCTGACACGAACACCAGCATCTTTCCAGTGTCCATAAGGACTATCAATGTTCACATAACGATTCACCAGATTGATCCCACCAGTAAAGGCAACTGCTCCATCAATAATGGTCATCTTTCGATGATCACGATTATTCATGAACATAGAAAAGAAAGGAACGATTCGATTAAACTTCAAGCACTTAAAATTTGGAATCTCATTTAACTGCTTATAATAATTCTTTGGCAAATATGCCACAGAACCAAAGTCATCATAAATGATACGAATTTCCACACCTTCCTTGGCCTTCTCTTTTAAGATTTCAAGAATAGGAAGCCATACCTGTCCTGGTTCAATGGTGAAGTACTCCAGGAAAATAAATCTCTTAGCCTTTTTCAACTCTTCCATCATGGAAGCGACAATTTCTTCACCCTGCTTGTAATATTCCACATCCGAATTTCTGGAAACTGGATAATTACCATCCTTAATGATGTACTTAGATGTAAGGGCACCTCTTGGATCCAGCTTAGCAAAAGCATCAATGGCACCAGGTCTCTGCTTATTGTAATCGTCGTAGAACTTTTCAGCTTTCTTTAATCTTTTGAGGAAGCCACGTCCTGGTTTCTTCTCTCCCGTAAAGAAGTAGAATGGCACACCAAAGATTGGAAATGCCAGAACCACAATAATCCAAATAATCTTGTACTCATTTTTCTCATGCCTGCTGTTTACCACATAGACTGTGAAAACAAGGGATAATACACGAATTGCCAGATCCAGGTATTTATAAGAGTTATAAAGCCAGATAAAGAGGGAAATGATCCACATAAGCTGAACCAATACCAAAAAACCCGTAACATAGGCACGAGTAAATATTAACTTTTTATATTTCTTTTCAATTTTCAATATTATACCTCGTTTGGAATTTCAATACCTATTTCTTTTAATTTTGCCTGCAAATCTTTATAGCTGGTAAATTGGATGCCATGCATGCCAACTTCATTTGCAGCTTTTACATTTACATCCCGATCATCAATGAAGATACATTCAGAAAGTTCAAGGCCAAAGCGGCTGTGAAGGATCTGGAAAATTCGATGATCCGGTTTAATTAATTTTTCCAAGGCTGAGATAATGCAGCCGTCCAGTACATCCATGAAGGTGAACTTGGACCAATGCATTTCAGCAGCTTGCTCTGGGTAGTTGGATAAGAGATATACCCCATAGCCCTGATTTTTCAGACTGCGAATCAGGCTGTCTGCATAAGGGAACTGCTTCACAATATCCACAAGGTTATCCCAGAAACGATGAATTTGATCTGTGTACTGGGGATAGAGGGCACTGAAATGTTCTGGTGCTTCATCACAGCTATGGACGCCTTCATCCAACTGACTCCAATATTCTGTCTGAACCATGTTCTTGCCCAGAAATTCAATCTCTTCCTCTGTAAAATTCAGGTCCTGCATCAGTTCTCTCCAGCGAAAACGCACCAATACATCGCCCACGTCAAATACTATATTTTTAATTATCATAATCCTAATTCTTCTTCATATTCATAATGGCATCAATGGACTTTACGCATGCGTTGCGGAAACCATTTTCTTCTAAGGCACATACGCCTCTGATTGTTGTTCCACCAGGTGAGCAAACTTCATCCTTTAACTGTCCTGGCTGCTTGCCTGTTGTAAGCTGAAGCTTTGCAGAACCAAGTACCATCTGGGACACAAGTGTGTATGCATCCTGTCTGGAGATGCCATACTTTACAGCAGCATCTGCATAAGCTTCGATGAAGAGGTCAACAAAGGCCGGGCCACAACCAGTAATGGCACCACCAATTCCCATAAGAGAAGATGGAAGTTCAATGATTGTTCCAATACGAGAGAACATTTCCATAATTTCCACACGTTCTTCTTCATCCAGTGTATGAATCTTCTCAAATAAGAAGACGCCTTCACGAGCCATGGCTGGTGTGTTTGGCATTACAAACTGGAAGTTGATTGTGCTGGTATCCATATGTTGACCATAGGATGCAAAATCCCAACCAGCGGCGATGGAAACCAGAGTCTTGCCCTTAAGGCCACTACCGATTTCATCAAGAACTCCCTGAATCTGATATGGCTTACAAGCCATGATTAATGTATCTGCCTCATTCAAAAGTTCTTCCAGACTGGCAACAGGAGTGAAGCCAATCTCATTTGCATTGTTCTGAAGTTTCTTCTGATTTGGTGCAAAAGCATAAACATTTTCCTTGGCAATCGAGCCAGACTGGATAAATCCAGTTGCCAGCGCCTTTGCCATGTTACCCATTCCAATGAATCCTAACTTTTTCATCTTGACCTCTTTTCCGCTCCCACATATGCAAATGTGATTGCCGTTTACTTTTAACATCCACAGCCGAAGTTTTTGCTTCTGGCTGCAATTTATTTACTCTGTTTTTGTATTACTTCAGCATTTCCTTAAGAGGAATTCCTTTACGATAGTTTAGTGACCCCGTAACTCCTTCATGCAGGCACGCATTCTCTCCTCAAACTGAGAATCGAAATCACGCTCTGTATCATATGGATTCATAAAGAACCATCTGAGTAAGCTGGTCATAATTGCCTTCTTTGCTTCTTCCTTATCATAGGAGAACGCTTCCATAGATTCCGAATTTTCAACAGCCTTTGCATCTTCTTCTGGGCTGGTGGAACGAGCGCTGTAAGCTGTGTCTGCTTCTTCTACTCTACGTCTCACCATCTTCAGAAAGGTGTGCCATTTTTTAACAAAAGCCCCATGCCTTTCCGCATCTTCAAAACCTAACCAGTCACGCACCTTTACATCCGTCAAATCCTTTTTTTCACATTCATGTATCTGGAAGATGTAGGAAAAATCACGTCCCTGGTAAAGTCTTCCCAGAGGGAAGAGTCGGCAAATGCCCGGGCGCGCTTTATGAATCGTGCATCTCTGATCCACCAGGAATTTACAGCCCTTGTCCATCTTCATATTGGGCAGTGCAAGACCATCAATCATGGAAATCTCGATGTAGAATTCCACCAATAACTGGTCAAAAATCTTTCCTGTGGCCTTGGTCATCTGATAGATGTCATAAGGGTCAAGCACGATAGACTTACCCATGTCACTTTCACAACACTTACTACAACCATCGCAACCATTTGTGTTGCAAGGAACCATATCATCTAGCTGGTAGGTCTTTCCGTCTGTAATATCATTTAAATCTTCGTATCTTAGCATGTTATCTCCTGTACATTTTCATCCAATGATATAATACTCATTTTTTCAATTTATCACAACCAAAAAGGGCGTATTTACAAGGTATTCCCTGCAAATACGCCATGAATTTTTGTGTCCTTACCCGATAGAATTAGAAAATCTAACTTCAAATAGGTTCTTAATCCTGATCATCATCCGAATGATTCATCTCTGCTCTCATGGAACTTCTGTAAAAGTTTGTTACGCCTGCATTGGCTTCTTCCGCTTTCTTTTTCTGAACCCAGTGATTTCGATCTTCCATAATAGCCAGCATTTCATCCACTGCATCTTCTGCTCTGCCTGGCTTTACGTTCTCCAGATAGTTTATCATCCTCTCCATGGTATTAACCGAAGCCAGATTCCTTGCCATAAGTACCCCCAGTTCATATGGGAATCCCAGGCTGGTCACTACATCAATCAGTTCTTTCCTCTTGGATAGAAATTCTTCTTTTGTGTGTTTATTCTTATCTTCCAAATTTTCCCCTTTTATCTTTTATACGACAGGTGGATTTCGAATCACATCATTTATCAGACCAAATTAGTGAACTACTCCGACTTATAGAAGTCGGAGCTTCCTGCTTCAACCACTACTGCAT
>OMVA01000019.1 GCA_900314445.1 uncultured Lachnospiraceae bacterium | reverse complement strand
GAAAGCAAACACAACAGTTTTTATCCGCCACGCGAGTGGCATAACACACATAAAAACGACTGTACAGAAAGTACAGTCGTTTCCAGCTTTATTTTTTCTTTTTCTGATCCACTGACAAATCCAGTTCGCCAGCAGCCTTCAGAGTCATCTTGGAAATCAGTGGTCCCACTAATTCATAGATAACAATACCGCAAAGTACAACGGTCTGAATGGTATTTCCATACTCAGGGAACTGCTGCTTGGCAACGGTAACAAGACCGATGGCAACACCTTCCTGAGGTACCAGGGCAAGACCCAGATACTTCTTTACAACCGGAGGAGCCTTGGAAAGAACCGCTCCCAGATATGCACCACAGAACTTACCAATTACACGAACCACAACGTAACATACACCAACCACACCAATCTTTGGAATGATTGTGATATCCAGAGACGCACCAGAAATGATGAAGAACATCATGTAAATTGGTGGTGTCATACGATCCAGAGGTTCGAAAATCTTTTCTGTGAACTTAGATGTATTGGCAAATACAGCACTCATCATCATGCAGGCAAGCAGGGAAGAAAGTCCCAGCTGTGCACATACACCGCAACAGATGAATACAAATGAGATTGTCAGAGCCAGTCTGTTTCCACGTCCTGTGTAGAACTTAACAAGCTGTGTCAGTACCAGCCCCAGAACAAAACCTAAGGCCAGAGCTTCCACAATCTCAAGGAGTGGCATAGACACTGCCTTAATTGAGAACTGACCAGAGTCAATAACCTTGATAACCGCCATGGAAAGTCCAAAGGCAACCAAAGCTACTGCATCATCCATGGCAACAACTGGTAAAAGGGTGTTGGTAACAGGTCCCTTAGCCTTGTACTGCTTACAAATCATAAGCGTTGAAGCTGCCGCAGTGGCTGATGCAATGGCACCTAAAGCCATAGCCAGATGATAATCATAACCTAGTAATAAAAGTACAATATCCAAAAGTATTGTTGCTGTAAATCCCTCAAGTACAGCAATTATAACTGGTGATTTACCTACCTTCTTCAGATAACTGATACTGAATTCTGCACCAATTGAAAATGCAATAAATCCCAAAGCTGCGTCTGAAACAAACTGCATACTTAAAACTGTATCTGATTCCAAAAGATTCAGGCAGTGAGGTCCAATCAAAATACCCATCACAAGATAGCCTGTTACATTCGGAAGTTTCATAGCTTTCACTATTTTCCCCGCAATTAAGGCTGCTACAAGTAAGAGCGCCACATCCTCCATAACATTAAGTGATGTGCTCATTATTATTCAACTACTCCTTCCACAGAATCTACAGGGATTGTAAACATGATGCCTGAATTTGGTTCATTCAGATTTCCACATACCTGCTTAACAAGTTTCTTTGCCTTGCTTAAATCTTCATCGTCCAAGACTGTGAAAACAGTATAATTCTTTTCACGTTCATCATCACTATCCATCATATGACGAAGAATTCCGAACATAGGTACATCTTCAAAATCTTCTGAATTAATCACAGAAGCCATACCGGTACTGTCAATAACAGTTGCGCCATGAATATCATTTTCAGCAAATTCTTTAATGACCTTATTCATGTTTTCTTTATGCGTTAGTACTAAAACCAACATATGCACGCTCATCTTATGTATCTCCTCTTCTTCTGATTCCTACATAGACTGAAGGTTAAAAAAGAAGTCGCAAAAATTCGCGACTTCAAATTTTCGTTGTGATTATACAACAGGATATTCTTAAAAACAAATGAGGCACAATGGAAGAAAGCTTATTTTCCCTGATTCTTTTTAATAGAATCCATAATTCTTCTCTTATATTTCAGGAAGCCTTCCGTGAGATTAAAATCTTCTCCACGAGGCTTTGGCTCCGAAACCACAATCTCATCAATGATACTTCCCGGCTCTCCACCCAGAATATAAATGCGGTCAGACAGCTTAATAGCCTCATCAATATCGTGTGAAATGAATATGGTGGATAAATGAATCTTCTCCATAATCTCCAGATACCAGCTATGCATGGCATCCTTGGTTATGGCATCCAATGCAGAAAATGGTTCATCCAAAAGTGCAATGCCGTCGGAAGCAAGATAAGTACGAAGAAGGGCCGCTCTCTGTCTCATACCACCAGACAGCTGACTTGGATACTTATTTTCCGTTCCCCTAAGGCCAAAGGTCTCAAAATAAGAAGACGCTTTCTCTCTAGCTTCTGCTTTCTTCATTCCTTTTAAGAGCAGTGGCATGGCAACATTATCCACAATCTTCTTATGCTGCATCAAAAGATCCTTCTGCAACATATAGGAAATGTGTCCCGGCTTTGATGTAATCTCTTCCCACTTCTCATGATCTTCTGCATCTTCACAAAATCCATTTGCAAATGAGCTGTTCAGATATACATGTCCCTCATCTGGCGTAACCAGACCGGACAGGCAATGAAAGAGTGTGGTTTTTCCGCCGCCGGATACACCCAGAAGGGAGACAATCTCTCCCTCTTCCAGATGAATATTTATGCCTTCAATGATGGTTCTGCCATCATATGACTTTTTAATATTTTCTGCCTTTAAAATATCCATATTACTCCGCATCTGAATCAGAGCCTGTTGCTGCATCATTGGCACTTGTAGTGCTGGCTGCAGCTGGGAGATAGTCGTTTGTGAATCCCTTGCCTGTCAGATCATTTGTTGTCAGTTTATTTTCATATAACCAGCTGTAGAAAGCATTCCAGCGATCTGCATCGATGATACCCCACTGAGAAGCATCTGCTTTGTACTGCTTAGAAATCCATTCCTGAGATGCATATACAAGGTCCTCACATCCCTTAAGAGATCCTGTGTCATCTCCTGCAATCAGCATGTCTGCTGCATCCTTAGGATTCTCAATGGCATATTCATAACCCTTAGCTGTTGCTTCCATGAATGCCTTTGCTGTATCAGGATTCTGCTCCAGGAAATCATTATTTGCAACAATAATTGGTGTGTAATAATCCAGTTCAGGTGCGATATCACCGAATGCCCAGTAGTCAACATCAACACCTTCTACATCGGCATTGATTCCGCCCCATCCGTAGAATACCCAGATGGCATCTGTCTGCTTTGCAGCCAGTGCAGCCGGTTCGTCTGTAATATCATTTGGAATCTGCTTAACCTTGCTGAAATCTCCACCGTCCTGCTTCATAACATAATCCAGCATTGCAAGTTCGATTGGTGACTCCCATGTGGAATAAGTCTTTCCTTCCAGTCCCTTAGGGCTGTCGATACCATCCCCCTTACGGCTCATGATACCTGATGTATTATGCTGAAGGATTGCTGCAACTGCTGTAATTCCAAGAGGTTCGTCCATATCCCATGCTGCTGCAGCTGTATCCTGGGCATCAATGGCAAACTGCGCCTGACCCGCTGCGCACATAGATGTTGCGCCGCCTTCTGGTGGCTGTACGAAAGTTACATCCAGACCAGCTTCTTCATAGTAGCCCAGTGCCTTAGCGGCATAAAGACCTGTATGATTTGTGTTTGGTGTCCAGTCCAGGCAGAAAGTAATCTTTGTAAGACCATTCTCCCCCTCTGCATCACTTGCTGTTTCTGTTCCCTGATTTGCTTCTTTGTTTGTGGTAGCATCTGAAACGCTGCCGCAGGCTGAAAGTCCAAGTAACATTGCTGCTGTTAATACGCCTGCAAGAATCTTGTTAAACTTTTTCATAGTATGCTCCTAACTTTTAACTTATTAAATTTTAATAAACACTTCATGAATCCTGCCAAATGAGATGCGCATCCCATTTGCCAAGGAGTTATTTCTGCGCCATGCCTTCCCAAGGCATGACAAGTTTGCGAATCACATTTACCAGTCCCATCAAAAGTAATGAGATCACAACGATAAAAATGATAACGGCAAACATACGGTCGAAGGCATAGGCCTTACGGACACGAGTCATGTAAACACCCAGGCCTTCAAAGCCACCCAGCCATTCCGCTACAACGGCACCCACAACGGAATAGGAAACTGACACCTTCAGTCCTGTAAAGAAATGAGGAAGGGCGGAAGGGAATTTTACATGTTTAAATATTTGAAATCTGCTTGCACCCATTGCTCGCATTAACTGTATGGCATCTGGATCCACAGAACGGTATCCATCCAGAAGTCCAATGGAGATTGGGAAAAAGGTAGTGAGTACCACCAGGGCAATCTTTGGGGCCATGCCAAATCCCATCCAGAGAACCAGCATTGGCGCAATGGCAATGGTTGGAATGGTCTGGGTAATGATCATGACTGGGTAAAGAGCCCGGTTCAAAACCAGGAATCGATCCATCAGGGTTGCAATGACGAAAGCCAAAACAATACCAATGAGAAGTCCGTATAAAGCTTCCTGCAAAGACACCATGGCATGCATCAAAATGATGTTCGCCTGGGTCACAAAGGCCACTACCACATCATAGGGTGATGGCAGCATGTAGGACGGAACAATCCCTAAAGCGGAAAGTCCCCACCAGATAGCGATGACAAGCAATATGGCAACAAGGGCCGGTATCTTACTGGTGATACTTGTCTGTCTTCTTTGCAATGGAAAGCACGTCTCCTTCTGGCTTATATGTGATCTTCACGTATGTATTTACTGCACCACATCCTGCCTTACAAGCAACGATCTGGCAGTTCTTAACGATTTCCATGAGCTGATCGTAATCATCGCCTTCAATAGAAGTTTCGCATGGTCCAACAAAATAGTTGAGACCTGTTGAATCGATATAAGCGATTACTTCGTCAACGATACGAATAACCTCATCTTCACTCTGAACACTTGGTAAAACCTGAATAGCTACACTTGCATGCATAAAAAAACTCCTTTCTGATTTTCATACGATCAGCAGGAGTTATTTTTTCCTGACTGGCATTATCCAGCCGGTATAAGGGTCAAAGAGTATTACAACTCTTCCTCTCAGCAGTATAGCTCCCCTGCGCATATGAATGTATTTTCAACACAGGAATTATAGAACATAGTAGAAAACCACGCAATAGATATATAAGGTTTTTGCAAATATACTGCGCCTATGTGCAGTCCATTTGCATGGTTCTTCCGGTAAAAAGAACAAGTTAGATGGACTGGCATAAAAAAGGAGCAAGTCCATTTGCATGAACCTGCTCCTGAATATGCTTTTCAATTAAGTAGTCCCTTGGGAGAGGCTACTAATTTTTCAGAAAAAACTAGTTCTTCTTAACAAGAAGAGACTCACCAGTCATTTCCTTAGGCTGTTCCATACCCATTACTTCAAGAAGTGTAGGTGCGATGTCGCAAAGCTTACCGCCCTTCTTGATTGTGTAAGCAGGATCGTAGTTGTAAAGAATGAATGGTACTGGGTTTGTTGTATGAGCTGTATGAGGATTTCCTGTCTCATAATTGATCATCTGCTCAGCGTTACCGTGGTCAGCGCAGATGAAGAGAACGCCATCAGCCGCCTTAACAGCTTCACAAGCAGTGCCTACGCACTCATCAACCTTCTCTACTGCTGCGATTGCTGCAGGGATAACACCTGTATGGCCTACCATGTCAGGGTTCGCGAAGTTGATTACGATAACATCATATTTGCCAGAAGCGATTGCAGCGTTCAGTTTTTCAGATACTTCTGGAGCAGACATCTCAGGCTGCAGATCGTATGTAGCAACTGCAGGTGAGTTAACAAGAATTCTTTCCTCGTCCTTATTTGGTTCTTCCTTACCACCGTTGAAGAAGAATGTTACATGAGCATACTTCTCTGTCTCAGCAAGACGGAGCTGCTTAAGACCAGCCTTTGCAAGAACTTCACCAAATGTATTTGTGATTTCTTCCTTCTTGAATGCAACGAACTTATTAGGAACTGTTTCCTCGTAGTCCTTGAAGCAAACATATGTAAGTGGAAGGAATCCCTTAGCTCTCTTCAGAGACTTAATGCACTTAGAATCAGATGCATCGCCATCCATTGCAGCGATATCTTCATCAGAGTAGCAGAATGCCTTAGTGATTTCACGAGCACGGTCAGGACGGAAGTTAAAGAAAATAACAGAATCGTTAGCCTTAACTGTTGCAAGAGGAGCACCTGCTTCATCTGTAATTACAGTTGGAACTACGAACTCATCCGTTACGCCATCGTCATATGACTTCTGCATAGCTTCGATTGGGCAAGTAGCCTTGTTGCCTTCGCCCAGTACAAGAGCATCATATGTCTTCTGTATACGATCCCAGTTGTTATCACGGTCCATAGCATAGTAACGACCTGAAAGAGTTGCTACCTTACCTACGCCGATTTCCTTTGTCTTATCAATCAGCTCCTGAAGGTAATCCTTACCAGATGCAGGAGGTGTATCACGTCCATCGAAGAATGGGTGAATGTAAACATTTTCAAAGTTTTCCTTCTTGCAGAGTTCAAGCAGTGCATAAAGGTGTGTATTGTGGCTGTGTACACCACCGTCAGAAAGCAGTCCCCAAAGGTGAAGATCAGAATTGTTCTTCTTGCAGTTATCGATAGCACGAAGAAGTTCTTCATTCTTGAAGAAATCGCCATCCTTAATTCTCTTTGTAATCAGAGTCAGATCCTGGTAAATGATACGACCAGAACCGATATTCATATGACCAACTTCTGAGTTACCCATCTGGCCATCTGGAAGACCAACTGCTTCACCAGAAGCAAGACCTTCAGCGAAAGGTGCTTCCGCCATCAGCTTGTCCATATTTGGTGTGTTTGCCATGTATACGGCATTTCCTTCTTTGTGATCTGTCAGGCCATAACCATCGAGAACCATCAGAACTACAGGTTTCTTACTCATAGTAATTCTCCTTTAATTATAAAATCAAAATAATTTACAAAAACTTTAGGCAAAACAAAGCCACTCAGGCCTTCCTTCGCAATTAAAAATCATACCATACTTTGTGAATTCCGCAAGGCAAAAACCGCAAACACAGGACTTTATTCAGCAATCTGTCCTCTCCTTGCAAATCATGCAAATGAACTGCTCTCGTTTTTCACTTTCTAATCCACTAGAGAGGCTTGAACTGATTTAACGCTTCATCATACTGATAGCCAGCATTCTTTAACTTCTCCTCAATTTCAGCCTGATCAAGATCATTTGCCCGAACCATCTCTGCAAGGGATGAATAATTATCTCTTAACTGCATATTCATAAAACTCAGTAACATAAATGGATCCTTTGGAATTGTCATACTCTGTCTCCTTATATTTATAATAAGCTTTTGAAATTTCTTTTCTATCAATCTCTACATTAAACACTTAATGTTAATGTTTTCTAAACAGGACCAAGTCTTGCTCAAATCATTCTATCAAAAAAAGATGCTTCTGGAAAATTCCAAAAGCATCTTTCTTAAGTTCCATTAATCTGTCAGCACCCTACCACTGATTCGTGTAGTTACCCTGCTGGCCATATTGCGGATTGTTCTGCTGTGCCTGACCATAGTTGTTCTGCTGACCATAGGCCTGCGCTTGACCATAGCTGTTCTGCTGTGTCTGTGCATAAGACTGAGTCTGTGGCTGTCTGTATATATTCTGCTGACCGTATGTCTGCTGTGTGTAATTCTGAGTCTGGCCATAGGTTTGCTGTGTGTAATTCCGAGTCTGGTCATAGGTCTGCTGTGTGTAATTCCGAGTCTGGCCATAGGTCTGCTGTGGCTGTAC
>OMVA01000043.1 GCA_900314445.1 uncultured Lachnospiraceae bacterium | reverse complement strand
CTGGCTATCTATTTACTGATTGTAAAGTCTCAGTTGGAGGATGCGTCAAAGGCGGGCTACTACAATGTGGGACCTGACGACTGCGACTGTGTTACCACGGGAGAACTGGCGACACTCTTTACGAAAGCCTGGGGAGATGGGCTTGCCTGGGTCTCCGATGCGGAAGAGAATGCGCCACATGAGGCGAATTTCCTGAAACTGAATTCATCCAAGGTGAAGAGAGTTCTAGGCTATCAGCCAACCTGGCATATTGATCAGGCAGTTGGACATTCTGCCAACTGGTATAAGATCTATTCTCAGGGTGGTGATATTGAAAAAGAGATGGATATGGAAATTGCGCAATTCTTTGCGGGGTAGTTGCGTTTCTCGAATACTAGTTGTATTCCTAGAGCACAATAAGGGTAAATGATTAATGAACCATCATTTTAATGACAAATAGTACTTGAAAAGCCATCAAAATGATGGTTTAATGTTTTTAAAGGTGGTGATTCTATGAATGGTTATGTTATTCCTGAATATACAACAGGCGCTGAGATTAAAGCGGTTCGTCAATCATTGGGAATGACTCAAAAGCAATTTGCTCTATTTTGTTCTTGCTCTAAGCCAACGGTAGAGCGCTGGGAGAGTCAGAAAGAAGATAAGAAGATAACTGGGCCGATTGTATCTCTGTTAGAAGTTTTGAAAAGACAGAAGAATTTACCAGTCGATTTTGAGATTCCGCATAAAAGTTTTAAATTGCGTCTGTATTATATGCATAATGATACGGTGTGTTCTATTATTGATGTGGATGAATTTAATCGAATTATTAAACTTTATAATTATATGAATCAGCCTATGTTCAGAGCATTTGGTAATAATATAAATCCTAGTTTTGAAGACTATGAAGAGTTTTTGGAATCTAGATGTTTTCCAAGGACAAGAGATAAATTGAAATTGGAATTGAATCGTCTTGGAATTCCATTTTATGATCCTATTCTGATTATTGAAAAAACAGAGGGAAGAATGGCTGATGATGACTTCTGGGTGAAAATTGAACGTGTCTAAGAGGTGAGAATAATGGTTGAGATGTTCAGTCAAGAGCTTGAAGATGAAGGTAGGCAATCTTCAAAAGGGAATCAGTTAAAATGGCATAGTA
Source organism: uncultured Lachnospiraceae bacterium (assembly GCA_900314445.1). Classification (GTDB taxonomy): domain Bacteria; phylum Bacillota; class Clostridia; order Lachnospirales; family Lachnospiraceae; genus Eubacterium_Q. Next base: position 36,861 of record OMVA01000043.1, on the reverse strand, counting down.
ATGGTTTATGGTATAAGGCGGATTATACTGGCTATGAGGGCTTATCAGAATATATGGTATCTCATTTGCTTGCTTTTTCGAGTCTCGCTCAAGAAGAGTATGTGGTCTATGACTTGGAGGAAATCAAGTATAAAACCCAGACCTACAGTGGATGTAAAAGTAAAGATTTTTCAAATGGATGTGGAGTTACAACACTGGAAAGGCTTTTTAAAAACTTATATTCAGTAGGGCTTAATAAATGGATTTATTCAATCCAGGATCATAAGGAGCGACTGAAATATATCGTTGATCAGGTAGAACGTATTACGCAGATACCTGAATTTGGAAAATACATGGTGAAACTATTAACGATAGATGCGCTTTTCCTTAATGAAGATCGACATACACATAATATTTCAGTTTTAATGAAGGACAATATGAAATTGGAATTGTGTCCTATTTACGATAATGGTGCATCTTTACTTTCTGATACAAGCATGGATTATCCATTAGGACAAGATATTTATCAATTAATGAGTCAGGCCAAATCAAAGACCTTCTGCGACAACTTTGAAGAACAACTGGATATTGCAGAGGAGTTATATGGAGAGCAGATACATTTCCATTTCGACTATAATGAAGTGCATGAATTACTGGAATCTGCAGAGATTTATGATTTGGAAATTAGAAAAAGAGTGGAAGCTATAATTATGGAACAGCGAAGAAAGTATTCTTATTTGTTTAAATAATGTTCTTCAACAAATAAAAATGCAAGAAGTAATAGAATAATATATGTAAATGATATCGACGGTGAAGAAGGAGTAGCAATTTATGGGAACTTGGAAATCGGAAGCAGAAGCGCGCGAGCAGATTAAGGCGCTTGTTGCTGAATATTATAAAGAATTTAAAAAGCCAGAACAGGAGAAGGCCTTTCATCCAGGGGACAGAGTATCCTATGCATCTCGTGTGTATGACGAGAAGGAAATGATGAGTCTTACAGATGCTACTCTGGATTTCTGGCTTACAACAGGCAGATTCTCAGATGAGTTTGAAAAGAATTTTGCAAATTGGATTGGCTTACGTTTTGCCAATCTTACAAATTCTGGTTCATCTGCAAACCTCCTTGCCTTTATGGCACTTACTTCACCTCTTCTGGGTGACAGACAGGTGAAGAGAGGGGATGAGGTGATTACCGTTGCCTGTGGCTTCCCTACAACAGTGGCGCCAATTATGCAGTATGGAGCGGTACCTGTATTTGTGGACGTGACAGTGCCTCAGCATAATATTGATGTGAATCTTCTGGAAGATGCCTTGTCTGATAAGACCAAGGCTGTAATGCTGGCTCACACTCTGGGCAACCCATTTGACCTGAAGGCAGTAAAGAACTTCTGCGATGCACATAATTTATGGCTCATCGAAGATAACTGCGATGCCCTGGGCTCTAAGTACACCATGGATGGCGTGACCAAGTTCACTGGTACCTGGGGAGATATTGGTACATCTTCCTTCTACCCGCCTCATCACATGACCATGGGAGAGGGAGGCTGCGTATATACAGATAATCCTCTTCTCAACAAGATTGTGAAGTCTTTCCGGGACTGGGGCCGTGACTGTGTCTGCCCATCCGGACACGATAACTTCTGTGGCCACCGTTTTGACGGCCAGTTTGGTCTGCTTCCACAGGGCTATGACCACAAGTATGTTTACAGCCACTTGGGCTACAACCTGAAGGTAACTGACCTGCAGGCAGCAGTTGGTGTGGAGCAGTTAAAGAAATTCCCAGGCTTTATTGAAAAGCGTAAGGCCAATTGGAAGTATCTTTCAAATGGACTTGCCGACCTTTCTGATAGGCTGGAACTTCCTCAGCCAGCAGAAAATTCTGATCCATCCTGGTTTGGTTTCCTGATGAGTGTGAAGGATGGCTTTAAAAAGGCAGATGGTACCCCAATTACCAGAGATTATGTTTCTCATTACCTGGAAGCAAAGAATGTGCAGACAAGACTGCTTTTCAGCGGCAATCTCATTTACCATCCGGCTTTTGATTCTATTCGTGGCACTTCTGCCTATCGTGTGGTGGGAGATCTTGCTGTAACGGATTACGTGATGAACCATTCCTTCTGGATTGGTGTTTATCCGGGTATGACCCAGGAAAAGCTGGATTATATGATTGCAGTTTTGCATGAAGCATTGGCATAAATGAATAAATGCGGTTGTAGGCCAGGCTTACAACCGCTTTTTCATTGCCACCGGCGAATAAGTTTTGTATAATATTCAGTATCTATGTCAAGAGGATTCGGTTTACGAATATAGGAGGTGTACCGTGGCAGAAGAAAAAATTCTGAATGATGAAAAGTTCACAGTAAATGCAGAAGGGGCAGGCATTATCGAAATTGCGGATGATGTGGTGTCTTCTATTGTAGGCCTTGCTGTTACTGAGGTGGATGGAGTGGCTCAGCTGTCTGGGGATATTACCCGAGATCTGATTGCCAAGTTAGGGAAGAAGACTCTGTCTAAGGGCATCCGAATCTCTTATGAAGAAAAGAGTGTTTTGGTGGATGTGGCCCTGGTAATTAAGTTCGGCTTTAATATTGTTGAAGTTTCAAAAAATGTGCAGGAAAAGGTTAAGACAACCCTGGAGACTATGACTGGTCTTACCTGCAGGCAGGTTAATGTAAAGATTGCTGGTATTGATTTTGGGGCCTAGTCGCCCTGACAATTCCATTTGCTAAATGGTTCTTTGATAAAAACTACGAATTACGTAGATAAATAAAATTTTGCCAAATGTACTGTGGGCGCATTTGACCAGAAAGTATAGGAAAAAAAGATATGATGACAAGACATGATTTAAGAGATGCGGCTTTCCGTATTGTGTTCCAGATCCCATTTTATCCATCACAGGATATTACAGATCAGGAGGAGAATTACCTTCAGCAGTTAGTTGCGGAACCAGAAGAGTTCCTTTCTAAGGCTTCTATGGCTACAGTTGAGGCGGTAAAGGCTGAGGAAGATAAGATTGCTCTTGCTGATGGCGAGACAGATTATTGTGAAGAAGCGATTTCTCCTGTAACACATGAGGACCGTGAATATATCCGCAGAAAGGTGCAGGGGGTTGTATTGCGTCTTCCTGAGATTGATGAAATCTTAGAGCAGAACAGTAATGGATGGAAGGTTCCTCGTCTTGGACGTGCAGAACTTGGCATCCTTAGACTTGCTATCTATGAATTAAAGTTTGATGAAGATATTCCAGCTAAGGTTGCAGTAGATGAAGCTGTAAATCTGGCTAAGACATACTGCGATGATAAGGCTTCTGGTTTTATTAACGGAATTTTGTCTAGCGTAATGAAGGAAGATTAGAATGCCTGAAGGTAAAAAGATGAAAGTCTATACGGTTGCGCAGGTCAATGCATACGTTAAGGGTATGCTGGATGCGGAACCGTTTTTACAGCGTATTGTGGTGCGTGGCGAGATTTCCAACTACAGCCGAAATGGTTCGTCTGGACATGCTTACTTCACCCTGAAGGGAGAGGACGGAACCACCATTGCTGTTACCATGTTCAATTCAAATGTAAATCGTGTTGGATTTGAATTGCAAAATGGACTTGCCATTTTCATTCTGGGAAATATTAGCCTTTATGAACCAAGTGGTAAGTTCCAGATTATAGCCCAGAAGATTGCTCCTCAGGAAAATATTGAGGGTAAACTGAATGCGGCTTATGAGGCTTTAAAGGCAAAACTTGCAGAAGAAGGCCTCTTTGATTTTGAGTGTAAGAAGGAAATTCCTAAGCACCCAAAGACCATTGGAATTGTTACTTCCAAGACTGGTGCAGTTATTCATGATATTGAGACTACTGCCCACAGAAGAAATCCATATGTTCAGCTGATTCTTTATCCTTGTAAGGTACAGGGAGAAGGAGCAGCAAAGACCATTATTAAGGGTATTGAGTACTTCGATAAAATGGGAGTAGATACCATTATCATTGGTCGTGGTGGCGGTTCCATTGAGGAACTCTGGGCTTTCAACGAGGAGTCATTGGCCCGGGCAATCTTTGCATGTAAGACGCCAATCATTTCCTCTGTTGGTCATGAAGTACATAATACAATTTCTGACTATGTGGCAGATAAGAGGGCAGCAACCCCAACTGCGGCGGCGGAGCTTTCTGTGCCGGATGTAATGACGGATATTAATCGTGTGCGCATGAGTCAGAGACAGATGCAGACTTCCATGCAGGCAAAGCTTTCTGCCAAGGAAGCAATTTTCCTGAAGGTACGTTCTGCCTTCATGTTGAAGAGTCCGGAAAGAAAGACACATGATCAGATGCAGAAGCTGGACAATATTCGGGATCGCCTGAATCAGGCCTTTGCAAATAAATTTGCCGGCGTAAGCAATCGCTTTGATACGGCAAGAGAGGAAATGCTTCTTGCCATGAACAATCAATTCCGCCTTAAGAAACATCGCTTTGAAGTGCTCCAGGCAAAAATGGCAGGACTGGATCCTACCAAGAACTTTGTGGAGGGCATGGGCCATATTGCCAAGCGGGGGAAAGACGGCGAAATTGGAGAGGCAGTTCGTTCGGTAAATGATATTGCCCCAGGAGACAGCCTGCTGCTGGTATTGCATGATGGTACAGTGGATGCGGATGTAAAGCAGATAAATAAAAAGAAATTAAGTTAATTTGCAGGGATTAGGAAGGAAATATATGGCAGCGAAAAAGGAAGAGGAATTTGACTTAGAAGCAGCGCTTGCAAGAATTGAAGAGATTACTGCACTTCTTTCAAGCTCTGAAACCAGTCTTAAGGATTCTGTTAAGCTCTATCAGGAAGGTATGGAGCTTACTAGGAAATGTCAGGAAAATCTGGAAGGTGTGGAGAAACAGCTTCAGATTTTAAATCCTGAAAATGATGATGAAATTTAATAACGGGGGTGTTCATTTTGTCATTTGATGATATGGATATGGATCGCCTGAGACAGGAAATCGACGGTGTGATTTTGGATTATATGCCGGAGACATCAGGGTATTCAGCAGAGGTTCGAAATGCAATGTCTTATGCAATTGCCAGTGGTGGTAAGCGAGTGAGACCTATGCTTATGATGCTGACTTACCGGGCTATGGGTGGCAAGGGAGATATTGTGGAGCCTTTTGCTGCGGCCATTGAAATGGTACACACGCATAGTCTGATTCATGATGATTTACCAGCTTTAGATAATGATAGCCTTCGTCACGGCAAGCCTTCTGTACATGTACAGTTTGGGGAAGATGTGGCGATTCTGGCAGGAGATGCTCTTTTAAATCTTGCTTATGAAACAGCGGCTCTGGGCTTTATAAAGAAGCCGGGATCCAAGACGGTGGAGCGTGCTTTTGCACTGCTTGCGAAAAAGTCTGGAATTCATGGCATGCTGGGTGGCCAGAGTGCGGATGTTGTTCTCACTGGAAAAGTTCTGGATGAGAAGCAGATGAAGTACATTTATGAAAAGAAGACAGCAGCTCTTATGGAAGCGCCTATGATGATTGGTGCTTGTCTTGCTGGTGCGGATGAAAAGACTTTATCGGATATAAAAATTGCAGGTCGTGCCATTGGCCTTGCCTTCCAGGTTAGAGATGATGTTCTGGATATGACTGCCAGTGCTGAGGAAATCGGCAAGGAAGTTGGGCAGGATGCCAGAAATGAGAAGACTACCTATGCTTCTCTTAATGGACTGGATGCAGCAGAAGAATATATTGCGAAAAAAACAGATCTTGCCCTTGATATCCTTTCTCATGTTATTGATGAGAATGCAAATAAGGATGCAAAGTTATTAAAGAAGCTGATTTGTCAGTTGGCGGGACGAGATAAGTAAGAAGGTAAAACTTGAGCTTATTAGACAGTATACAAAAAGAAAATGACATAAAGAAAGTTCCGAAGGAGCGTCTTCCGGAGCTTGCAGGAGAAATCCGCCGTTTTTTGATTGATTCTATATCCAAGACAGGCGGACATCTTGCGTCTAATTTAGGTGCAATCGAACTGACCATGGCTCTGCACCGTTGTATGAGCTTTCCTGAGGATAAGCTCATTTTTGACGTGGGACATCAGTCCTATACCCATAAGATTTTAACTGGCCGTAAGGATGGATTCAAAAGTTTACGTCAGCTGGGTGGCATGAGTGGTTTCCCGAAGTCTTCCGAGTCGGATTCGGATGCTTTTAATACAGGACATTCCTCCACATCTCTTTCTGCAGCCGTTGGTCTTGCAGAAGCAAGAGAGTTGCGTGGCAGTCATGAAAAGGTTTGTGCCGTCATTGGAGATGGTTCTCTTACTGGTGGTATGGCTTATGAAGCCCTGGACCAGATGTCCATGTTGAATTCCAATATCGTTATTATTCTTAACGATAATGAAATGTCCATTTCCCGGAATGTGGGTTCTTTCTCCACCAGCCTGAGTAAATTCCGTGTAGGTAAATCCTACAATAAGCTGAAGACTGGCGTGGAAAATACTTTGCGTAAGATGCCGGATGTGGGAGACAAAATCTCAAGAGGCGTGAAACGTTCCAAGGACCATCTGAGAAATCTGATTGTTCCCGATACCATCTTTGATGAGATGGGAATCACCTATGTGGGTCCTCTGGATGGTCATGACATTGAAAGCATGACAGAAATCTTTGAGGATGCCTTTAAGTTAAATCATCCTGTGCTCATTCATGTAAAGACTAAGAAGGGTAAGGGCTACAAGATGGCGGAACGCTATCCGGAGCACTTCCATGGTGTAGGTCCTTTTGATCCAGCCACAGGCCGTGCCCTGGCTCGAAAGAAAGAGGATTCTTATACGGATGTATTTTCCAACACACTTCTGGAACTGGGGAGCAGGAACGATAAGATTGTTGCCATTACTGCTGCCATGTCTGGTGGAACGGGAATTAGAGCCTTCCAGAGACAATATCCAGAGCGAACATTTGATGTAGGAATTGCGGAACAACATGCAGTTACCTTTGCAGCAGGACTTGCCAAAGGCGGATATATTCCTTTTTTTGCTGTATATTCCTCCTTCCTGCAGAGAGGTTTTGATCAGATTCTCCATGATGTGTGCCTGCAAAAACTTCATGTGGTATTTTGTCTGGACCGTGCAGGTATAGTAGGAGAAGATGGTGAAACCCATCAGGGTATCTACGATACTGCTTACCTTTCACTAATGCCTGGACTTACCTATATCGCACCAAAGGGTGCACATGAACTTGCCACTGCCATGAATTATGCCGCTGAGGCAGAAGGCCCTGTGGTTATTCGCTATCCAAAGGGAAATGCTTTTACAGAACTGGATCATATAAATGATAAGTTCCGGTTAGGACGTTCAGAAGAAGTGTGCCCTGAAGTAGTATGTCCTGAAAATAAGCAAGAAGCTAAGACAAAATCTCTGGCCATCTTTGCAGTGGGTTCCATGGTGGCAACTGCTTACCATGTGAGAAATGCCATTGAAAAAGAAACAGGCTATGGGCCAGAGCTGATTAATATGCGTTTTATAAAACCTTTAGACCTGGAAAAAATTCGACAGATCATCGCAAAGTATGATGTGGTGGCTGTGGTGGAAGAAGCTATTGAAAGTGGTTCTGTAGGTCAAAGCATTGGTTATGAGATTGTAAAGATGCAGGAATCTCGTCCTGAATTCAAGCATTTCTGCCTGAAGGATGACGTGGTTCAGCACGGTAAGAGAAATCAACTTTTGGAGTTGGAAGGTCTTGGCGAGCATTCCATTTGCCAGGAACTTTTGAAAGCAATCAAGAAATAGGAATAGAAAGAATTTTATGAAAAAAAGATTAGATGTATTACTGGTAGAAAAAGGACTGGTGACTTCTCGTGAGAAGGCAAAAGCTGTAATTATGGCGGGCATTGTCTACGTAAATAATGAAAAAGAAGATAAGGCTGGGTCTACCTTTCATGAGGACGTGAACATTGAAGTCCGTGGTAAGACACTCAAATATGTAAGCCGTGGTGGCCTGAAGCTGGAAAAGGCTATGCAGACTTTCCCAATTCAGCTGGATGGCACCGTTTGCATGGACGTTGGTTCTTCCACTGGTGGATTTACGGATTGCATGCTGCAGAGTGGTGCCGTGAAGGTTTACTCTGTGGACGTTGGACACGGCCAGCTGGATTGGAAGCTTCGTAATGACGAAAGAGTTGTTGTTATGGAGAAGACAAATATCCGTTATGTGGAACCAGAGCATATTCAGGAGCTTTGTGATTTTGCTTCTGTGGATGTTTCCTTTATTTCCCTTTCCAAGGTTTTGCCTCCACTTTTCAATCTTATGACAGAGACAGGAGAATGTGTTTGCCTGATTAAGCCTCAGTTTGAAGCTGGTCGTGAAAAGGTGGGAAAGCACGGTGTAGTACGGGATCATAAGGTTCATGCAGAAGTAATTGAAGCTTGTCTCAACTATGCCAGGGAAGCAGGCTTTAAGCCTTTGGGACTGACATTCTCCCCAGTAAAGGGACCGGAAGGAAATATTGAATATCTTATGTACATTACAAAGAACCAGTCTAAAGAAATCCTTTGTGGAAATGAGTTTGCCCCAGATGAGAAGTCTGTGGATGAGATTGATAATCCAGGACTTGCTGAAAAGATTGCGACAGAGCATGCCAAGGCTCTGGCAGCTGCAGAAGCAGCAGGTAAGGTGCTGACTCATGATATTTATAAGATTGATGAGCATACATTTGATGTGGCAAGACTTGTGGAAGCAAGTCATCATATTTTAGATAAGTAATTCTTAGCATATAAGCGCAGTACATTTGCGTGAAGGGATGGATATGAAAAAGGCTTGCGAAAATTTCCTGATTGTTACCAATACAAAAAAAGATCATGAAATGAAAAGTGCAAACAAATTGAAGGAGCTGATTGAGGCGCTGGGGGCCAGGGCTTCCGTAGTAATCGGAGATTCGGAGGAACATCTGACCCATATCGATGCAGACAAGTTTGAGAATGTGGACTGTGTGGTGGTTATGGGCGGAGATGGAACTATCCTTCGTGTGTCCCATGCCATTGAAGGTACGGGACTGCCTATGATTGGTGTGAATCTTGGTACTGTGGGCTTCCTGACGGAGGTTGGACCTGATGATATGGAGCGAATGCTGGATCGACTCATGAATGGGGACTACAGCATTGAGGAAAGAATGATGCTGAAGGGCCGTGTGTTCAAGAAGATTGCTTCTGGTGCAGATAATGCTCCGTGCGAGAAAAGGCAGGAAGTGGCAGTCATCAATGCTTTGAATGACATTGTTCTTGCCAGAGAAGACGCACTGCAGCTGATTTCGGTAAAGATTTCTCTGAATGGTTCTTACTTTGATACCACAGAAGCGGATGGAATTCTGATTTCAACACCTACTGGTTCAACGGGTTACAACCTGTCGGCTGGCGGACCAATCGTGAATCCAGGAACCAAACTTCTGGTTCTTACGCCGATTTCTCCTTATTCACTCACCAGACGCTCCATCGTCTTTGGTGCAGAAGATAAGATCACTCTGGAACTCATGCGGAAGAGAAAGAACTCAGAACCTTCAGGTCTTGCTTCCTTTGATGGATATAGAAATGTTCCAATGCAAATTGGGGATTATGTGGAAGTTTCTGCATCCGATGAGAAGTTGCGGCTGATTAAACTGGAAGATCAGTCTGTATATCAGGTTCTGCAGAAGAAGTTAGGCATGAGGTAGCTTATATAGAAGTAAATGGCTATAAGATAGGTTACGTTAAGTAATTTGGAATGAAATAGGTTACATTAAGTAATTCGGAATGAGATAGGTTACATAAAAGAAACTTGGGGTGCAAAGTATTTTGGCAAGAGTTTCAAATTCAGGCAGGAACAGTTCATTTGCCTGAATTTGAAATAGATAATTATATAAATGCAGATTAATATATGGTGGTAGGAAATGAAAGATAAAAGACAACAAAAGATTATAGAAATTATTTCATCACAGGATGTAGAGACACAGGATGAGCTGATTAAGCATCTTTCTGACGCTGGCTTTACAACAACACAGGCAACGGTATCCCGTGATATCAGAGCTTTGAAGCTTCGTAAGGTTGCAGGAGAGATTGGACATCAAAAGTATGCCCTTCCAGAAGACAGATCACTCAGATTCCGTGTAGAGAAGGAATCCTATAGAGGAATTCTGACAAATGCCATTCTTTCCGTAGATCGTGCGGGAAACCTGGTGGTGTTGAAGACCATCTCCGGTGTTGCCATGGCAGCGGCTGCGGCCATTGATGCTATGGAAATGGACGAAATTGCAGGCTGTATTGCTGGTGATGATACAATTTTTGTTGCCGTAAAATCCGTAGAAGATATGGATCGTGTGATTCGAGAAATTGAATCTCCATCAGACGCACAGGAGGAAGAATAAGTGCTACTGAATTTGCATATTGTGAATATGGCGCTGATTGATGAGCTGGATATTGATTTTACAGATGGCTTGAATATCCTTACAGGTGAAACGGGTGCTGGTAAGTCTATTATTGTAGGCTCCATCGGAATCGGTCTTGGAGGCAAGTTCGATGCAGCTCTGCTTCGAAATCCAGAAACAGATGGTCTTGTGGAACTTTTGTTTTCCATTAATGGGGAAGCAAAGAAGGCCTTGGAAGAACTGGAAATTCCAGGTCTGGAGGATGGCGAGGTTTTAATTAGCAGACGACTGTCTAATGGTCGCACTATTAATCGAATCAATGATTCTACAGTGCCTCTTGCCAAGTTAAAGGCGGCAGCCCAGCATTTAATCAATCTTCATGCACAGCATGAGTCCAGAACCCTAATGAAGGCCTCCCGTCATCTGGAAATTGTAGACCAGTACATGGCCTCTGCCATTACTCCAATGAAGGAAAAGGTTGCTGCAGACTATAAGGCCTACAGAGAAACTCTTCAGGAACTGGAAGAAATGATGTCTGACGAGGCAGAAAGAGCCAAGAGACTGGACTTTATTTCCTTTGAAATTCAGGAAATTGAAGAGGCTGCCTTAAAGCCAGGAGAGGATGATGAATTAGAACTTCTTTATAAGAAGGAATCCAATGCTGGAAATATTGCTGAGATTACGGGGCAAGTATATGGAATGACTGGTTATGATGAAAATTCATCTGCCGGAAGTCAGCTGGCATCTGTGGTACATGAATTACAGAGCCTGCAGAGATATGATGATTCGGAAACAGCCAAGCAGCTTTTGCAGCAGGCTCAGGATATTGATTCATTATTAAATGATTTGAACCGTGCTATTTCTGATTACCAGGCAGACATGGAGTTTGATCCATCGGATCTGGTTCGTACAGAGGAAAGACTGAACCTGATTAATTCCCTGAAGATGAAGTATGGGAAATCTATAGGAGAGATTCAGGATAATCTTTCAGAGCTGAAAGTGGAACAGGAAAAGCTTTTATCCTTTGATGAGATTAAGGCAAAACTTACTGCTGCCCGGGACGAAATCTTTGGAAAACTTACACAGGATGCAGAAAAACTCACCAGGGCAAGGAAGAAATCTGCCAAGGCTTTGTGTGCAGAAATTACCAAATCTCTGGAAAGTCTGAATTTCAATCAGGTGCAGTTTGATATGGAATTTGAAGAATCAGATTCCTTTACAGCAAACGGCAGGGATAATGCTTACTTTATGATCTCAACTAATGTAGGCGAGGCCATGAGACCTCTTATGGATGTGGCGTCAGGTGGTGAACTTTCCCGTGTTATGCTGGCGATTAAAGCCAGTGTCACGGAGACTGGAGAAAGCCCTACTCTGGTATTTGATGAAATCGATGTGGGAATCTCCGGCATTACAGCAGAACGTGTGGGCGCCATGATGCAGAAGTTATCTGAGTCCCATCAGATTATCTCCATTACTCATCTGGCTCAGATTGCAGCCAAGGCAGATACGTCCTTTGTGATTGAAAAGAAAGTTGTGGCTGACAAGACCAATACCAACATCCGGAGACTGGACCAGGAAGGACGTCTGGAAGAGATTGGACGTCTTTTAGGTGGAGACCATGTTACGGATGCTGTCCTTGCTTCCGCAAAAGAGATGCTGGCGCGTGCAAAGTAAGAAGTGACATAAGCAAAGCTAAGACGTACATATGCAAAGGAAAGAGATTTTATGTATATTCTCCTTGCATAACCCTCTTAGATTTAGTAAAGTTTAGGGTGTTTTAAGCTCGGCTTAATACTGGGCGTGGAAATTATGAATTAAAATATCTAGAAAGGATAGGTTACAGTTAAGAGAAGTGGCAACAGAAGAGAGAAATTCCTCAGGTTACCAGGGTAACAGGAATGAAGGTTCCGCCCGCAGAACAAATGGCGATGGAGGTGCTCGTTTCAATCGTAGTGGCGATGGAAATGGCAATGGCTATCGCAGCAATCGTAATGGTGAATCAGGCAATCGTTTTAATCGTAATGGCGACGGCAATGGTTCAGGATACCGTAGCAACCGTAATGGTGAAGGCGGAGGGTATCGTAGTGACCGTAATGGTGATGGCGGTGCTTATCGCAGCAATAGAAATGGTGATGGAAATGGTTCTGGCAATCGCTTCAATCGTAATGGCGAAGGTGGCGGATACCGCGGCAATCGTAACGGCGATGGAAACGGTTCAGGATACCGTAACAACCGCAATGGTGAAGGCGGAGGTTTCCGTAAGGATGGCAATTTCCAGAATAAGAACTTTAACCGTGGTGGCTATGGTAATCAGTTCGGTAAGGACGATGAGGATGAGGATGAGAAGCGCTTCCCAAGAAAACGTGTACCTTCCAAGCCTAAGGCTGATGCAGGTGCAGTACAGCCAGATAAAACAAGAACAGCTGAGCGCTTTGCGTTAGAGAAAAAGGTGGTTAAGAAGAAGTCCAGTACCTTTAACGAGAAGAAGAAGGCTCGCCCACAGCCAAAGCAGAAGAGACAGGCTCATAAGAACTTTACAAAGGCTTATCTCGAGGGCGAATATGATGATTATGAGGACTATGATGAGGATGATTGGAACTAAAACCAATCCTTTGAATCCTTATGCAAATGGGATGCGCATCTCATTTGCCGAAAATTAAAATTTACATCATAAGATGTGAATATAGATCTGATTTGAAAAAAGACTAGGAGGCAGTCATGAGTAACGTCAGAAGAATTTATGTAGAAAAGAAACCAGATTATGCCGTTCGTGCAAGAGAACTTGAAAACGAGTTCAAGAATTATCTTGGACTTAAGGGTGTATCTGTTCGTGAATTGGTTCGCTACGATGTAGAGAATCTTTCCGATGAAGTTTTTGAAAAGGCAGTTCCAACTGTATTCTCAGAACCACCAGTAGATGAAGTCTATCTTGAAGAATTCCCACTTCAAGATGGTGCATTCACTTTCTCAACAGAGTATCTTCCAGGACAGTTCGATCAGCGTGCTGATTCAGCAGAACAGTGTGTAAAGCTGCTCGATGACTCTGCTGAGCCAATCATTCGCTCTGCGGTTACTTATGTAGTTGAAGGAAATCTCACAGAAGATGATAAAGATGCAATCGAGAAGTATGTTGTAAACCCTGTGGATTCTCGTGTTACAAATGGTCCAAAGCCAGAAACACTTGAGATGAAATATGCAGAGCCAGCTGACGTAAAGATCTTCGATGGTTTCACATCTGAAAGGGAAGAGTCACTCCGCGAATTATATGATTCTTTAAATCTCGCTATGACATTTAAGGATTTTGAATTCATTCGTGATTATTTCCGTGATGATGAGAAGCGTGATCCATCCATGACAGAAATTCGTGTTCTGGATACATATTGGTCAGATCACTGCCGTCATACAACATTCGCTACAGAATTAAAGAATGTTTCCTTTGCAGAAGGAAAGTATAAGTCAACACTGGAAAAGGCATATGCAGATTACCGTGCAGATGCTGCTGAAATTTATAAGGATCGTACAGATAAGTTCCCATGTCTGATGGATATTGCTCTTCTTGGTATGAAGAAGCTTCGTGCGGAAGGTAAGCTTGATGATATGGATGTATCTGATGAAATCAATGCCTGCACAATCGTTGTACCTATCAAGGTTGATGGCGAAGAGCAGGAGTGGCTTGTTTCATTCAAGAACGAGACACATAACCATCCAACAGAAATTGAGCCATTTGGTGGCGCTGCTACATGTCTTGGTGGTGCAATCCGTGACCCACTTTCAGGTCGTACATATGTATACCAGGCTATGCGTGTAACCGGTGCAGCTGATCCCACAAAGTCTCTCAAGGAGACTCTGGAAAACAAGCTTCCACAGCGTAAGATTGTTACAACAGCAGCTCATGGTTATTCTTCATATGGTAACCAGATTGGTCTTGCAACTGGTATCGTACAGGAAGTTTATCATCCAAATTACGTTGCAAAGCGTATGGAAATCGGTGCAGTTATCGCAGCTGCTCCAAAGGAAAATGTAAAGAGACTCTCATCTGACCCAGGGGACATCATCATTCTTCTTGGTGGACGGACAGGTCGTGATGGTATTGGTGGTGCAACAGGTGCTTCTAAGGCTCACAATTCTGGTTCTCTGGAAGAGTGCGGTGCTGAAGTTCAGAAGGGTAATCCTCCTACAGAAAGAAAGCTGCAGAGATTATTCCGTCGTCCTGAAGTAACACAGTTAATTAAGAAGTGTAATGACTTTGGTGCAGGTGGTGTATCCGTAGCTATCGGTGAACTTGCAGATGGTCTGGAAGTTAATCTGGATTTGGTACCAAAGAAGTATGCTGGTCTTGATGGTACAGAACTTGCTATCTCTGAATCACAGGAAAGAATGGCCCTGGTTGTTGACCCAGCTGATGCAGATAAGATGCTTGCATATGCTCGTGAAGAGAACCTGGAAGCTGTTAAGGTTGCTGTAGTAACTGAGGAACCTCGTCTTGTTCTTAAGTGGAGAAATAAGGAAGTTGTTAATATCAGCCGTGCATTCCTTGACACAAACGGTGCTCATCAGGAAACAGATGTGGTTGTTGAAATGCCAGATGAAACAGTTGATCCATTCGCTGGTATTGATAGCGATAAGGGTACAGAAGCTTGGTACTCTGTAGAAAACCGTCGTGATAACATGAAGGTTCGCAATTCTGAAAATATCGGTGTTCGTCAGAAGTGGCTGGATGTTCTTTCAGATCTGAACGTAACATCTGAGCGTGGACTTGTTGAAATGTTCGACTCAACAATCGGCGCAAATACAGTAAATATGCCTTATGGTGGTAAGTACCAGCTTTCACCATCCCAGACAATGACAGCTACCATTCCTATGCTTAAGGGTAATACGGATACTGTAACGCATATGTCTTACGGTATGGATCCATTCCTTCTTTCTTGGAGCCCATATCATGGTGCAGCTTACGCAGTAGTTGAATCTGTTGCTAAGATTGCTGCAGCTGGTGGTGATGTATCGAAGGTAAGACTTACATTCCAGGAATACTTCGAGAGAATGACAGAAGATGAAACACGTTGGGGAAAGCCACTTGCAGCACTGCTGGGTGCTTATGGTGCAGAAATCGGACTTGGCCTTCCAGCTATTGGTGGTAAGGATTCCATGTCTGGTACTTTCAATGATATTGATGTACCTCCAACACTTTGCTCATTCGCTGTTGATGTAAACACAGTTGAGAATGTAGTTACTACAGAATTAAAGAATGCAGGTGACCTCATCCTGAAGCTTGATGTTGAGCATGATGAGAACCTTGTTCCGGATTATGCTGATATTCTTGAAAAGTACGACAGATTCCGTAAGGCTGTTGTTGCTGGAAAGATTAAGGCTGCCTATGCAGCTGGATTCGGTGGTATCATCGAAGCAGTTTCTAAGATGGCATTTGGTAATAAGCTGGGTGTAACTCTGGATGATGAAGTTATTTCAAAGGCTGAACTTGCTCGTAAGGGCTACGGTTCTATTATCTTCGAAGTATCTCCAGAAGATTTAACAGATCTTGATCTTCCAGCTATCGTAATCGGTAAGGTTACAGAAGCAGCTGAGTTTGTATATGGTAATACAACAATCTCAATGCAGCAGGCACTGGATGCTTGGACAGGAAGATTGGAAAAGGTATTCCCAACATCTTCAGGTGTTGAGCAGGTTAAGATTGAAACAAAGCTTTACGAAGAGAAGAATATCTACGTTTGCAAGAATAAGATTGCTCGCCCTCGTGTATTTATTCCTGTATTCCCTGGAACAAACTGCGAGTACGATACAGCAAGAGCATTTGAGCGTGCAGGCGCTGAAACAGATGTAGTTGTACTGAATAACATGGATGCAGAAGGTATCCGTGATTCTGTAGAACGCTTCCGTAAGTCAGTAAGTCAGGCTCAGATTGTTATGTTCCCAGGTGGCTTCTCAGGCGGTGACGAACCAGATGGTTCTGGTAAGTTCATTGCTACAACATTCAGAAATGAAGCAATCAAGGAAGAACTCCTTAAGCTCCTGAATGAGAGAGATGGTCTTGTACTTGGTATCTGTAATGGATTCCAGGCTATTATCAAGCTTGGTCTTGTACCAGAAGGCACAATTGTAGAACAGACTGCTGATTCACCTACGCTGGCTCGTAACTCTATCGGACGTCACCAGTCACGTATGGTATATACAAAGGTTGTTTCTAATAAGAGCCCATGGCTGCAGAAGGCTGAACTTGGTGGAGTTTATGTTGTACCAATGTCTCACGGCGAAGGTCGTTTCGTAGCCAACAAGGAATGGCTGGATAAGCTCTTCGCAAACGGTCAGGTTGCAACACAGTATGTTGATATCGATGGAAATCCTACAATGGATGAAGATTACAATATCAATGGTTCATACATGGCAATCGAAGGTATCACAAGCCCAGATGGACGTGTACTTGGTAAGATGGGTCACTCAGAGCGTCGTGATGTTAATACATATCTGAACATCTATGGTGAGAAGGATATGAAGATCATGGAATCTGGTGTAGCTTACTTCCAGTAAAATCGACAAAAAACATAAGTGATTCTATATGAATTTTGTGGAATCTGCTGTATACTCGAATGAGTGCAGCAGATTCCTTTTTATTTGAAAGGGGCAAATGAACTGCGTACTTCAAAACCACGTTTATGGTTAATTTGGGAGGAGAATTACATGCAGGTAAAAGAAATACAGAGCCTTTATTTTGAGTTGTTAGGAAATGTAAAGAAGGTCATGATTGGTGGAGAAGAAGTCTTTACATTAATTCTTTCCGCCCTTCTTTCAGGTGGTCATGTTCTTCTGGAGGATAATCCTGGAACGGGTAAAACCACCATGGCAAAAGCGCTGGCCTCCAGCATGGATGCGAAGTTCCGTCGTGTGCAGTTTACACCGGACCTGATGCCACAGGATATTACAGGCCTGAATATTTTCAGTCAGAAGGATGGGGAATTTCATTTTGTGGAAGGACCTGTGTTTACCAATATTTTATTAGCAGATGAGATTAACAGAGCTACTCCTCGTACCCAGTCAGCATTACTACAGGCTATGGAAGAAGAGGAAGTTACTGTGGATGGAAAAACATATCATTTGCAAAAGCCATTCCTTGTTATTGCAACAGAAAATCCCATCGAAACGACAGGAACATTCCCGCTACCTGAAGCCGAGCTTGACCGTTTCCTGGTAAAACTTACTATGGGAGATTTAAGTTCTGAGGATGAGGTGTCTATACTGGCTCGCTTTATGAAGGAATCCCCACTGGAAGAACTATCTGCGGTGGCATCTTCTGAAAAGTTAGTGGAAGCTGCGTCTTCCATTAAGAATGTTCTGGTGAAGAAGGAAGTACAGGAATACATTGTAAATCTTTCCAGAGCCACACGACTGGATAGCAGAATTATGACTGGGGTTTCTCCAAGAGCCAGTCTTTCCCTTATGAGAATGTCGCAGGCCTTTGCTGCCATTTCCGGCAGGAACTTTGTTACTCCAGATGATGTGAGATATCTTGCTCCATTTGTATTTGCTCATAGAATCATTGCTTCCACTGGCACAGCAGATCTTCAGGAAGCAAGAGCACTTGTGAAAGATGTGGTTGCCAAGGTGAATGTACCAACAGAGAAATTTCAGTAATTAATAAACTTCCAGATGAGGATAATCTATGAAATTAGTTGTTGCCGCTTTATTAATTGGCATACTTTATCTGCTTCAAAAAAGGGTATATAAGAAATACTGGAATAAGAATCTGACCTGTGACCTGGAATTTGACAGGGATTATATGGAATGTGGAGATCATGGAGTTTTACTGGAAACCGTTACCAATGACAAATTCCTGCCACTTCCTGTATTTCATTTAAAGTTTTCCGTTGATCGCTCCTTTCATTTCTTAGATATGGTCAATGCCAGTGTTACGGATAACTATCACAAGAATGAAGCCTTTACTCTGCCTGGTCACACAAAGGTGACGAGAAAGCTGGACTTTGAGGCTACAAAACGTGGCGTATATGAGATTACCAATGCCACAGTACTGGTTAAGGACTTCTTCTTATCCACAACCTTTGCAGATTCCATATCACGAAAAGACTCCATCTATGTCTTTCCAGAAAAAATCGATAGCAGTAATTTTAAGGTGCTTTTTCAGGGACTCATGGGAGAGATGGAAGCCCGTCGCTCCATTGTGGATGATGAGCTGACCTTCCGTGGTCTGCGCTCTTATCAGCCCTTTGATTGCTATCGTTCCATTAACTGGAAGCAGAGTGCCAAAGCACGGAATCTTATGGTCAATCTTTATGGTTATTCCATGAATACAGAGGTGGAACTGCTTTTAAATCTGGATACGGATTCCATGATTGAAACCAATGCGCTATTAGAAGAATCCATTTCCATAGTTTCATCCCTTTGCCGGGCCTTTCTCCTGAAAAAGGTCAGTGTGGGCCTTATGACAAATGGGCTTGGCAGAGAAGAGAAACTTCTGCCTGCCATTGGAGCTGGTGGGGAACTTGCCCATGCCAGAACCATTGATCAGCAACTTGCAGAAATAAAGTCTTCCAGTGGTAAGGATTCGTTCCTGAAACTACTGGATGAGAAAGTAAAAAAACCAGATGTTAGTAAGTTGTATTTGTTGGTTTCTGCCTATCATAAGCCAGACCTTCTGGAAAGAATGGATTCCCTGAAAAAAGCTGGATGTGGTGTGCAGATGATTGTTCCCTATTATGATGCTTTCCCATATAAAGCGGAAAGGGAATATATTCAGGGCTGGGAGGTGATACTAGGTGCGTGATCGTTTAGAAATCATTCGTAAGGTCATTGCAGGCCTTTATCAGTTTCTCCTGACTTTCCTTCTAATCGAGACTGGTTTTGCTCTCTTTCAACATAGACAGTTAAATGCTATAGAACTTGGCTATCTGGTATTTTGTTTTATTCTTTCATATATATTGCGGGATCATGTGACCAATATTCTGCTCTACAGTTTGATTCATTTGCTACTGGCAGGATTCGCTTTTGCTTATGCACTTATTTTCCTTCCACAAGACCGGATTCAAATTATTATGATTGTGGCATTGGTGGGAGCATGTCTTCTTTTATTAGTGGATGGCGCATCCTATATCGCTCATGATTTCATTTTGAAACCAGTGCAGGAAGTTCCATGGCCAACTTTTGTGGTGGCAGTCTTTATGAATGCCATCGCTCTTTACAGTAAAATACCATTTCTGATAAAGCTGGGATTTTTTATTCCCTTAATCCTTTTCTTCCTTTATATGCTTCGCTTTTATATAGAAGGATTAGAAAAGTATATGGATTCCTCCAGTAATGTATCAGGCCTGCCCATGGGGCAAATTGTGTCCATGAATACCATGGTGGTTACGGGGATTATGATCCTTACTGTGGTGGTGGTTACTCTGGCAGAAGTTCTGCGACTGGATTTGTTCCTGGGAGGATTCTTAAGCGGCATTGTATCCATGCTGAAAATGCTGCTTTTGATCCTGATTATCATCTGGAAATATATAAGCCGTTTTATGACCTTGAAGGAAAGCAGTAATCCTCAAAAGGAAATGGAAGCCCTGCATAGAACCTGGGCCAAAGAAGATCCTGCAAATCACATTTGGGATTTCCTGGTAAGAGCAATCTTTATTCTGATTGTGTCAGTGATTCTTTATCAGATTTTAAAGAAACTTCTCCCTTATCTGCTGGCCAGAAGACAGACTAAAACTGCGGATATTATAGAGAGACTTCCTTCAAAAAAGAGTGCAAATGTACTGCCCGGGGATCCGGATGGGGAAGTGGTGTCAGATGAAGTGGAGACTTCCATGGCTAAAAAGGCCAGAAGAATATACAAAAAACGAGTTCAAAAATATAAGAATTTCTATATTCCTCCCAAGTCTGCCACAAGTGGAGATATTCGAACAGGTCTCTTGGAAGTGGAAGCGGGACTTGCTTCCAAAGTGAATTCGGAGAAGACTGGAAGTGAACTTTTAGATATAGGGAGTGAAATAGAAGTAAGAGAGAAGGATGAAAATCCTAAGTTTAATAAGATGACTCTTCTCTATAATGCCGTTCGTTATGGAAATTATCAGCCTAGTGCAGATGACTTAAAGAGAATGAAGGAAGAGTAAAAGAAATTGATTTTTCTTATACAAATCGATTGACCAGATCCATGGCAGGGGAAGAAGGGTCTATGTTTCTGTTAAAAGCAAACCCAACTGTTCTGGGAGGAATAGGTTCTGGTAATGGAATTTCAATAACATCGTCATGATTTAAAATATCACCGGAAAATTCCCGGACAACTGCAGAAACTCCCATACCAATTTTTGCAAAGTCCAAAAGAATATCCATGTTGTTAATTTCTGTAATCATATGGGGGCTGATGGCCTGCTCGTCCAGATAGGAATCGATATGGATTCTGGTAACGTTTTGTTTTTCCAGCATCATGATATTACCTTTTTCCAAAATGCTCTGGGCTGTCAAATTTTCGAAGACAGTATCCCATTGTTTGATACGTCGTCGGTTATTGCTGTGATCATATCGGACAGAATGACGTCTGCCGGTAATTTCCTCCGTGTCATTATTGGACTCCTGGTCTGCATGTAGAAGACCAGGGATGTTACCGGACATAAATATCTTGTCAGGGCTGGGAGATTTCTCCTCTTCACGAATGGACAGGTTCTTTAAATAGGATTTTGAGCCAATAAAGATGTCGTGTACTTTCATGAAAGGGACATAGGTGAATCCCGCTGGCAACTGGGTCTCACAAATCAAACCTAAGTCCAGATTGCCTGCAGCGAGTTCTTTAATGGTATTCATGGTGGCGTGGGCATCAATGGAAAGCTTTAAATGAGGATGATCTGCGATAAATCCCTGCAGACGATTGAGAAGGACGTAACGGCAGAGGGAGGTGGAAGCTCCCAGCTTTAATTCGCCAATTCCCAGTTCTGTAATTTTACGGATGGTATCCTCAGCTTTTCCAATAGAAGTAAAAGCTGTCTTTAAATGAGAGAAAAGGATTTCTCCTTCATTGGTCAAATTGATGACATGGGCGTTTCGAAGGAGAAGGGAAGTTTTTAGTTCCTCCTCTAACTTCTGAATGGATTTAGAAACAGCAGGCTGGCTGATATAAAGTCTTTCAGCCGCCTTGCTAAAGGAACGAGTCTCTGCAACGGCGTAGAATACTCGGTAATAGTTTAAATTATCTATCATAATCCCAAATTTCCTTTCACATTTACTGAATAATATGTAAAATTTCTAACAAATTCCGAAAAACTGCAAAAAATATTTGCTTTATTAATTTAAAGTGGTACTATAATGCTACGCGAAAATTCTTTGCATAACTTAAAGTTATTATAAGTATGATTATTATACATTTCAATTATATTCTTGCTTCTGTTAGTATATTGGCAAATGATAAATAATTTATTAGTTAATTAAAGGAGGAAACATTATGGGTATGACCATGACCCAGAAGATTCTGGCGGCTCACGCTGGTCTCGATTCTGTTAAGGCTGGAGATTTGATTGAGGCAAACCTGGACCTGGTACTTGGTAATGATGTAACAACACCAGTTGCTATTAACGAACTTGATAAGTTCAAGAAGAAGACAGTTTTTGATAATACAAAGATTGCTCTTGTAATGGACCACTTCACACCAAACAAGGACATTAAGTCTGCTGAGCATGTAAAGCAGGTTCGTGAATTCTCTAAGGCAAATGGAATTGTCAATTATTTTGATGTTGGACAGATGGGTATCGAACATGCGCTCCTTCCAGAAAAAGGACTGATTGTTGCAGGTAATGCCTGCATCGGTGCTGACTCACATACATGTACATATGGCGCCCTGGGTGCTTTCTCTACAGGTGTAGGTTCTACAGATATGGCTGCCGGTATGATTACTGGTAAGGCTTGGTTCAAGGTTCCATCTGCAATTAAGTTTGAACTGAAGGGCGAAAAGGCTCCCTGGATTTCTGGTAAGGATCTGATCCTTCATATTATTGGTATGATCGGCGTAGACGGCGCTAGATATAAGTCTATGGAATTCACAGGAGAGGGCGTTGCTTCCCTTACTATGGATGACCGTTTCACAATTGCTAACATGGCCATCGAAGCTGGTGCTAAGAATGGTATCTTCCCAGTGGATGAGCTGACAGAGGAGTATATGAAGGCACATGCCAACGCTCCTTACTATGCAACAGCAAAGAAGTACGAAGCAGATGCTGATGCTGAATATGATGAGGTTATTGAAATTGATCTTGGATCTCTTCGTCCAACAGTTGCATTCCCTCATCTGCCAGAGAACACAAAGACAGTTGATGAAATCGATGAAATTAAGATTGATCAGGTTGTAATTGGTTCTTGTACAAATGGACGTATCTCTGATATGAGAATTGCAGCTGGAATCTTAGAAGGAAAGAAAGTTGCTCCTTACATCAGATGTATCATCATTCCTGGTACACAGGAAGTATATTTACAGATGTTACGCGAAGGCCTTGCTGAAATCTTCATCAATGCCGGTGCTATTGTATCCACACCAACTTGTGGACCATGTCTTGGTGGACATATGGGAATCCTGGCTTCTGGTGAGAAGGCAGTTTCTACAACAAATCGTAACTTTGTAGGTCGTATGGGCGCAATTGATTCTGAAATCTACCTGGCATCTCCAGCTGTTGCTGCAGCTTCTGCAATCACAGGTAAGATTAGCGCACCAGAAGAAGTACTTGACTAAGGACAGGAGGATTCGTCATGAAGGCACATGGTACAGTACATAAATATGGAGATAATGTGGATACAGACGTAATTATCCCAGCTAGATATTTAAACTCTGCAGATCCAAAGGAACTGGCTGCAAAGTGTATGGAAGATATTGATAAGGAATTTGTTAATCGCGTAAAGGATGGCGACATCATGGTTGCTGGTAAGAACTTCGGTTGTGGCTCTTCCAGAGAACACGCTCCAATCGCTATTAAGGCAAGCGGAATTGCTTGTGTAATCGCAGATACATTTGCTCGTATCTTCTATAGAAACGCAATCAACATCGGACTTCCAATTATCGAGTGTCCAGAAGCTGCTGCTGAAATCAGGGCAGAGGATGTGGTAGACATCGACTTCGACAATGGTCTGATTACAGATGAGACAACAGGTAAGACATACCAGGGAACAGCATTCCCTCCATTCATGCAGAATATTATTCAGCAGGGTGGTCTTATCAATTCAATCAACGCAAAAGAAGACTAAGAATATTCAAATTTCGGCAAATGAGCTTTGCGCATAAATGTGCAACTCATTTGCATGAATGATTAGGAGATTAGATATGGTTATCGATTTAGCAGTCATTAAGGGTGACGGTATCGGACCTGAAATTGTAACAGAAGCAATGAAGGTTCTGGATGCAGTCGGCGCAAAGTATGGACATGAATTCAAATATGAACAGATATTAATGGGCGGTTGCTCCATTGATGCAACAGGGGAACCTCTGACAGATGAGGCAGTAGCAGTTGCAAAGTCAAAGGACGCTGTCCTTCTTGGTTCCATTGGTGGTAACACACAGACATCCCCATGGTACAAGCTTCCACCAAATCTCAGACCAGAAGCTGGTCTCTTAAAAATCAGAAAAGAACTTGGACTTTTTGCAAACCTTCGTCCAGCTTACCTTTACCCGGAATTAAAGGAAGCATGCCCACTGAAGGCAGAAGTTGCAGAGCAGGGCTTTGACATGATGATGGTCAGAGAACTGACAGGCGGTCTTTACTTTGGTAAGAGATCTACGGAAGTGGTTGACGGCGTAGAAACAGCTGTGGATACCCTTACATATAATGAAAAAGAAATTAAGAGAGCTGCCATTAAGGCATTCGAAATTGCACGTAAGCGTCGCAAGTTCGTAACTCTTGTAGATAAGGCAAACGTACTGGATTCTTCAAGACTTTGGAGAAAGGTGGTTGCGGAAGTAGCTAAGGATTATCCAGACGTTACTTACGAAACAATGCTGGTAGATAACTCAGCTATGCAGCTGGTTAAGGATCCTGCACATTTTGATGTACTTCTGACAGAGAACATGTTCGGTGACATTCTTTCCGATGAAGCTTCTCAGATTACAGGTTCCATTGGAATGCTTCCATCAGCATCCCTCAATGAAACAAAGTTTGGTCTTTACGAGCCATCAGGCGGTTCCGCACCAGACATTGCTGGTAAGAACATTGCAAATCCAATTGCAACAATTCTTTCAGCAGCTATGATGCTTCGCTATACATTCGATTTAGACAAGGAAGCTGATGCAATTGAAAATGCTGTAAAGCAGGTTCTGGCAGAGGGCTACCGTACAATCGATATTGCAAAGCCAGGCGAAGATCAGGTTAAGACAAATGAAATGGGCGACCTGATTGCAGCTCGTGTGTAGAAAGGGGAATAAAAATGAAGAGTGAAAACATGAAGGCTGGACTTCAGCAGGCTCCAGCAAGATCATTACTGAATGCACTTGGTATGACAGACGAAGAAAAGAAAAAGCCTATGGTTGGTATCGTTTGTTCTTACAACGAAATCGTACCTGGACATATGAATCTTGATAAAATCGCACAGGCTGTAAAACTTGGCGTAGCAGAAGCAGGCGGTGTGCCTGTAATGTTCCCAGCAATCGCTGTATGTGACGGTATTGCCATGGGACACGTTGGAATGAAGTATTCTCTGGTTACTCGTGACCTCATTGCTGATTCTACAGAATGTATGGCAATTGCTCACCAGTTCGATGCCCTGGTTATGATTCCAAACTGTGATAAGAACGTTCCAGGACTTCTTATGGCAGCAGCTCGTCTTGATCTTCCAACTGTATTTGTATCCGGTGGTCCAATGCTTGCAGGACATGTTGGTGGTTGTAAGAGATCACTTTCTTCTATGTTCGAAGCAGTTGGTCAGTATACTGCCGGTACAATTAATGATGAACAGTTAGATGAATTTGAAAAGAAGGTTTGCCCAACATGTGGTTCATGCTCAGGTATGTACACAGCAAACTCAATGAACTGCCTGACAGAAGCAATCGGTATGGGACTTCCCGGAAATGGAACAATTCCTGCTGTTTACTCTGAAAGAATAATGCTTGCCAAGAAGGCAGGTTATGCAGTTATGGATATGTACAATAAGGGCATCACAGCTCGTCAGATTATGACAAAGGACGCAATCCTGAATGCACTTACAGTAGATATGGCACTGGGTTGTTCAACAAACTCAATGCTTCACCTGCCAGCAATTGCTCATGAAATCGGATTTGACTTTGATATTGCATTTGCTAATCCTATTTCTGAAAAGACTCCAAACCTTTGTCACCTTGCACCTGCAGGTCCAACTTACATGGAAGACCTGAATGAAGCAGGTGGTGTTTACGCCGTGATTAAGGAACTTCTTGATGCAGGTCTTATCAATGGCGAAACAATGACAGTAACAGGAAAGAAGCTGGGAGATGCAGTTGCAAATGCTGTTAACCGCAACCCGGAAGTTATTCGTCCAATCGATAATCCATATACAAAGACTGGCGGACTTGCTGTTCTTAAGGGTAATGTTGCCCCAGACGGATCTGTGGTTAAGCGTTCTGCAGTTGTTCCAGAGATGCTGAAGCACTCAGGACCTGCTCGTGTATTCGACTGTGAAGAAGATGCAATTGCAGCTATTCTTGGTGGAAAGATTGTAGAAGGTGACGTAGTTGTTATCAGATACGAAGGCCCTAAGGGTGGTCCTGGTATGAGAGAAATGCTGAATCCTACATCTGCCATTGCTGGTATGGGACTTGGCTCATCTGTAGCTCTGATTACAGATGGTCGTTTCAGCGGTGCCAGCCGTGGCGCTTCCATCGGACACGTTTCTCCGGAAGCAGCAGTTGGTGGCCCAATCGCCCTCATCGAAGAAGGCGATATCATCGATATCGATATCAATGGTCTTTCAATCAATGTTGAAGTTTCTGAGGAAGAGATGGCCGCACGTAAGGCAAAGTGGCAGCCACGTGAGCCTAAGGTTACAACAGGTTATCTTAGAAGATATGCGGCTCTTGTTACATCTGGCAACAGAGGTGCAATCCTGGAAACACCTGGCCTTACTACGGTATGTGATACGGAAACACATATCTGCCACACAGTATAAACTTCTAATTTAGAATGTATGCAAATGGAATGTGCTTGCAGGGGCAAGCGCAGTTCATTTGCCTGGGGATAGAAGACAAAAAGTATTTAATTTAAAT
This sequence comes from uncultured Lachnospiraceae bacterium, assembly GCA_900314445.1. Classification (GTDB taxonomy): domain Bacteria; phylum Bacillota; class Clostridia; order Lachnospirales; family Lachnospiraceae; genus Eubacterium_Q. Next base: position 10,305 of record OMVA01000043.1, on the reverse strand, counting down.
CTTAGATTAAAGGAGTATGTCTATGAAGCAGTTAACAGGATCGCAGATTGTTATTGAATGTCTGAAAGAACAGGGCGTAGACACAGTATTTGGATATCCAGGTGGTGCTATCCTGAATATTTACGATGAACTTTACAAGCATAGTGATGAGATTCATCACGTACTCACAAGCCATGAGCAGGGTGCTTCTCACGCTGCAGATGGTTATGCAAGAGCAACAGGAAAGGTTGGCGTATGTTTCGCAACCAGTGGCCCTGGTGCTACAAACCTGGTAACAGGTATTGCTACAGCGTATATGGATTCCATTCCAATGGTGGCCATTACAGCCAACGTTGGCGTTGCCCTTCTTGGTAAGGATTCTTTCCAGGAAATTGATATTTCTGGTGTGGTTATGCCAATTACAAAGTACAGCTTTATTGTTAAGAATGTACATGAACTGGCTGATACCCTTCGCCGTGCCTTTAAGATTGCAAAGTCAGGTCGTCCAGGTCCGGTACTTGTGGATATCACAAAGGATGTAACAGCAGCAGTTGCTGATTATGAATTTACAAAGCCAGAATCCATTCCTGCCGTAACAAGCACAATCAAGTCTGAAGATATTCAGAAAGCTATTGAAATGATCAATGCTTCCAAGAAGCCATACATTTTAGCAGGTGGTGGTGTAATCAGCTCTGGTGCTTCCGAAGAACTTGCCAAGTTAGTAAAGAAGACTGACGCTATGGTTACCGATACTCTGATGGGTAAGGGTGCCTTTGATGGTACAGATTCTCATTACACAGGCATGATTGGTATGCATGGTACAAAGACATCTAACTTTGGTGTGAACCTTGCAGATCTTCTGATTGTAGTTGGTGCTCGTTTCTCAGACCGTGTAATTGGTAATGCATCCAAGTTCGCTCGCAATGCCAAGATTCTTCACATTGATATTGATGCAGCAGAAATCAATAAGAATATTGATGTAAATGCGTCGGTAATCGGTGATGCAAATGAGATTCTCAAGATGATCAATGCCGGAGTTAAGACTTCAAAGAAGCCAGAATGGGTAGCTGAGATTCTGGAGATTGAAAAAGAAAATCCAATGACCTATGATATGGAATCTCTGACAGGTCCATCTATCATGGATGATATCTACAAGCAGACTAAGGGTGAGGCAGTTGTAGTAACTGATGTTGGTCAGCACCAGATGTGGGCTGCACAGTACTACAAGTATGCAAAGCCTCGTCAGTTACTGACATCAGGCGGTCTTGGTACCATGGGATACGGTCTTGGTGCAGCTATTGGTGCCAAGATTGGTTGTCCAGAAAAGACAGTTGTTAATATCGCAGGTGATGGTTGCTTCCGTATGAATATGAACGAGCTTGCAACAGCATCTCGTGAAAATGCACATATCATTGAAATCGTAATCAACAACCAGGTTCTTGGTATGGTACGTCAGTGGCAGAACCTTTTCTACGGTCAGCGTTATTCCAATACCATGCTCAATGACAAGGTTGACTTTGTTAAGCTTTCTGAAGCACTTGGCTGTACAGCAAAGGAAGTTACAAGTCTGGATGAATTCCACAAGGCTTTTGCAGAAGCAGTGAAGGGCGAGGGTCCATACGTAATCGATTGCAGAATCGGTATGGATGATAAGGTATGGCCAATGGTTGCCCCTGGTAAGGCAATCGAAACATGCTTCGATTCGGAAGAAGGTTTAAACAAATAAATTTGTCTGAGAAATGATGCCATGATAAATGTGAAGTGTGGCAAATGAGTTTGCCAGTTAAACAAATTATTTATGACAGCTAATAAGTAATATTTATTTAAAAAGAATACTAATACGCAAAAAATCGTTTCCGGGACAATCCCATTTGCCGGAGGTTGTTGGGAAATTAAGCCTATACAAATTTAAAGAAACCCACAAATATTGATTTTTTGAACAGATAATTAATAAAGAAAGCAGAAAATCAAAATTTGGGCTATTATTTTGCAATTTTGCGTGTATAATAGTAGCATTCGTAAAATTTACAGTGCGGATGACAGGTGACAAGACATATATGTCTGCACCATATTAAATTACAATCATATGATGGAGGAACATAAAAATGGCAAGAATTTACAATTTTTCAGCAGGACCATCCATGCTGCCAGAGACAGTACTTCGTACTGCAGCAGAAGAGATGCTCGATTACCATGGTAGTGGAATGAGCGTAATGGAGATGTCCCATCGATCCAAATGGTTCCAGGACATCATTGATCAGGCAGAAGCAGATCTTAGAGAAATCATGAACATCCCTGATAACTATAAGGTTCTCTTCTTACAGGGTGGTGGAAATCAGCAGTTTGCTGCAATTCCAATGAACCTGATGAAGAATGGCGTAGCTGACTATATTGTAACAGGTCAGTGGGCTAAGAAGGCTGCACAGGAAGCAGAAAAGTACGGAAAGGTTAACATTGTTGCATCTTCTGCAGACAAGACTTTCTCTTATATTCCTGATTGCTCAGATCTTCCTATTTCTGAGGATGCAGACTATGTTTATATCTGCCATAACAATACAATTTACGGAACAAAGTTCAACAAGCTCCCTAATACAAAGGGTAAGATTCTTGTTGCTGATATGTCTTCAGACATCCTTTCTGAGCCAGTTAATGTAGAAGATTACGGTTTACTCTGGTTTGGTGTTCAGAAGAACGTAGGACCTGCAGGTGTTACTGTAGTTGTAATTCGTGAAGATCTCATCCGTGATGACCTTCCAGAGTTTGTTCCAACAATGCTTAAGTATAAGACGCAGGCTGATGCTGGTTCCCTTTACAACACACCTCCTTGCTATGGTATCTATGTATGTGGTCTTGTATTCCAGTGGGTTAAGTCTATGGGCGGTCTGGAAGCAATGAAGATTCACAATGAAAAGAAGGCTAAGATCCTTTACGATTACCTTGATTCTTCAAAGATGTTCAAGGGAACAGTTGTTAAGAAAGACAGATCTCTTATGAATGTACCATTCGTAACAGGTGATGCTGATCTGGATGCTAAGTTCGTTAAGGAAGCAACAGCTGCTGGCTTCACAAACCTTAAGGGTCATAGAACAGTGGGTGGTATGCGTGCATCGATCTACAATGCTATGCCAATCGAAGGCGTTCAGAAGTTAGTTGAATTCATGGCTGAGTTCGAAAAGAACAATCAGTAATTAGGGGAGAAAAAATTATCATGACAAAGTACAATTGCTTAAATCCTATCGCAGCTTGCGGTAAGGATTTACTCACAGGCACATATGAAGAAGTTGATAACATCGCTGATGCAGAAGTAGTACTTGTAAGAAGTGCTAAGATGCAGGGTATGGAAGTTCCAGAGAGCCTGGTTGCAGTAGCTCGTGCTGGTGCTGGTGTTAACAACATTCCAATCGAAGAATATGCAGATAAGGGTATCGTAGTTTTCAATACACCAGGTGCTAATGCTAACGGTGTTAAGGAACTTGTTATTGCAGCTATGCTCATGGCGTCTCGTGACTTAATCGGTGGTGCTGAGTGGGTTAAGGCAAATGCTGCAGATGCTGATATCGCAAAGACAGCTGAGAAGGCCAAGAAGCAGTTCGCCGGTCACGAACTTGCTGGCAAGTCTCTGGGTGTTATCGGTCTTGGTGCCATCGGCGCACGTGTTGCTAACACAGCTACACACCTTGGTATGACAGTTTATGGATATGATCCATATGTATCAGTAGACGCAGCTTGGAACCTTTCAAGAAACGTAAAGCACGTTACTGATGTAAATGAAATCTTCAAAAATTGTGACTTCATCTCAATTCACGTTCCTGCACTGGATTCTACAAAGGGTATGATCAATCAGGCAGCTATCGATCAGATGAAGGACGGCGTTGTTATCCTTAACTACGCTCGTGATATCCTGGTTGATGAAGATGCACTCCTTGCAGCAATCGATGCTGGTAAGGTTGGAAAGTACATGACAGACTTTGCAAATCCAAAGGTTGCTGATCATGCAGGCGTTATCTGCACACCTCACCTTGGCGCTTCAACAGAAGAGTCAGAAGACAATTGTGCAATCATGGCTGCAAACGAAATCCGTAACTTCATCGAGAATGGTAACATTGTTAACTCTGTTAACTACCCACGTTGCGACGCAGGTGTTTGCCAGTATGAAGGTCGTGTAACAGTTTGCCACAAGAACGTTCCAAACATGCTTACACAGTTCACAGCTGAATTCGCTAAGCTTGGCCTTAACGTACCAGAAATGGTATCTAAGTCTCGCGGTGATTATGCTTACACAGTAATTGACATTGATGGTAAGGTTTCAGAAGAGGTTAAGACAGCACTGAGCGCAATCGACGGTGTAATCAAGGTAAGAATCGTAAAATAGAAAATGGAGATTAAATTATGAGTGAGAAATTAAGAGTTGGTATCCTGGGCGCAACTGGCATGGTGGGTCAGCGTTTCATCTCACTGCTTGAGAACCACCCTTGGTTTGAAGTAGTAGTTGTAGCTGCATCACCTCGTTCAGCTGGTAAGACATATGAAGAAGCTGTTGGCGGAAGATGGAAGATGGATACTCCAATGCCAGAAGCTGTTAAGAAGCTTGTTGTTAAGAATGTAAATGAAGTTGAAGAAGTTGCCGCAGGCGTTGATTTCTGCTTCTCAGCTGTTGATATGTCTAAGGACGAGATCAAGGCAATCGAGGAAGCTTATGCTAAGACAGAAACTCCAGTAGTTTCTAACAACTCTGCACATCGTTGGACACCTGATGTACCAATGGTAGTTCCAGAGCTGAACCCAGAGCACTTCGAAGTAATCAAATATCAGAAGAAGAGACTTGGTACTACTCGTGGATTTATCGCAGTTAAGCCTAACTGTTCTATCCAGTCTTATGCACCAGCTCTGTTCGCACTGAAAGAATTTGGTCCTAAGGAAGTTGTTGTATCTACATACCAGGCTATCTCTGGTGCAGGTAAGACATTTAAGGACTGGCCTGAAATGGAACACAACATCATCCCATTTATCTCAGGAGAAGAAGAGAAGTCTGAGCAGGAACCTCTTCGTATCTGGGGACATGTTGATCCTGAAAAGGGTGAAATCGTTAAGTGTGAAGATGGTCCAAAGATCACATCTCAGTGTATCCGTGTGCCAATCCTCAACGGTCATACAGCAACTGTATTTGTAAACTTCGAAAAGAAGCCTACAAAGGAAGAAATCATTGATAGATGGGTAAACTTCTCTGGCGAACCACAGAAACTTAACCTTCCATCAGCTCCAAAGCAGTTTATCCAGTATCTGGAAGAAGACAATCGTCCACAGGTAACTGCAGATGTAGATTACGAACATGGTATGGGCGTTTCTATGGGACGTCTGAGAGAAGACAGCCTCTTCGATTACAAGTTTGTTGGTCTCAGCCACAATACAGTTCGTGGTGCTGCAGGTGGTGCTGTACTTTGTGCAGAACTTCTTCATGCTAAGGGCTATATCGAAAAGAAGAACTAAATGAATCTTGATTGATTGTGTCATTGGACACAATCTGCTTGAAAGGCCAAAATATCAATAAAAAGTTAATAAATTTAGCAGATGTCACGGAAATTTTTCCGTGACATTTGTGTGTAAAGCATTTATACTTATTAACGATTTTTGATTTTATACATATTAAATTTTTCCGGTGTAACCGGTTATTTTTTGGAGGAACATATGAAAGTTAAGAAGCTTATCTTAGTGACATCACCACCAGCATGTGGAAAGACATTTATCTCAAAGAACCTGGCAAAGGCTCTTGATAATTGTGTATACCTTGACAAGGACGATTTAATCGTACTTTCTAAGAAAATTTTTGAAGTTGCTGGACAGCCTTTTGACCGTTCCTCAGATTTCTTCCATGAATGGATTCGTGATGCAGAATATGAGGCAATTATGGTGATAGCACTTGACGCACTGAACTACAATGATACAGTTCTCATTAATGCTCCTTTCAAGAGAGAGATTCGTGATGATGCCTGGGTTGCTGATCTTCGTAAGAAGCTTGCAGCCAAGGGTGCTGAACTTTGCCTGATCTGGGTAAATACGGATGTTGAAGTTGTTCATCAGAGAATGATTCAGCGTAACTCTGAGAGAGATACATGGAAGCTTGAGCACTGGGATGAGTATGTTGCAACTCAGGACTACACAGCTCCTACAAATATTCCGGATATGTTTGTTTTCAACAACAATTCTGAAGAAGAGTTCCAGCAGTCAGTTGGTAAGGCAGTAGCTCATATCCGCGGACAGGTTGAAACAGAAGACGAAGAGTAAAGAAACAAGGGTTCTTCCTTCGTGGCAATATCATTTCCCTGGGGGAGACTCGGCATGAGTATGGGGGATTCCATATGGCAAACGTTAAGCCATTTAGGGCAATGCGTCCAAATACAGATATTGTAAGTCGTGTCGCAGCGCTCCCTTATGATGTTTATAACCGTGCAGAGGCAAAGACAGAGGTTCAAAAGGAACCTTTGTCTTTTCTTCGCATTGACAGACCAGAAACAAATTTTGGTCCAGACTTCGATATGTACAGTGATGAAGCCTATCAGACAGCCCATGATCTTCTTTGGGAAGCTTTTGAGGATGGTACATATGTGGAAGAAAAAAAGGATGTTTATTACATCTACGAACTGATCATGGATGGTCGTCATCAGACAGGTATCGTTGCAGTTGCCTCTGTAGATGACTACGTGAATGAAGTAATCAAAAAGCATGAAAACACAAGAGCTGAGAAGGAGAAGGATCGTATTCGTCACATTGATACTTGTGACGCACAGACTGGTCCTATTTTCTTAGCATATCGTGATGATGCGTCTATTAATGAAATCGTTAACCGTGTAAAGCTTGGTGAAAAACTCTATGGTTTTACTGCAAAAGATGGAATTACTCATAACGTTTGGGTTATTTCCAATGAAGCGGATGTTGCTGCAGTAAAGAAAGCTTTTGGCGGGATTTCCTCTATTTACATTGCGGATGGACATCACCGAGCAGCTTCTGCTGTTAAGGTAGGATTAAAACGTCGCGCAGAAAATCCAAATTTTACAGGACAGGAAGAGTTTAATTTCTTTTTATCTGTATTATTCCCTGAAAGTGAACTTGCTATTTTGCCATATAACCGTGTGGTAAAAGACCTGAATGGACTAACAGAAGAGGCTTTTCTTAGCCAGATTGCTCAGGCCAGTGATTTAGAAGAGGTAAATGTTGCCTACCAGCCAGATGAAAAGGGCGTTTTTGGTATGTATTTATCAGGCAAGTGGTACAAACTTTCAATCCATGAAGATTTGAAAACAAAGGATCCTGTAGAGGGACTGGATGTGTCTCTTCTTCAGAATTATATTTTGCAGCCTGTGCTGGGAATTGATGATCCTAGAACAGATGCAAGAATTGACTTTGTAGGTGGAATTCGCGGCCTTGGAGAACTGGAACGTAGATGTGCGACGGATTCTGTTGTTGCTTTTTCAATGTATCCAACATCCATTGACGAGCTTTTCTCCGTTGCGGATGCCGGACGACTGATGCCTCCAAAATCAACTTGGTTTGAACCCAAATTAAGAAGTGGAATTTTTATTCATAAACTTTCTTAATTTATAAACTGCTACGGCTGAAAACCCATTACCTTTAGGTGGCGGGTAGTTCAAAAATACGTGTAAATTAAGTGTGGGCGGTTTGCGCGATAAAATCCATACTGCTAAAGGGTTGGCTCGTGTTTCATGTGGAGCAGTATGAGGAGAAGGAGACTTAAATGCCAAGAAGAAAAGAAGTATTTGCCATCAATTGGATGGAAGTAGATGCGCTTGTAAACGCACGACATGATAATCCACATCATATTTTGGGATGCCATGAGTGCATTGATGATGTGTTTGTTAATGTTTTTCTTCCGGATGCAAAGGTTGTTACAATCACTGATTTTGCAGAGGGTAAACAGTACAATCTGGTTACGGATCGTGTTCCAGGGTTTTATTCTCTCCGTATCAAGGATAAAGCAAAATTTGATTATACAGTTAAGGCAAAGTTTGAAGATGGTCATGAGGAAAATTTCCGTGATCCTTATAGCTTTGAAACTGTAATTGAACCGGTGGATATCGTTGCCTTCAATGAGGGACAGCACGATAAAATCTACGAAAAACTTGGTGCTCATCCAATGGAAGTGGATGGTGTACTGGGTACTTTATTTGCCGTTTGGGCACCAAATGCAGAGCGTGTTTCTGTTGTTGGTAATTTCAATAACTGGGATGGACGTCGTTACCAGATGCGTAAAATCGACTATTCTGGTATTTTTGAAATCTTCATTCCTGGAGATTTCATTGGTGAAATTTATAAGTACGAGATTCGTTCCAAGGCTGGCGAAATCTTTATGAAGTCAGATCCATATGCCTTTACTTCTGAAGTAAGACCAGCAAATGCTTCCAAGGTTACAACCTTGGATTATACCTGGAAAGATGATTCCTGGATGAAGCAGCGTGACTTAAAGAAAGTTGACGCAAATCCAATGAATATATACGAAGTTCATTTGGGTTCCTGGAAAAGACCAGAAGATGGTAGAGAATTCCTGAACTATAAGGAAATCGCTGTAAAGCTTGCAGATTATATGCAGTCCATGGGTTATAACTATGTGGAACTTCTGCCAATTATGGAACATCCATATGATCCTTCCTGGGGATATCAGGTAACTGGTTATTATGCGCCTACATCTCGTTATGGCACACCTCAGGATTTCATGTACTTTGTAAATTACATGCATGAAAAGGGCATCGGTGTCCTGATTGACTGGGTGCCAGCTCACTTCCCTAAGGATGAGCATGGCCTTGGACGTTTTGATGGAACACCACTTTATGAAAATGCAGATCCACTTCTGGGAGAACATCCTCATTGGGGAACTTACATTTTCGATTATGGCAAGAATGAAGTGCGTAACTTCCTTGTGTCAAATGCACTCTTCTGGGCTGACAAGTATCATATCGATGGTATTCGTATGGACGCAGTTGCTTCTATGCTTTATCTGGATTATGGCAGACAGAACGGCGAATGGCGTGCAAATAAGTTTGGAGGCAATGAGAACTTAGAAGCTCTCGCTTTTATTAAGGAATTAAATGGCGCAATGCATGAGAAATTCCCATCCGTTATGATGATTGCGGAGGAATCCACAGCATGGCCAATGATAACTCATGAAATTGAAGAGGGTGGTCTTGGCTTCCAGTACAAGTGGAATATGGGCTGGATGAACGACTTCCTTTCCTACATGAAGCTGGATCCGCTTTATCGTAAGTATCATCATAATGAGCTTACTTTCAGTATGGTATATGCCTATAGTGAGAAATTTATTCTTGTACTTTCTCATGATGAGGTGGTACATGAAAAGGGATCTATGATTCAGAAAATGCCTGGTGGCTATGAGGATAAGTTCTCTAACCTTCGAGTAGCTTATGGTTTCATGATGGCTCACCCTGGTAAGAAACTTCTTTTTATGGGTCAGGAATTTGCACAGTTCAAGGAGTTCAATGAGTCATCAGAACTTGATTGGTCACTTTTTGAATTTGATGCCCATACAATTATGAAGTCATATGTACAGCAGTTGAATGCCCTCTATAAGAAGGAGCCTGCTCTTTATGAACTGGATTCGGATCCAAATGGATTTGCCTGGATTGATCCAGATGATGCAAATCATTCCTTACTTTCATTTGAAAGACATGGTAAAGAAGAGAAGGATACCCTTTTAGTAGTATGCAACTTCACACCTGTGGAACAAAAGAACTATAAGCTTCCTGTTCCATCAGCAGGAAAGTGGAAGGAAATCTTCTCCAGTGATGCAGCTAAATTCGGTGGAGATGGTCACAACAATACGACGGCAAAGATTTCCAAGGAGGGTAAGGTAGGGAAGAAGTCGGATGTAAGGGACTTCATTCAGATTACAGTACCTGGACTTTCCATTTCTGTATTTAAGAAAGTGAATGCAAAGTCTTCAGGCAAGACCCCAGCTAAGGAAACAAGTAAGGCTCCTGCTAAGGAGACGGCTAAGACTGTATCAAAGTCTTCAGGCAAGACCCCAGCTAAGGAAACAGGTAAGGCTCCTGCTAAGGAGATTGCTAAGACTGTATCAAAGTCTACAAGCAAGACTCCTGCTAAGCTTACTAAGTAACAAGTGTTACGGACTAATTAAATAGCGTGTGGTTTAATATACCGCAGTGCAGAAGACCGGCAGACTCTGCCGGTCTTTTACTTATTATTTATGAAAGGTCTAAAAAGGAAAGAGAATAAGGCCTTTGATATTTTGTAAAAGGACTATTCCTATATGGATGAATCGACAAGAGAATTGGAGAA
>OMVA01000091.1 GCA_900314445.1 uncultured Lachnospiraceae bacterium | reverse complement strand
TGCAAATGGACTTGTCAGGGCTTGTCTTTGTACTTGTCTTTGTACTTGTCTTTGTGCTTGCCTTTGTTGCTGCTTTGCTTGTAGCTGTCTTTGTAGTAGCCATTGTCTGTTTTCTCCTTGATAATCTATGATGCAAACTCTAGTGAATCGCTGTCAGCAGGTCCTGGCCCTTGGTGAGTTCCGAATCCAAAAGCTGATCTGCAATACCAAACTTCACGGCCTCCTTGCCCTTCAGATAGGTTTCTGCCTTGGTGGCCTTATTGATTTCACGAATATTCTTGTGACAACGTTCTGCAAGAATTTCGTTAATGATATTTCTGGTCTTTTCCATATCCTTACTGGTGGAAATCATCTGGGACAAATTGGTGCGTCCCAGGGATGGAACCAATGGATCATGAATCATGACAGTGGAGGATGGAAGGACATATCTTCTGCTCTCACTGCCACATGCGAAAATCACACCCGCCATGGATGCTGCCATACCCACAGCAACGGTATTAATTGGCGAGCGAAGATTCTTCATAACATCGATGAGGGCCAGTCCACTCTCCACCTGTCCTCCTGGAGAACAAATCAGTAAAGTAATGGGGCGATCACTCTGATGGTCCAGATAAAGAAGTTGTTCGATAATTTCAAAGATGGATTCACTATTTACTTCTCCCTTTAAAGAAACGGTTCTTTCCAGGGTCAGAAGATCTGATGAAAGATACTGATGATATCCATTGGATGATGGAACTAAGATTGTTTTTGCCATTATTTTTACCTCGGTTTCTATAAATCTATTGTCATGGGAGTCACCAGATTTTCTTTCTGATTTCTCCTTTTCTTTTCATGAGGCAATCTTACCAAAGACAAATTTCCAATCCTATAAACTCACAGTTTAATTACTGGTAGATTCAACCAAGGGTTGATTTTTCTCCTTTCTTTCTATCCCCGGCAAATGCATTTGCCATAGATAAATAAAAAAAGACTCATCTTTGTGAGTCCTATAACGGCCGAAAGGTCGTCCCTTTCGGAACGACCTTCCATCATATATTCTGGTGCTCTGTCCACAACCAGAAGTTCATCAAGCGTAGCGTGGTAAATATCCTCAAGAACCACAAAGTTCGTAAGGTCAGGAAGGCATTCCCCCTTCTCCCACTTATAGATGGCATTTGGATACATAAATCCAAACACATCCTGAACCTGACTCACCTTCAAGTTTGCCTTGAGGCGATAAGCCTTCAGATTCTTACCAGTAGCTTCGAAATTGATACATGAATACATACATAGTCCTTTCTGCAGATTCCGATCTGCAAACAAACCAGACGCGATGCGCGCGCCACGCCATGCCTTGATTTTAGCGCACAAAAAACACACTATGCCACAGGCATGCTATCAATCCCTCTTTATGAAATTTTAAACTGGGTGAATGGTAACGATTCGGTAAGCCCCAAGCTTCCGCAAGCTTCTCCCGGGCTTAAAATAGATGTCCGCTTTTCGCGGTAGATTTTTATAATACCATAAGGATCTTTTTCTTGTAAACCTTTTTTTGAATTATTTCCAAAAAAAATTTGACTGTTTGGCAAGAGATCCTTTTAATCATCATTTCTGCTTCTTTTATGACCAGCAAACATATAACCGAAGAAAGCACCACAGATGCCACCGATAATATGAGTCAGATGCGAAATGTTGTCATTTGGATTGGTAACCATGCTTGCAACCTCTGTTCCCAGATAAATGACTATAACCAGTAACATGGTAATTGGAATTTCCCCACGTCTCATATCCACTGTGGATACCAGGATAATCATCATGAATACAATACCGCTGGCTCCCAGAAGAGCTACATGTGGGAAGAAAATAATATTTACCAGACCAGAAACCACAGCAACAATGGCCATCATGGAAAGTAATCGCCAACTTCCATATTTCTGTTCCAGCACAGGTCCCAGTAAAAGGAAGAGCATCATATTGTTGGCATAGTGGGTCAGATCCGCATGCCCCAGCACATGGAAAAAGCAACGCAGTACTGCAAATATACTGAGCTTGGAACGATAAACAGAGAATAAAAGAGCAGTACTCTTTCCCCCGGTCAGCGTACCTACGACTAACACGATCAGCGCAATCAGTGCAAAAGTCAGAACCACTGGTGCATTATATGTAAAAGCAAGTTTCTTATTATGATAATTTGCCATGAATCTCTCCTTATTCCCAAATGTAATCCAATACCATTTTTCTCACACTTTTGTATTATACAACACACCTCTCCTTGCACGCATCCAACTTTTGCTTGATAATGGATTTAGAAATTTCTTATGAAAGGAGCTCCTATCTTATGTTCTTTTCCAAAAAACATCCCAAGGATTTAGAAGCCATTGTAAATCAGATTGAGGTAGACCTGGCCAACAACTATAAGGACAATGCCAAGGAAGGCCTGGAGAAACTGAAGGCCGCCCTGGAAGCAAAGAAGGCATCTCCTAAATTCCCAGAGTCCGAAGTCAGCTACTACCAGGAAAAAATCGCCGCCTACCAGGAGGATATTAAAAACTTCAAACGAACCTACTAGCCCCATTAAAAAAGCCACCGTCAAAAACGGTGGCTCATTTTTCTTTTCAAAAAGAATTCTTATTCTTCTGTATTCTTTCCGTTCTTCTTATCTTCAGCTTCCACTGGAACGAAATGAATTTCTACTGGATCGCCATCCAGATCCATGTCGCAGTCAGGACGAATCTTCAGATAGAGGTAATAGAAACCATCTGTAATTCGAATTAATGTCTCGTCAGAACCAGACTTACCAATCAGAGCAATTTCAACATTGCTATCCCAGAAAGACTGTGGAATACGATCAAGAAGGTTTAACTGAATGAAGAGATCACACCACTCTTCTGCTTCAATTTCCTTATCTGGACCCAGCTCCTTGTACTGATAATAGAGCTTTCCTTCCTGCATAGGTGTAGTACATGTCGCTTTCTTAAAGTAGCTGCTGACCATCATATATAATGCGTAGTCGAGAAGCATTCTCTGATTTCTACGGTTCTCGGCGCGTCGTTCTTCTTTTCTATTATAAGCCACGATTTTTCTCCAATCCGTCATGTACTTTTACTTACCCACTTTACATGACATTCTATAAAATAATACTTTCTATCTGCCTACTCGTCAACCTTTTTCCATGACAGAATCCTTACTGGCTCGGCAAATGGATTTCGCGCAGATTATTATTCCAGACCGGTTCTTTCATCCAGACCAAGCATGATGTTCATATTCTGAACAGCAGCACCAGAAGCACCCTTACCCAGGTTATCGAACATTGCTGTAATACTTGTATTCTCTTCATTACCACAAACTACAATTTCCAGTTTGTTTGTTCCGGCAAGTTTATTTGCATATAACTTTGAATCATTCTTTCCAAATTCACAAACACTTACAAAATGTGCATCTGCATAATATTCCTGCAGTCTCTTGCAGATTTCTTCTGCAGAAGGAGTTCCATTTAAGAGACGGTTCTGCAGCATAATAGTAGATGCCATTCCCTTATAGTAGTCGTCAACAACTGGCATAAATACTGGAGCGTGATCCAGACCTGCAATCTTTGTAATTTCAGGTACGTGCTTATGACGAAGTGTCAGTCCGTAGATTGCTGGGGAATTCATAAGTTCTGTCTTATCTGCTCCCTCATAATCTGCGATCATCCCCTTACCACCGCCGGAATAACCAGTGAGGGAATAAGCAGTCAAAGGATAATCCTTTGGCAGGATTCCCATATTTACCAGAGGTGCTGTTGTGGAAATAATGCCTGTTGCATGGCAACCAGGATTTGCAAGACGCTTTGTTCCAGCAATCTTTTCCCGCTGTTCCTTTGACAGCTCTGGGAAACCATAAGTCCAGTCATCCTTTGTTCTATGAGCAGTGGACGCATCAATAATACGTACATCTGGATTCTCCACCAGAGATACTGCCTCAATGGCACCTGCATCTGGAAGGCATAAGAATACGATGTCAGCAGCATTGATATACTTTTTACGCTCATCTAAATCATGACGCTTGTCTTCATCAATACGAAGCAGTTCCAGATCCTCTCTTGCACCAATGCGATCGTAGATCTGTAATCCTGTTGTTCCACTCTGTCCATCAATGTAAACCTTCGTCTTCATGCCATATCCTCCAAAATTTAATCAAAAGCCTCTGGCTGATTTAACATCAGTCAAAGGATATCTTTATCTACATGGGCATCATTATAAAACGATTTTGACTGACCGTCTACAAATGCCCAGACTGCCTGTCAGTAAAAACGGAAATAGAAATTTACTTCAGCCACCGAACCTTAATGAAGCGGGAGTTTCCATTCTTTGGTGCAGTCAGTTTTCCAACCACACCATAGGTCTTTCCCTTCTTACTCTTCATTTCTCTCAGTTCCAGTTCTTCTCCCGCAAGAAGTTTTTCCACTTCCTGGTCTGAAAAACGGTGTCCACCCCAGACACGACTGAAAGTAACCTCCGTCTTTCCCTGATACTTACCACTGGCATATTCCTTGTTAGGATCCTTTGCAAGGCTGGTCTCAAATACCACCATGCCCTTCTGCACTGCCAGATGAATATTTACAGCATAGGTGACACCCTTTTTCCGGCTGGCTTCCAGTCCTTCCACCAGGACTTCTTCTCCGGCAAAGAGTTTCTGGCACTCTTCATCTGTGAGCTTATGTCCACGGAAGTCTCTTGGAATTTCCACTTCCTTTTTACGGAAGACACCCTTTACATATTCTTCACCCAGCTTCTTCATGGCAGTGGTTTTAAACTTTAAGGCCTTCTTGCCTGACAGCATACCAGTGAAGATATAAGCTTCTCCTGTTTTTGTGGTGGATTCAAATGAGATTTCCTGGCCTGCCACAAGGGAAGCCACTTCCTCATCTGTGAATCGATGATTCCCCCATTCCCTCTTAAAGGAGGCTGGATTTCCATTCCATTCCAGTTCCACACGCTCAATGTTTGCTTCTTCCTCCTGGGTACGTTTCTTGATTTCTTCAATCATGGAAGTGGTATCTTCCATCATCTGCATTTCGAAATCTTCCCGACTCAGCTTACCATCCTTAATGGCATCCAGTTTTTCCTGCCAGATACCAGTCATATCCACACGGGTAATCATCATGCCATCCAGCTTTTCAATGAGATTTTCTCCCATGGCGGTTGGCGCCAGTTCTCTGCCGCCCTCCACGTATTCCTTCTTAATGAGCTTTTCAATAATTGAAGAACGAGTGGCATCCGTACCAATACGAAGTTCTCTTCCCAGTTTTTCCAGTCTCTGATCATCCAGATATTTCAGTGGATTTTCACAGGCAGAAATCAGAGTACCTGTGGTATATCTGCCAGGACACTTGGTGGTCTTGGAACGAATATCCGCTTCCTTTACTTCCAGCTGATCTCCCGGCTTATGGGCAGGAATTCCCTTATCCGTAAACTTGCTCTGGAATACCCTTGTATAGCCTGGGTCCACCAGAGTCTTTCCCGTACTTCTAAACTTATTTCCATCCAGATCTGCAATGAGTTCTGTACGATTTTGAAGCATTGGTGGCAGGAAAATCGCCAGGAATCTTTCTGAAATCATCTGGTAAATGAGTTTTTCGTCGCTGGTAAGCTTAGACATATCTGGTGTCTTTACGGTTGGACGAAGAGCTGAGTGACCTGCCTGCTGCAGAGCAGCATCATTGATCCACTTCTTGGTATTTCGAACTCTTGGAATTGCTGAGGAATCACTCTTAATTTCTTTTACAAAACCAGAGAAGGCATTCACCTTGCCCAGAGCCGTAAGAATTCCTGAGAAGTTTTCCCTGGATGATAAATACTCACATCCCGTTCTCGGATAAGAAACATATTCATGTTCATAGAGCTTCTGAATCGTTTTCAGAGTACGGCTGGCAGACATACCAAACCTTCGATCTGCCTCTGTCTGGATGGTGGAAAGCTTATAGAGCTTTGGCGCATAAGTCTTTACTTCTTCTGTCTTAAAAGTCTCCACCACAGTTTCTACATGTCCATTCATCATTTCATAAATCGTTCCATCTTCTGTCACGATTTTCATGCCGGCATTGCCTGTGATTTTTTCCAGGAAAGCCTCTGCCTCTTCAATCTTGTCAAACCAGATAGCTCCCAGTTCCTGATTATCCTTGGAATAATTATTTTTGAATTTCTTGGCAGACTCTTCCTTTTCTGCCTCTGCTTCTTCTGCCTTCAGAGTATCCAAACCAATGAGACGGCCTTCAAAACCCTCTTCATATTGCAGAACCACACCGTAGTTTGTAGTTGGCTTAAAGTCGCGAATTTCCTTTTCTCTCTTTACAATCAGGTAAAGCATTGGAGTCATAACGCGACCACAGGAAGTATCATGTCTATGCATGAGCAGATCCGCTGCACGGGAAATATTCATACCTACTCGGTAATCACTATGTTCTCTTGCATGGGCTGCAGAAAGTAAGTTCACCAGCATTGGGTCCTTGTCATCATCCATGAGATTCTTCATGGCATCCACCAGGGCTCCCTCTGTAACATCATTGGTCCAGACACGTTTTACCGGCAACTTATTTCCCAGATAGTCCAGTACATTGTGAATCAGAAGCTGACCTTCCTGATCCGGGTCACCATCATTGATAATAAAATCATATTTGCCCGTCTTTAAGGCCTTCTTAATTTCATTGAACATCTTCTTGGAGAAGGACTGCTCAATTACCTTATACTGCCAGCCACCGTGGTCCTCCGGATTGAAAGGAAGGTTATCCCAGGTTCCTCTCTTCTTCATGGCTGGATCGATTTCATCCGGAGTCAGCAGCTCCACCAGATGACCCGCCTGCGACACGAAATCAACTTCATATGGAATTTCGGAAGCATGCTTTTTGTAAGCTCGCTCCATCTTTCTCATCAGATCCGGTTTCTCGGATATCAGTAACGCTTTTTTCATCTACACGAATCCTTTATTTCCAATTTTCAAAATTTCCCACACACATTATTTTAATTGTACGTCGTTTGGGCAATATCATAGAAGGCATACGCTTTTCTGTCAAATACCCACTGGTTTAAAAACCACTGTAGCACAAAAGGGAAGTCTACGTCATAACGTTTCCTTGTTTTTGTCATATTTTATTGGGCTTTACGTGAACTATATTTCTTAAGCAGTTTCCGAATGGTAAAAATCATGGTGAGAAAACTTGCACTGCCGCCAATGACATTTGAAATCGGTTCTGCCATAAAGACGCCATTTACACCCAGACCGAAAAGGTAAGGCAGGGCAAGTGTCAGCGGCACCACAATAAAGGCCTTTCGAAGCAGGGAAAAGAAAATGGCATGTTTCTTATATCCCAGGGCCTTAAAGGTGGTCTGTCCGCTGTACTGAAGCGCCATAAAGATAAAGGCGAAGAAATAAATATGAAGGGCCGGAACCGCATCCAGAAGCAAATTCTCGTCCGAACTGAAAATTCCAATGAAGAACTTTGGAAAGAAAATGATGGCCAGCCAGATTACTGCCGTATAGGAAATTGCCATAAGAGTCATGGCCTGAATAGCCCTCTTCATATTCCGAGGATTCTTCGCTCCATAATTATAAGAAATGATTGGGGAGGTTCCCTCGGTAAGAGCCAGCACTGGCACCTCCAGCATCTGACGCACCGAAGCCACAATGGTCATAACTGAAATATAGAGGTCTCCTCCCGTCCGGGACAGCACGGCATTGCATGCCATCTGCACCAGGGAATTGGTAACCTGCATGATAAAGGCAGAAGCACCTAAACCAAGTACATTTGCAATATCCTTACCGGACTTCTTCAGCTCTGCAAATGAGATGCCCTGCAAATATATTTCTTCTTTGGCGTGACATTTCCGTAGGAAGGAAATCACGAAGATGGCGGATACTGCCTGGGAAATCACTGTGGCAATGGCCGCTCCCCGGATGCCAAGAACTGGCATGGGTCCCAGGCCAAAAATAAATATGGGATCTAAAATCAGATTGAGAAGGGCACCGATTACTACAGAAATCATACCTGCTGCCGGGAAGCCCTCTGCGTTGATAAAGGGATTCATGCCCGTGGAGGTCATGAAGAAAACGGTACCCAAAAGATAAATATTTAAATAGGGAAGGGCATAACCAAGGGAATCCTCTGATGCCCCTAATAGTCTTAAAAGAAATGGCCCAAGAAGCCAGCCAAGCAACATAAGCACAAGGCCTGTGGACCATTCCAAAAAGAAGGTCAGGTTCATGAGTTTCTGTGCTGAGGCAAGATCATGTTTTCCTCTTGCCATGGCAAAGAGGGGTGCTCCACCACCTGCATAGAGATTGGTGAAGGCAAGTATCATTGTAATAATAGGAAAGCAAAGACCGATGGCACCCAGAGCAAGGGTACCAACCTCCGGAATTCGTCCGATATAAACACGGTCAATGATGTTATAAAGCAGACTGCAGGTCTGGGCCAGGAGCATAGGCAGGGCCGTGCCCAGAATATTTTTCCATATGCTCTTACTGCCAAAATCAATCTGCTTCATATAGCTTCTGCCTTTCTAAATCTCTTACGCCTAGCCTGCCAGCCTTGCATCTCCCGGCAGTCAAAGCAGGCCCTATAAAAGCTTGTATAAACTACTGGTGGAAACGGTTGGCACGGCGAATTCTGTTTTCAGCCTGCTTTAATATATCCTCTCTTTCTTCCGGAGATCTATCCTCTGTGGCATTTTCCACAAGGCATCTTACTGTCTCAAAGGAAGTATATTCCCAGGCATCCTCAATCTTACCTGTATCAATTCCATTTGCCTCAAAGAGGAGATAGATTTCCTGGAAGGCCTGCTCTGACTTATGCAGCTCGA
The DNA here is from genome assembly GCA_900314445.1 of uncultured Lachnospiraceae bacterium. GTDB lineage: Bacteria > Bacillota > Clostridia > Lachnospirales > Lachnospiraceae > Eubacterium_Q. Next base: position 5,421 of record OMVA01000091.1, on the reverse strand, counting down.
TGAGTGGTGTGTCCAGAGAATAGGAATATGGAGATTCCCAGTCTGCAAGGAATTCTTCAGACTGAATAGTATCCTCCGGCGATGCACTTCTTGCCAGAATCAGATTATAGGCACCCTCTTCACAGGTCCACTCATGCAGGGACTGGTCGTAAGACGCAAAATCTCTCTTCTTCAAAGTGAAGGTCACATGGGTCATCTGGCCAGATGCCAAATAAATCTTCTGAAAGGCTCGGAGTTCTCTTTCCGGTTTTCTCAGGGTAGCCTTAGGATCCTGAATATAAAGCTGAATCACTTCTGCTCCGGCATATCTTCCGATATTCGCCAGGTCAAAGTCCACAGTTACCACTGGCTGTTCCAGTTCTGCTTCTCGAATTGCCTGATCCCCATCTTCTTTATATGCCGGATCTGTGGCTCTGGCTGCTCGAAGAACTCGTTGGATTGCAAGTTCAGAGGTCTCATCCTGCCGAACCCGAGTCAGAGTCATTGGTGAGTAATCGAAGTCTGTGTAAGAAAGTCCCCATCCAAATGGGAAAAGAGGATGTACTCCCTTACTATTGTAATAACGGTAACCCACAAAGATATCTTCCCCGTAGAAGGCATTGTTTCTGTCTCCCGGGAAGGAGAGGTAAGTTGGTGTATCCTCCAGTTTCTCAGGGAAAGTCATAGGCAGCCTGCCGCTAGGATTTGCACCACCTGTCATAAGTTCCGCAAGTGCCTTGGCACCCTGGCCACCTGGCAGGAAGCAAACAAACATACCATCGATATCTTTAATAAATTCTCTGCAGTCCACAGGACCTGCCACATTTAAAATGACACCCATTTTTACTGCAGTATAACTTGCATAGTTGCCACCACGCATGGATCCATTCATTCTCTGGACTTTACGCATGGCTTCATGGAGAACAGCAAGTTCCTCTTCTGGAATCTGCAGATTCTCTCTGTCATTGCCCTCCATTCCATTTACACGAAGGACTACAATAACATTTTTCGTATCTTGGTCAATCTCATCCAGAAGAAGGTCTCCTATTTTCAGGCGAAGTTCCTCATAGAGATTTGTATTTCGGTTCGTTGTAATTCCTGCACTGCCAGTCCCGCAGGCAAAGAGTTCTCTGGCTCCCTTACCAAAAAGGGCTGTTTTTCCAGAAAGTGGAAATATTTTTTTACGGTCTTCTGCCTCTGCATTCTTCACCAGCACAATGCCGTTCAGGGCAGCAAGATATGCCGCTTCGTCGGATTCCTGCAAAAGCTGCTTTGTGAAATTCTGCTTCAAGGCGATACGACGTTTCACTTCATCCATATCAAGCTGATGCTGTCTTTCTTCCTCAAATTCAACTCCCATAAGTGAAGATTCTATATTTGCTCTCTTCTCTGTGCGAGCCAGATATTTGGCAACCACATTATCCTTAACAGCATATGCCAGCATAAAACGAATCATGTTATCTGCTGCAAAGTTTAAAGCATTATGAAGTGGAAGTTCTTCTACTTTCTGGCCTGCCAGAATTTTCTCATCCGCCACTTCTTCTTTTGCAAGAGCTGCAAGGAGAGCCTTAGGACTTCTATAGCCTGGCATGGCCAGATCATTTCCACCCAGAAGAGCTGCCGCATCATCCTGCACCGCTCCCCAGTCAGAAGAAACAAGACCATCAAAGCCCCACTTCTTACGAAGAGTCTCCACAAGGAGCTGACTGTTTTCTGTACAGCGAACCCCATTAATGGAATTGTAGGCACTCATAACGGTTGCCACTCCAGCGGCCACATTGGCCTGAAAGGCTGGCAGATAAATTTCTTCCAGAGCTCTTTCCGAAATGGTTTCATTGATACCCACACGATAAGTCTCCTGATTATTGGCAGCAAAGTGTTTTACATTGGCACCCACTCCCGCTTCCTGTACACCCTTTACAATTTCAGGTGAAAGTTCTGCCATCAGTCTTGGGTCTTCAGACCAGCCTTCAAAGTGGCGACCCGCTCTTGGATCTCTGCAAATATTTACAAATGGTGTGCCCAGCAAACAGTTAATCTGATAAGCAGCTGCTTCCTTTCCCAGGGCCGCTCCCACAGCATGTACCACTTCCGGATTCCAGGTAGCTCCCATTAAGTTACCATCTGGGAAACAGGTTGGTGCAAAAGCCTCAATGAGACACTGCTCAGAAAGTTTCTTAGTAAACCAGGCATGAAGATTCTTCTCTTCTTCTGTTTCCAGATTTTCCGGATGATAAAAGTTTACACGTACCTTCTTAAAAACCTTAGTAGCCATGTACTTTTTATATTCTGGATCTCTGGCACAAAATGTCCCAAAGAGCTGTTCAAAATTAAGACCAGTTCCACCATCCAGTTGCATGATTTTTTCCAGACCATATTCCGGAAAAGAAGCAGACTCCGAGAAGCAATAGCCATTTACAAGGGTGGTCTTCTCTGCCCATGACATGTTCTTTAGAATTTCTTCTGCTACAAGTTTAATTTTCGGTAACGTCATTCGATTTTGAAATTTTTTTTCCATACCAAACTCCTAAATTCCCACATTATTTTTCCAACTATATTTTCAACTTTTGCAAAATCCTTGAACTTGCGACAAGTTTTTCGACAAGTTCATTTTCCAAGTTCCTTTGCCAAGTTCCCTTGCCAAGTTATTTTGCCTGCATAATTGCCCAGGTCATATCCAGTGCTCTCTTATTTTCCTTTACATCATGGACACGGAAAATTTCGCAACCTGCCATCAGTCCCACCACATCCGATGCGATGGTGCCTTCCAGTCTCTGGTCCTTTGGAAGGTCCAGAGTATTACCAATCATGGACTTTCTTGAAATACCAAGAAGGACAGGATAGCCAATGTTTACAAAGGCATCCATGTGCTTCATGAGAATGAGATTGTCCTCTGTGGTCTTGGCAAAGCCGATACCAGGATCCAGGATCAGCTGTTCTCTCGTCATGCCTGCAGCAAGAGCCATGTCTACGCTTTCCTTCATATCGTAAATTACATCTGAAACCGTGTCTTCGTATGGAAGACCTGCACGATTGTGCATAAGAATAGCCTTTACTTCCGTATGGTCTGCAAGAAGTTTTGCCATAGGGGACTCGGTTTCTGCCAGTCTCTTCTGTCTTTCTTCCTTCTTCAATTCATAAAGACTTGTATCATCTGCAAATGGAGTTGCCCACTTCAGGCCCCAGATATCATTCAGGTAATTAATGCCTGCTGCAATCCCCGCCTTAGCAACCCCGGTCTTATAAGTATCCAGAGAAATCTCTGTATCAAATCTTGCACGAATAGCTTCAATCACTGGTACAACTCTTCCAATTTCTTCTTCATCCGAAATCAGAGTGTAGCCAGGTCTTGTGGACTCACCACCTACATCGATAATATCTGCTCCATCCTTTAACATTTCCTCTGTGTGGAAAAGGGCAGCATCCAAATTGTTGAACTTGCCTCCATCAGAAAATGAATCCGGTGTTACATTTAAAATACCCATGATAATCGGTCTAGTCATTTTTTCCCTCCTGTTGCAGATTTATTTCTGCCCGTTCCTTTATTTTCACCTTTCCTATTCTACAATTTTTCAATTCGTATTTCACTCATTACTTTTTTCGAGTTCTCCATAGTTTAAAACTATGGATATATACTTATTATTTATATTTGCTTTTTATCATCATTCCTTTATAATACACGTGCTGAAAATTATATAACTTGAAAAGAGGAAATCATAATGAAGAAGAAGTATCTATCTCTTGCTCTGGCCCTGACAATGGTTCTGTCAATCTTAAGTGGTTGTGGTAAGACAGCTGCAACAAGCGAAGTTCTTACAGAAGCAAGCACAGAAGTAGTTGCAACCGTTGATGACGCATCTGCTTCAACAGCAAATGACGCATCTGCTACTGATGCAAATGGACTGCCTACAAAGGACCGTGCCGGTAATGACATCCTTGTTCCTACAGAAATTAAATCCATCGTTTCCATGGCACCTTCAACAACTCGCGTTCTCATTGACCTGGGTCTTGCAGACAAGATTGTTGCCATCGACACAAACTCAGCCGTTTACGCTGACCAGCTTTCTGCTGACGTTACTCAGTTCGATATGATGGAACCTGATGTGGAAGCAATCGTTGACTTAGAGCCTTCCATCGTATTTACATCTGGTATGAGCTCATACGGCGGAGACGATGCCTTCCAGTCTGTACGTGATGCAAATATCTGTGTAGCAGATATCCCATCCAGCACATCTTTCGAAGCAATCTCTGAAGATCTTGCTTTCATCGGCGCTTGCGTTGGTAAGGCTGCAGAAGCTGACAAGCTCATCGCTGACTTCGAAGGACAGATTAAGGACGTGCAGGACACTGCTAAGGATGCTGCCAACGAAGAAACAAGTGTTCTCTTCCTTCTCTCAGTTCCAACTGCTGATTACCCAACAGTTTACTCAGTAGGTAAGGGCACATATATCGACGAAATGATCACTGCTACTGGTGCCAAGAATGCCTGCGGTGACCAGGATAGCTGGGTAAGCCTTTCTGAAGAAGAAGCAGTTGCTTTAGATCCTGATGTAATCATCATCGCTGGTTCTGCTTATTACACAGAAGATCCTGTCACAACAATCAAGAACGCTTCTGCTTGGAGCGCAACAAAGGCAGTTAAGAATAATCAGGTATTCGTAGTTGACGGTGATTCTGTTAACCAGCCAAACAACCATGTTGCAGACGCACTGGTTCAGATGGCAAAGTTCATTTTCCCATCTACTTTCGCTGATTTCAAAGATCCTTTTGCCACAGCAACAGACGCGGAATAGGTAAGTCAAAATAAAAATTATTTACCCCCTTCCTGCAAATGGAATGCGCATTTCATTTGCAGGGGGTACAAAAAGAAGGGACTCTGGAATTTCCAAAGTCCCTTTTGTTTTTTACGCTTCTTTGTTTTACGCTTCTATATTTTTTAGACGTTTCTTTTCTATTTTGGATTACATCATAGATAATCTTACGATGAGGAAGAGCACTACTAAAACGATATCGATGATACCAAGAACGATACCTGCTGTAGCCTTACCACCCTGGTAGCCAAGTTGCTTTGCTTTGTTACCCTGAGCAATGGCAACGATACCTAAAATGATACCAGCTACGAAAAGTCCAACGATACCGCAAACCAGTGAAGATGTAGCTGTCTTTGAAGCCTGCTCGCCAGCAAATACATTTGACTGACCTGGTGTTGAGTAAACACCTGTGTTCATTGGTGCTGCCTGTCCATAAGGCATATTCTGCTGGTTATAAGCATTCTGCTGTGCAAACTGGTTCTGCTGATAAGCATCCTGCTGAACAAACTGGTTCTGCTGGTAAGCATCCTGCTGACCATATGGATTCTGTGCCTGACCGTACTGGTTAAAGGCGTCCTGCTGGCCATATGGATTCTGTGCCTGACCGTACTGGTTAAAGGCGTCCTGCTGG
>OMVA01000087.1 GCA_900314445.1 uncultured Lachnospiraceae bacterium | reverse complement strand
TTTTAATGTCTTTTTCAGCGTTAACCCCTGTTTTGTAAAAGAAATCTCCCAAAGGCCCCCTCTTATTTTAATGTCTTTTGCACTTATAATCCCCTATTTGAAAATGCACTTTAGTCAGCTAAAGCAACCTTGCATGTCTTTTCCCCATTTTTACTTCATTGCAAACATTGCACTTTAGTCAAATAAAGTGCTTTATATGTCTTTTTCTCCTAAAACTCGCTATTGTGAAAAATTACTTTAGTCAGCTAAAGCAACCTTGCATGTCTTTTCCCCATTTTTACTCTATTGCAAATATCACACTTTTACCCACTAAAGTATGATAATGTCTTTTTTCAAAATACTCTGAATGTCAAATGGGGGCCCATGATATAAAACAAGCCTGCACTTTCGTGCAGGCTCTTCTTTACATTTACTAAAAGTGTATTTAACAATATTGCCAAACGATACCATCTTGCAATATTATTCCGCATCGTTACCCATGATTGCAGTACCGATACCCTTTTCTGTATAGAATTCCAGGAGGAGACAATGTGTAAGACGACCATCAAGGATATGCACACGGGATACGCCGTTCTGCATAGCTTCGATACAGTTTCCAAGCTTTGGAAGCATACCGCCGCCAACAACGCCATTGTCGATTAAGCTCTGAGCTTCATCAATTGTCATAGCTGAGATCAGAGTCTTCTTGTCGTTAGGGTCTGTAAATACACCCTCGATATCTGTAAGGAATACAAGTTTTTCCGCATTCAGCGCCTTAGCAACTGCGCAAGCACAGTCATCTGCATTGATGTTGTAAGCGTGGTTGTCATCTTCACCAAGACCGATTGGGCAGATAACTGGTATAAAGTCAGCATCCATAAGCGCTGTCAGAACAGAAGCATCTGTCTGTGTAACCTGGCCAACATATCCGATATCGCTGTCACCAGCAAGCTTCTTCTTACACTTGAGAAGGCCAGCATCCTTACCAGAAATACCAACTGCCTTCAGTCCTACTTCAGACATGAGGCCAACCAGGCTCTTGTTAACCTTGTTCAGAACCATCTCTGCAACTTCCAGAGTTGGCTCATCTGTTACACGAAGGCCCTTTTCAAAATGTGTTTCCATACCTAAAGTATCGATCCACTTGCTGATTTCCTTACCGCCACCGTGAACGATAACAGGCTTGAGACCAACCAGTTTCAGCATTGCAACGTCCTGAATAACGTTGTACTTAAGCTGCTCGTCCAGCATAGCACTTCCGCCATACTTAACGACGATAGTCTTACCATTAAACTTCTTGATGTAAGGCATAGCCTCAATCAGCGTCTGCGCCTTCTGTAAGATGACGTCCATGTCTTCATTCTTAACCATATATTCTTCCTCTTTCTTCTGGCAAATGAGATTGCCACAAATATAAATTTAAACTGCTCAACTTCTTATTTCTAAGATACTATTTCCAGGTTGTCTTTCTACCATGTCATTCCCAAGATGCTATTTCCAGGTTGTCTTTCCATCCATTAAGATCTGTAGTCTGCATTGATAGAAACATAATCATATGTCAGGTCACAGCCCCAGGCTGTAGCCTTTCCGTCACCACTCTTTACATCACAGTAAGCTGTAACTTCATCTGGTGAAAGAATTTCCAGAGCCTTATCTTCGGAGAAGTCTGTGGCCATGCCATTTTCAACCAGCTTGATTTCGCCAGCAGATGACTTCATCCAGATATCCGTCTTTGCAGGATCAAAATCTGCGCCTGAGTAACCCATAGCACAGAAGATACGTCCCCAGTTTGCATCCTTACCGAAAATAGCTGCCTTTGTCAGATTTGATGTGATTACTGCCTTAGCAAGAGTCTTTGCTGTCTCGTAATCCTTGGCTCCAACAACTTCTGCTGTGAAAAGACGTGTTGCACCTTCTCCGTCCTTGGCAATATTCTTTGCCAGGAATTCAGCAACAACTGTAACTGCCTCAGTGAATGTATCCAGGGCTTCCCCTGCTCCTGTAATCTTCTCATTCTCTGCAAGTCCATTTGCAAAGAGGAGAACGGTATCGTTTGTGGATGTATCTCCATCAACAGAAACCATGTTGAATGTTTTCTCGATTACTTGGCGAAGCATTGTTTCTGCCACATCTGCGTCGATGGCAACGTCGGACATCATGAAGCCCAGCATTGTTCCCATGTTTGGATGAATCATTCCAGAACCCTTGCACATAGCGCCGATTCTGCATGTCTTGCCGCCGATTTCGAACTCAACTGCGATTTCCTTTGCCTTTGTATCTGTTGTCATAATGGCAAGCGCTGCCTTATGAGCTGCTTCTTCATCTGCAGTAATTTTGCCGGCAAGTTCCCTGGCACCTGCTACAATTTTATCTACAGGAAGCTGCACACCGATAACACCTGTGGATGCTGTCAGAACCAGATCCTGATCCAGTCCAAGGGCACCACCTGCAGCCTTTGCTGTCTCCACGCAGGCATCCAGTCCTGGCTGACCAGTTACTGCATTGGCAATACCTGTGTTAATAACAACCGCCTGAGCTTTCTTCTTATTTAAAACAATCTCAGCATCTCTCTGTACTGGAGCTGCCTTAACAAGATTTCTTGTGAAGGTTCCGGCAACATCTGCAACCACGTCAGATACCAGAAGTGTCATATCTTCACAAGTTGCACTCGCCTTAATACCTGCTCGCATGGTAGCTACCTTATAGCCCTTTGCAGCAGTCACATAACCATTTTCAAGTACTTTGATTTCTGCCATGTTTTTTCTCCTATTTAGCTAGTCAATATTTATCGTTTTCATATTCCCTTTTCATGCAAATGGACTTGGCTGGCATCTCTCTCCAGTTTCGTCACGACTTTGCTCCCTAATGTTATAACGTCTTGATGAATATTATGCAAGTCTTTTTTCGTTTTATTTGCATATTGCTATATATTATGCATTTAATATGCAGTAATATTCAATTTTATGCATATTTTGTGCACATTTCCTATTGAAATCACCTGAAGTTTATTCTATGATAGGCAAGTAGTTGAGAAATCCGTATAAATCAGGAAGGATTTGGCTCTGAATATTTATTAGAGTCCACAATCCCATTTGCACGGCTTTCCTATAACATTCAAAAATAATTAATTTCCACTAAGGAGGATATTTTTATGGCAAAGGAAAAGGTTGTCCTTGCGTATTCTGGTGGTCTTGATACAACATGTATCATTCCATGGCTCAAGGAAAATTACGGCTATGATGTTATCTGTGCCTGCATCGATGTAGGTCAGGGTAAGGAACTTGACGGTCTCGAAGAGAGAGCTAAGCTGTCAGGTGCTACAAAGCTTTACATCGAGGATGTAAATGATGATTTCGCTGAGAACTACATCATGCCAACAATCAAGGCTGACGCAGTTTATGAGCACAAGTATCTTCTTGGTACATCCTTTGCTCGTCCAGTAATCTCTAAGAAGCTTGTTGAAATCGCTCGTAAGGAAGGCGCTGTTGCTATCTGCCACGGTGCTACTGGCAAGGGTAACGATCAGCTCCGTTTCGAACTTTCAATTAAGGCTCTTGCTCCAGACATCAAGATCATTGCTTGCTGGAGAGATCCAAAGTGGACTCTGGAATCACGTGAAGATGAAATCGAATACTGCCATGCACATGGTATCGATCTCCCATTCGACGCTGAGCATTCATACAGCCGTGACAGAAACCTCTGGCACATCTCTCATGAAGGTCTTGAACTGGAAGATCCTTCAAATGAACCAAACTATGATGACCTCCTGGTACTTACAACTCCAATCGAAAAGACTCCAGATGTAGCTGAAGAAGTTACAATCGATTTCGAAAAGGGTGATCCTGTTGCAGTAAACGGCAAGAAGATGAAGGTTGCTGACATCATCCGTGAACTGAACGTTCTTGGTGGTAAGCACGGCATTGGTGTTATCGATATCGTTGAAAACCGTGTAGTTGGTATGAAGTCACGTGGCGTATATGAGACTCCTGGTGGAACAATCCTCCTGGAAGCTCATCAGGCTCTGGAAGAGCTCTGCCTTGACAGAGACACAATCGACTTCCAGCGTTACATCGGCGTTAAGTTCGCTGATCTCTGCTACGAAGGAAAGTGGTTCTGCACACTTCGTGAGGCCCTTCAGGCATTCGTTGAAAAGACAAACGAGCGTGTAACAGGTACCGTTAAGCTGAAGCTTTACAAGGGTAATATCATTAAGGCTGGCACAACTTCTGATTACTCACTCTACTCACAGTCACTTGCATCATTCACAACTGGTGATCTCTATGATCATAAGGATGCATCTGGATTCATCACACTCTTCGGTCTTCCACTGAAGGTTCGTGCTATGATGGATATCGAGCGTGAAAAGAAAGAAAAGTCTGAAAGCAAATAAGTCCATTTGAATTCATGCAAATGAACTGCGCTTAGAATTTTCTAATCCATAAAACAAAAATTAAGGTGAGAACTCCTGATTCAGGAATTCTCACCTATTTTTTTACCATCTGTAATTGTATTCACAATTGGTTCGATACTTCTTTTCAAATCTTACCACATTATAGAACTGACCATCCTTACGGAAGCCGGCACGAATGGTTCTCACTGGTGTAAAGCCATTGCGGAGGAGGGATTCAATACCACGCATATTGCCTTCCAGACATAAAGCATAGAGAGAACACTTAAAGTTCTGAATATGATACTCCCAGTAGGTATTTACTGCCTCATAGGCGTATCCTCTGCCGCGAGAGTCCTTTCCCAGCATAATGCCAATCTCCTGCTCTCTCAGGGCAATATAATGGATGCAAAGAAAGCCTACTAACCTGCAAGAAGATTTTTCCCAGATTCCATAGTAGGAGCCATCTGTGACAAGTCTATTTGCAATGCGCTCCAGGCACTCTCCCTGCGAAAAAAGTTCATCCGGCAGGGTGGATGAATTGCCAATGATTTCCATCAATTCATTTTTATAGGTAAGGTCCAGGTCCTTAATCAATAGGCGTTCAGATTCTAGTCTCATAATTTCCCCTTAGAATTACTAAACTGTAAACACGCTATCTACATGTTGCTCTCAATATATTTATTTTATGCACTTATTGCATGGGTTGCTCTATTTTTACTCTTATTGAATGGATTGCTCTATTTCTTATTATACGCAAAATGCATATTTTTGCCAGTCTTAAAAAATTTTAGGAAAGTTGGCTCATTCCATCTGCAATGTATCTAACAAAAAAATCCCTCTGGAGCATATTCCAGAGGGATTTACTTATATATTTAGTTCTTGTTGAAAAAGTTTTCTAGAAGAATACGTGGTCGCCGATTACATATCCAGAAGCGCCTGTCCATGTTGGACGGAAATTGTAGTAACCAGGAACGTTGTTGTTACCAGCAAGTGCGTCCTGAGCTGCTGCAAGGCTTGTTGAGTTTGGATTGGAAAGAGCGCCATAGAATGCAGATGTTGTTGAGGCTGTGAACTGACTTGGAGCATAAATAACTGCTGAAAGAGATGAGCCATATCTGCCTGATCTTAAACGGTTCAGTACTACGTTTGCTACTGCAAGCTGACCTTCATATGACTGGTTACCTGCTTCTGCAAATACGATTGCTGCAAGAAGTGTTACATCATCTGTGCTTACTTCAACAGTTGTTTCCGTAGTAGATGCTGCTGTTGTAGTCTCTGTTGTTGCTGTAGTTGTTGCTGTTGTAGCTGAATCTGTTGTCTTCTTTGTTTCTGTTGTAGTTTCTGTCTTTGTATCATTAGATGCTACCGTTGTTTCTGTTGTGCTTTCTGCATAGTATGACTTTGCAGCTGTGAGGGCATCAACATCAGCTATGGAAATGGCTGTCTTAAAACCGTCAACTTCTGTGATGCAGTCTGCTGCAACGAATGCTCTAGAACAGTCAGCAAGTTCGATTTCTTTATAATCACCTTCAGCGTCTACAACGGGGAAAGTTGCACCACTGCTTGCAAGGTATAAAACGTCTGCGTCTTTGTCAGCTTCTTCTCTAACCTTTGCCTGTGAAATGGAAACTGTTGCAATCTTCACCTGCATATCTTCAGCTATTTCTGTAGCTTCTTCGTCTGTTACGATGTAGCTTGATGCAACGTAGCCCGTTACTTCACCGGACTGAATTTCTGTCCAGTCACCAGAAACGCTGAGGACATCACCTGTAGCGCCCTGTGGAAGAATACCAACTAACTCGCCATTCGCATCTGCTGTTTTACGAATATTAATGGCATCTCCTGTTGAAAGGAACTTGCCTGTCATATCAAACTTAGAATTTGATAAAGATTCTAACTTGTTTGCTTCGATGGATACCTGATTTTCAGCGATTACGCCATCAGCAAGTACGCTGAGGGAATCAACATCAAGTAACTTTGTGTCTGAAAGATTAATGACATACTGTTCATTTGATGCTGTTGTGAGGGATGCATCAACTGATTCACTAATAGAAGCTGATTCTACTTCAGCAGCTTTTGCGTTCTCCTTGATTACTGTGCCTACAACTGCAGCTGTACCAGCAACTGCAACTACGCCTGCAACTACCATTGTGTTCCGTACAATAAATCTGGAATTGAAGATGTACTTCTTACAAAACATCTTCATATTCTTCAATTTCAGGGTTACTCTGCGGTTCATAGAATTTCTCCTCTGGGGTTATGAAACGTTAATTAAATTACAATTCTATTTAAAATTGTTTTTTATTTGTTTCACTTTGTTACGATTTTGTTACGAGGAGATAATAACACTATTACAGTGCAGTGTCAACCTTTGTAATATTTTTTATACGCAATGGCATTCATCCCAGAGCCCACGTGGCTTCCCACCACTGGACCTACGTCACAAATGTAAATTTTCTTACAAAATTTTTTTGTAACAAGTTCGTCACGAATTCGTTCTGCTCGTTCTCTGCAATTTGCGTGACCGATAAAGTAAATTATTTCATCAGAATCATCCACATCGGAAGTGACTCGACTGATTAAATCCTGCATGGCATTTTTGATTCCTCGGACCTTTGCCTTGATACAAACCTTGCCAATCTCATTGACCGAAAGGATGGTTTTGATTTTCAGGGCGCTTCCCAGACTCTTTTCCTGGGTTCTTAAGCGGCCCCCTCTCTTCATATGGAACAAATCCTCCACCATGAAATAATGTTGAATCTGAGTTCTTTCTTCTATTATATAGGAAAGAAGTTCATCAGCACTGGCTCCCTGGTCTCTCATCTGACAGGCGGCATAGATCAGGGCTGCTTCTCCCACCGATGCACAGTAAGAATCTACCACATGGATTTTCCTGCCTGGGAAGCTGGCTCTCAGGGTACGGGATGCCACCAGGGCATTTTCAAAGGAACCAGACATGGCAGAGGCAAAACAAATATAGACGAGGTCCTTTCCCTGGGAAAGAAGTTCGCCAAAATAGTCCTCATATGCACTTGGATTTACCTGGGATGTTACAGGCAGAGCGCCTGCATCCATTTTCTGATAGAAGTCTGCCACCGCCATCTCCCGCTGGTCAGGATAGTGTTTATAACTGATACCGTTAATGGTAAAAGGAAAAGGAATGACTTTCACATCTAGTTCACGAACCAGATCTTCTGACAAATCCGCCGTGGAATCCACCACGATTTGATAATCATTCACCTTCTTCTACCTCCTGGAAATAAAAATCAACGCCATCCACCAGGGACTTGGCCATTTTCTTTTGATAATCCGCAGATGTGAGATTCATATCATCATCCGGGTTGGATAAGAATCCCATGTTAATTACAGCAGCAGGCATGTCTGCATAGTTCAGGCAGGCCATATCGTCCGTTTCAAAAATACCAAGGCGCTTGGCACCTGTTCCCTCTGTTGCTTCCTTTAATAGGTCATAGACCAGTTCAAAGTGCTTACGATAGTTGGAAGATGTGTCTGGATTGTTGGATGTGGTAATAAAACCAATCATACCCGTTGTATTGTGGTCAACTGACTTTCCAGCTTCCAGTCGAATATAAATATCTGCGTGCGCCTCATTTGCCATCTGGGCACGCTCTGCATTACTGAGATTTACATTGCTGGTGGTTCTGGAAAGAACCACTGTGTAACCACGATGCTGGAGCTCAGACTGCATTTCCTCCGCCACAGCCAGAGTAATATCATACTCAAAGGTTCCTGTGGACGTGCCAACTGCTGCCGCTGACATTCTGGCCTTACTTCTGCTGGCATCCGTAACTGTAGAATAGAGAACCTGACCAGACTCTGTTTCGCCGGTCTTAATTGGGGTTACAGACTCCAGACCGCTGTCCTCCGTAATCTGCTTGGCAGGATCGATAAAAATCACGTGGCTCACACGCTGCACGTCGTTCTCGGTGGCCCACTTCACATCCGTATCGGTCACCATGGTGCTTGGCACATAATAAGAAGCACCATTCACAAGAACTCTGGTCCAGTTTTCCTTAGTACCAGTACGTTCCAGTTCCACACCAGCCTTGAGAGTCAGATACTTCTCGGAAGAGGTATCCGTATCCACATATACATAAACCTCATCTCTGGTGGTCTGCACATAACCACTGGCAGGATAAAATCCATCCTCATCGGTACCTTCAATATGCACCTCTTCTGTGGCAGCCTCTGTGGTACTCTTTAAGCCACCCTTAGAAGATATATCACAGCCAGTAAGAGTCAACACAAAAAGAAGACTAAGCGCTCCTGCGATTAGCCTGCTCTTTTTGCAAATGAACTTGTCAAAGATATGTCTTTTCAACTCAACATCTTTCTTTCATTTAATCATAATCACCACATCCAGCTTTAGCATTCTGTGGATTTAAATGAATTTCTTTAGAAAAGGGCTCTCAGAGCTCCGAATACACCAAAGCTTCCAAGTCCCATGATAATACCAGCCAGTACAACACCTGCCATAACGGCAATGATGGACTTCTTAAAATCAAGATCCAGAATGCTGGCTGCCAGGGTTCCTGTCCAGGCACCTGTTCCTGGAAGAGGAATTCCTACAAAAAGGAAAAGAGCAAGGTAAGCACCACGTCCTGCCTTCTCTGTGAGCTTCTGACCACCCTTCTCACCCTTGTTCAGGCAGAAGGTAAAGAACTTACCAATAAACTTCTTATCTTTTCCCCACTCCAGAATTCGGCGGGCAAAGAGATAAATAAATGGAACTGGAATCATATTACCAAGAATCATAATCGGATATGCCCAGAACATATTCAGCTGATAACCAACTGCATAGATGACTGCGCCTCTCAACTCAATCAAAGGAATCATGGAAACAAGGAAAATAATTAAATACTTTTTCATAATTCTAAATCTTTCTTCTACATTATTAGCTTTTTCTATGCTCCCCGGATTTGTATGCACAATCCATTTGCCAAAGGTAAGGGACGCGAGATTGCCACGGCGTAATAATACCATATATTAAAATGTATTGCCAAGATAAACGCTGAACTCTTCCAACGGAGAACCATAGTACTCGGCGTACATGGCCTTACGCATGGCAGTTGGATCGTCTGTTACCACGGAATCGATGTGCATGGCCATCATTCTCTGCAGGGTCTCTTTGTCGTCCACGTTCCAGGCGTAGACAACCTTGCCCCTGGCATGGGCACGCTGAACAGCTATATTCGTAATGTAGCCCTCCTTGATGTTGTAGCCATCAGCAGCAGGAAGCTTGTCGAAATCTCCCATGGCCAGCGCCATAACATATATGGTTTGAATCTCTGGATTCAGTTTCTTCACCTTTTCAATGGACTTATAGGAAAGGGACTGCACCACGCACTGGTCCACATAATCGTATTCCTCAATAATGGCAACCACCTTTTCCTCTAAATCCTTGTCCTTGCTGGTTGGTTTCAGCTCGATACAGAGCTTAGCCCGATCTCCCACCAGTTCAATGGTCTCTTCTAATGTAGGAATCTTTTCATCCGAGTAATCCACAGGACTTGCTTCTTTGTGCTTTTTCTCGTAATCCTTCATCCACTTCTCACCTACGCTATAGGTGCGAAGTTCTTCAAATGTCATGTTCTGAATTTCTTTCTTCACGCCCGCCGTTCTCTTGAGAGAAGCATCATGGGCTACCACCACAACCCCATCGGAAGTTTCACGGCAGTCCAGTTCCACCACGTCAGCGCCATTTTCAATGGCAAGGTCAAAGGCAGCCAAAGTATTTTCTGGCGCATGATCTGAATCGCCCCTGTGAGCCGTAATAGTGAACTGAGTCATGGCAAAGGTATTCAGACGGAAGACTCCCAGCTCCGACAAAAGAAGCAGAGTCATATCCGCAATCAAAGCAATCCCCACAATTATAAATATGAACCTGATTTCTTTCTTTCGGGATGACTTTACATCATAGGAGTAAGCATCAATATTGGGAAGGCTCTCATCATTGGGAATGCAGTTGAAATAAGCATTCACAATAAAGCAATACATAAGTGGCATGGCCAAAACCGCATAAATCAGGCACAGCACGATTTCCACAGAAACATAGGCCGTACTTGTAATCTTGGCAAAGGTGCCAAAGGACAGAATCCATTTCAGAATAGGACCTGACATGAGCCATCTTACAATGAAGCCACTTCCCAGAATAAGCACCGTCCAGAACACAACCTTCCAGATTGGCTTGTAATGATTCTCTCGAATCAAAGTTTTGGTTCTCTTTATTGCTTTGACAAATGGGATTTTCTCAGCCGTAAAGACCTGCATAACCAGTACAAAACGGAAATTCAGGATGCAAAGCAATACATAAATGACGAAGGCCACCATGGCAGCCTTCTGATTGGACTTCACAAAATCTTCCACATAGAAAGGAAGCTTATAATTCATAAAGGAAAGAGTAAGACCAGCTGTTCCAATAACCGGCAGATAGAAAGGCAGGAAAAGAAGCATGCCCCAGTTACGAGGTGAAAATACACGAAGAGCATTTTTAAGGCCTATTCCAAACATGCGAAATGGACTTGTCTTCTTCATATAGTTGGCACGATTGTAAGCCGCACTAATACCAGACACCTGCAACACCAGATAGAAATTTACAATGAGAAGCAGCAAAAGCACCATAAGATAGGTGGTTGGCGCCTTAAAGAACTTCATCATGTTTTCTTTAGAAAGATATTCCAGCCCGGCAAACTGGATGGTGAGACGGATCCACAAAAAATAGACAGGCACAAAAAGCAGTGCCGCAACAATCTGCAACACCACTTCATATACGACTGTCCACTTCATATTGAATCTAAGTAATTTAATACTATCTTTTATGTCTTCCATTTCTGCCTTCCATTTCTGCCCCTAACTCATGTCCATTTTCGTCCATTAATTGCAACGACACTTTAAAGTCGTACATTATCCACCGTTATTATACCGCATGTGGAGGAACTTCGCTCTTGGAAATTATTCGCCATCTGTACATTTGCTCTTGAACCAGCAAAAGCACCCTAGACATTATAAAAATGGGACTGCCTGTGGCAATCCCATTTGCATGACTGATTATATTATAAAAGCATCATGGCATCACCGAAGGAGAAGAATCTGTACTTTTCTTCTACAGCAAGCTTGTAGGCATCCAGTACCTTCTCGCGATCATAGAAAGCGGATACCAGCATGATCAGTGTTGACTCTGGCAGATGGAAGTTTGTAATCAGGTGATCCACCATTTTGTACTTGTAGCCAGGGTAAATGTAGATGGATGTATCTCCAGAGCAAGGTACGATTGTGCCATCTTCCTTACCTGCTGTTTCCAGTGTTCTTACTGATGTTGTTCCAACAGCGATGATCTTACCGCCATTTGCACGCGTTTCATTGATGATATTTGCTGCTTCTTCAGGAACGATGTAGTGCTCTGAATGCATGAGGTGTTCTTCAATCTTTGTTTCCTTAACTGGACGGAAGGTGCCAAGACCTACATGAAGAGTAAGACGGGCAATCTTAATTCCCTTATCTTCAATGGCCTTAAGCAGTTCCGGTGTGAAGTGGAGTCCTGCAGTTGGTGCAGCAGCAGAACCTTCATGAGCTGCATATACTGTCTGATAACGGTTGCGGTCTTCCAGTCTGTGTGTGATATATGGAGGAAGTGGCATTTCACCAAGTTTATCCAGGAGTTCTTCCCAGATACCTTCATATTCAAATTTAATGAGACGGTTGCCACCCTCAACGATGTCAATAACTTCGCCCTTAAGAAGTCCGCCACCGAAGGACACGCGAGCACCAATCTTCATCTTCTTACCTGGGCGAACCAGAGTCTCCCAGACATTGTCTCCCTTGTTATCCAGAAGAAGAACCTCAATGGCAGCGCCTGTATCTTCCTTCTCGCCCATGAGACGTGCAGGAATAACCTTTGTGTCATTAATAACCAGGCAGTCGCCAGGGTTCATATAGTCAAGCACGGATGTGAAATGCTTATGCTCAATCTCATCTGTATCTCTATGAATAACCATAAGTCTTGAATCAGAACGCTTTAAAAGTGGGTCCTGTGCAATCAGTTCCTGTGGTAAATCATAGTAAAAATCATGTAATTCCATTTTGTTGCCTTTCTAGTATCTATACGCGATATGTGTATATCATTTATTTATTCTCGCCCTTTGCAAATGGGATGCCCGGGACTTTCTTCTTATTTAACAGCAGCCTTAGCTTTGCAATTCTTATGGCAGAAGCGCTGTAGAAAAAGCAAATTCAAAAAGAAGCCGCCGGTTAATTTTCATCCACCGACGGCTTTTAGTCAAGTATTATTGTAAATTCGACATAAAAATCAAAATTTATGCCAAATTCATTTGCTGGAAGAGATTAAGACACAGCAAGTTCCATTTGTCAGACTTATGCTCTGATTTCGATACCCTGAGATGCGAGCTTTTCAAGTACCTTATCAACAACAGGCTTTACTTCGTCATCTGTCAGAGTGTGGTCAAGGGCACGGAAGTAGAGCGAGAACGCTACAGACTTCTTACCTGCTGCGACCTGATCTCCTTCGTAAACATCGAATACATCCAGAGTTTCAAGAAGCTTACCGGCAGTCTTACGGATTGTCTTCTCAATTTCACCTACGTATACAGTCTTGTCACAAACAAGAGCAAGGTCACGGCTCATACCAGGGAACTTAGCGATGCTTGTGTACTTGATATCGAAGTCAGCGAACTTAGCAAGGGAATCCATATCCAGTACAGCGATATAAACTTCGCCCTTCATGCCATAGTTCTCAGCAACTTTTGGATGAAGCTGTCCGATGTAACCTGAAAGAAGCTTTCCACCCTTCTTGATTGCTGCCTGACGACCTGGGTGCAGGAATGGATAAGAAGATGTTGGTTCAAATTCCATATCCTTAATATTCATATGTGCGAAGAGTTCTTCTACAACACCCTTCATTGTGAAGAAGTCGCCTTCTCCGTAGAAACCAGCTGCAAGGCGAACCTTTTCATCTGGAAGTTCTGTCAGAGGCAGAGCCTTTGGCAGATAAACCTTAGCCATCTCATATAACTTCACGTTCTTATTACGACGATTGAAGTTTGTTGAAAGAGATGTAAGCAGTCCATTTAAAGGAAGTGTTCTCATGATTGAGAAATCTTCACCAAGTGGGTTACTGATTGTAATCGCATTGCGGATATTGTCATCTGCAGGAATAAGAAGCTTATCGAATACCTTAGGGCTTTCAAATGAGTATGTCATACCCTGTGAGAATCCGTTTTCTTCCATAATATTCTGAGCCATTCTGTTGATTGACTCTTCATATGTGATACCACCGATACCAGCAGTTACCTTTGGAAGTGTTGCTTCGATTTCATCATAACCATTGATACGAGCGATTTCTTCTGCAAGATCGTTCATGCATCTCAGGTCCTGTCTGAATGTAGGAACTGTCAGTGTGTTATCTTCCTTATTGTATGTCAGACCAAGTCTGTCATAGATATGAAGCATCTTCTCAACTGGAATTTCGATTCCAAGAAGGTGGTTCATCTTTTCTGGTTCAAATGGAAGCTTCCATGCTTCTACTGGTTCTGGGTAAACATCAACTTCGCCCTGGCAAACATCACCGCAGCCAAGTTCTTCAATCAACTGACATGCACGGTCCATTGCTTCCTTAGCAAGGTTTGGATCAAGACCCTTTTCGAACTTACCAGCAGCATCTGTACGAAGGCCAAGACGTCTCTCTGAAAGACGAATGTTTGTTCCGTCAAATGTAGCAGCTTCGAAAAGAAGTGTCTGGATATCATCTGTAACCATTGAATTCTGTCCGCCCATCATACCAGCGATACCGATTTCCTTTTCAGCGTCACAGATCATCAGTGTATTCGAATCAACAACTCTTTCCTGACCGTCAAGAGTTGTGAACTTCTCACCATCGATGGCGCGACGAACTACAATCTTATTTCCAGCGATTGTAGAAAGGTCGAATGCGTGCATTGGCTGACCCATTTCTTCCATAACATAGTTTGTGATATCAACCAGGTTATTGATTGGACGAATGCCCTGTGCACGAAGTCTGTCCTGCATCCACTTTGGTGATGGAGCAAGCTTGATATTCTTTACAACACGAGCAATATATCTCTTACAAAGATCTGGAGCCTGAATCTCAACTGATATGAGGTCGCTTGTCTTTTCTGGGCATGAAGCCTTAACTTCTACTGCTGGTGGAACGAAGTCTACATCAAATGTAGCAGCAGCTTCTCTTGCCATACCAAGGATTGAGAAACAGTCTACACGGTTAGATGTAATTTCATATTCAACAACTGTATCGTTGAAACCAAGGGCCGCAACTGCATCGTCACCAGCCTTCACATCAACATAATCAGGGAATACGTATAAGCCACCCTGTGGGTATCTCTCATCATTTTCTGGTGCTTCCGGGAAAAGTTCCTTTTCTCCGCCAAGCTCGAGAATTGAGCACATCATACCATTTGACTCAACGCCTCTGAGTTTGCCAGCCTTAATCTTGATGCCATCCTTAGGCTGGTCGCCGCCTGTGTGACCGCCTGCAACCTTACCGCCATCAAGAACTGTAGGAACGAACTTGCCTACGCACTCTAATGTGTTAGGAGCGCCTGTTACGATCTGAATAGGCTCTGCCTGTCCTACTTCTACCTTACAAATGTAAAGGTGATCTGAATCTGGATGAGGATCTGCTGAAAGAACCTTACCAACTACGATTTTATCGAGTTTGCTATCGCGAACGTCATAGTTCTCAACGTGAGAACCTGACAGTGTAATTTTATCTGCAAATTCCTTTGATGCTTCAATTGAGCCCGGAACCCAAGGAAGATCAGGAACGTATGCTTTAATCCAAGAAATTGGTGTATTCATTGTTATCTCCTTTTCAAACAAATATACAAAGAACGGCAATCTTGCGAGCAGCTGCTGAATCTGTCTTCTTTGCCGTTCTACTTAGAACTGGCTTAAGAAACGTACATCATTTTCATATAAGAGTCTCATGTCATCTATTTCATACTTTAACAATGCAACTCTTTCAAGACCGATACCGAATGCGAAACCTGAGTACTCGTTTGGATCAATACCGCACATCTCAAGAACGTGTGGATGAACCATACCGCAACCAAGGATCTCAATCCAACCGGAACCCTTACATACGCCGCATCCCTTACCATGGCACTTGAAGCAAGTTACATCCACTTCAGCTGATGGCTCTGTGAATGGGAAGTGGTGAGGACGAAGTTTTGTCTTTGTGCCAGGACCGAAGAACTCACGAGCGAACTGATCAAGAGTTCCCTTCAGGTCTGCCATTGTTACATCCTTACCAACTACAAGTCCTTCTACCTGATGGAAAGAAGGTGAATGTGTTGCATCAACTTCATCGGCACGGAATACACGACCAGGTGAAAGAATCTTAATAGGAAGCTTTCCACCTTCCATGATTCTAGCCTGTACAGAAGATGTCTGTGTACGAAGAAGAATATCATTCTCCGTATCTTCCGGATTTCTCTTAATATAGAAAGTATCCTGTTCATCCTTTGCAGGATGGTTAGCTGGAATATTCAGCATTTCGAAATTGTACTTATCATACTCAACTTCAGGACCATCAACGATTTCATAGCCCATTCCAATGAATACCTTTTCCAGAGCTTCACGAGCTACCTGGTTAGGATGCTTGTGGCCTCTGATGGCACGTGTACCCGGAAGTGTTACGTCGATTGTTTCTCTCTTCATCTTGTCCTGAAGAAGCTTGTCCTTCAAAGATGCCATCTGTTCAGCAATCTTGTCTTCCAGTACCTTTCGAACCTCATTTACCTGCTGACCAACCTTTGGTCTCTCCTCCGGTGACAGGTCCTTCATTCCCTTTAAAATTTGAGTGAGTTCACCCTTCTTACCAAGAACGGATACACGAATCGCATCCAGTGTTTCTACATCAACTGCTTCAGCAATCTTCTGTGCAACTTCGTCTTTGATTTCCTGCAGACTTCTGCTCATGTTTCTTTCCTCCTAATTTGATTTCTCAAAATAATTTACGTGTTTTATGGGTAGGCAAATGAGATTGCCTGGGGCTCGTGCGTGGCTCGCCGACAGAATGATATCTCCTCGTGCGTGGCTCGCCAACAGAATGATATCTCTTCGTGTGTGGCTCAGCTAGCGCACAAAAAAATCCCTCCTCTGCTATTGCAGAAGAGGGACGTAATAATCTACGCGGTACCACCCTAATTCCGAACTGTGTAAATGAACCTGCCTGCATTTAAATACTGGCACATCTCATTTGCATCTCCTTCGACGCTCATTTTGCTTAACGCGCATATACGGCAGGGACTACTATTGTTTCACCCTTGCAGCTCCAGTGTGAAAATGATGTACGCTCTACTCCATCAGGCTTTCAGCCGGTGACCCGATGTCTCTCTCAGCGATTCCGTACACTTGTTGCACCTTCATTGCTTTTTTCTTATTAAAGATTGCATATAATTCATGCAAGTGACAGTTTATGCCACCATTCCTATAAAGTCAATAGTAGAAATGTGGCTTACTAGTTCCTCTCGCCTGGCGGCTCGATGGTGAGTATTAATAATCCCAATATCCCTGAGCATTGAAATGGTACTGAACTCCATCAATCCACAGGTACTGATTTCTTGGATACCAGGAACCATCCTGATACCACCAGCCACGGGAATTGTGGTGCCAAGCACCGCAAGAATAAGCAGTATTCCAGCTACCATCCGCATTCAGCCAATAGCCACCGCGGTACTCACTGTAATCCATGTAGCCACTGGCTGTGAAGTAATACCATTTGCCGTCAATTTCCTGCCACTGATTTCTTGGGTACCAACCAGCAGTATCTTCATACCACCAGCCTGTGGCATTGCGCTTCCAAGAACCAACTCCGCTATAGGTCTGGGAACCGTCAGCATTATACCAGTAACCATTTACCCACTGATTCCTATAAGTTGCTCCACTTACAGTAAGGGAAATCGATTTTATAATAGAACCTGTTGCAAATGTAATTGTGGCACTTCCAGGACTTAGGGCTGTGACAAGTCCATTTGCATCAACTGACGCAACGCCTTGATTACTGGAAGACCAGCTACCAACAGCATCGGCGCCTCCCCAACCGCTGAAGTAAGCCTTCAGCTGATTTGTACTACCTACAACAAGGTTCAGGTTATCTGCACTTGTATAATAACCATAATCCCACGTTGCATTGTATTCATATTTTTTAAGGTCTAAAGTCACATTTTCTGGAAGAACTTCAACGCTTTCCGTTACATTTCCCGTTGGAGCAATCTGGTTCTCACTGGTACCTGCATCGGAAGAAGTTTCACCTGCCGTTACGCCAAAGGATGCAACACCAATATACTTGGAATAAAGCATCTGGGTGTAATGTCCCGTTACAACACTGGAAGAAGATATCTCACGTTTCAGAACTTTAATATAGTTATCTTTCTCTCCGTACCACTGATTTACAGCATTAACCCCATTGGAAGAGGATGCAATAATTTCACCCCAGGACTGCTGACCACTGGAGGATCTAACCGAAAAGCAGGACTTGCCATTGGGTCTTGTATGCCCCCAGCAAATAGAAGCTTCCACTGCTCTTGTGTAAGCAATTTCTTCCAGGTCAGAAGACCATTTAATTGGTGTATACGTGTAATCATCCACATAATGATATTGCTGATTTAAATTGTAGAACTCAAGACGAATTTCATTAATTCGAGCCAGGATGTCATCCTTGGATGTACGACTAATAGTTCTGTTAATAGTCACTGTGGTGACCTCTCCAGCAGCCTTTACCTTTGGAACTGGCACAAAAATAACGCTAACCAATAAGGCAAGCGTAAGCATGATTGAGATTTTTCCTCTCCAGAAAGAATGTTTATTCATTTATTGCCCTCCTTACAACCGGTAAAGTATCAAAATACTTGTTTTTATTGTAACAAAACGAGTGTCAAAAGTACATTGACACTCGCTTATTTTTTCAACTATTAGGTTGTTTTTTCTCAGCTTATTCTGGGCTATAAAGAAGAGTTTCTACATCCTCATGTCCATATTCGTAAAGCTTCTCCTTAATATATTCTTCAATTGCATCTGGAGCATTGATTACGATAATCTTTAAGAAGTTATCTACATAACCACACCATTTCTCATAGATTTCCTGAAGATCAGCTATGGTAGGTTCCTTTGTCGCCTTGTTACGATCAAAGCTTACATTATTCTGAGCTTTCAGGATTTCCTTCATTCCCATGGAATGGAATGTAATACCGTAAGCAATCTTCTGAATTTCTTCTGTACGTACAAATGCACAGTCGTACATTTCAGTAACCAGAGGAATAATAGACTCATCTGGACTATCGAAGTAATGGCAGTAGAAGTACATGTCTTCCTTACGTGTCAGCTCTTCAATATCCTGATTGTTATACCAGAAGTAACGGGCAACTGGAATTTCATCTCCATGAAGGCCGAACTTTTCTTCGAACTTCTTGTCCTTCTTCTTAATCTTCTTCTTTTTCTTCTGAGGAACAGGGTTCTCTGCAAGGAATTCCTTCATCTCGCCCATATCATTGATACCAGCGTTTGGATTCTTTGTATTTACTGTTGCATCATTATTAACTGTATTGATGTTTACCTGATTTACAGGATTTACTGTAATCTTGCCAGTTGCATCTGTCTCAGGAATTGTTGAAAGATCAATTGGAGCAACGGTAGGTGCTACTGCAGGAGCTTGCGCAACTGCCTCTTCAGAAATTTCTTCATCATCCTCTGCAAAGAAGTCTTCATCATCTTCTTCGTCTTCTACTTCCGCATTCTGGTCTTCGTCCAGAGCTTCATCCCCAAGGTCTTCAGATACTTCATCAGACTCTTCTGGAATTTGTTTTTCGCCAGTCAGTTCATCTGTCTTCTCAGCTAAATCTTCATCAAATTCTTCAAACTTCTCTGAAAGAATAGCTGTTTCGTTTTCAGACGCATCCAGTTTTCCGCTTTCTGCAAGTCTTGCGCGCACCTCATTTACATCAAGGGATCCAACTATTGATGCAGACTTTGCTTCTTCCGCTGCAAGAGCCTTTGTATCAACTTCTACGAAGGCACTATCAAAGGTTGCATCGTACTCTGGTGACTCAGCGCGTTCCTTGGCGCGAACAATACTTTCTGCATTGTCAGTTCCAAGCTTGCCTGACTGCTTAAGAGCTTCTTCAATCTTTGTTGTATCCAGCTTATTGGTTGGTTCTGAAGCAATTACTTCATCTACCTTAGCACTGATGCGAGCATCAATATCAGAATTTGCAGCTTCTTCTGCATCTGCCTTTGCACTGGCAGCAGCATATTCCAGAGCAGCAGAGCTATCTCTAAGAGATGCAGGAATTACATCCTCAGTATCCTCATCAATTTCCTCTGTCTCTTCTTCCTGATCTTCGTCCTCTTCATCAAAGAACTCATCAATATTATCATCCTCAGCGCCGATTTCTTCATCGAAGTCATCGTTTCCTGCAGCATCCACCGCATCATTTGCTTCTGCCACAAGCTGATTGGTCATATCGCGCTTTGACTCACGATCTGCCACCTCTTCACGAAGCGCTTCTTCCGCTACCGCCATCAGGTCGTCATCTTCCTGTGTACGCTTTGCTTTCTTTTTATCTTCTTTTCCCATTTTTGTTACTTTGACTGTTACAACAATCAGCACAATCAGGAAGGCTAATAAAACAGCCGCAAAAATAAGAACCATTAAGGTTGCTTGATTCAGATTTTGAAAAAATTCAGCCATGGAAATTCCCCTTCTCCTTCGCAAACGGTCAATTACCCATTTTTATCATAATTACCGTGTCAGTATACTACAATAAATCCCGCTTTTCAATGAATCCATAACAGACTGGCCCATGAAAATCCGGCAATTCTACGCAAAAAAAGAAAGCAGATTTTTCTTCTGCTTTCTTTCTTAATATTCCCTATTTATGATACTTTACCATTAAATAACGAAGTCGTACATTCCACCGTTATCCACCAACTCATCCAGAGTCACGTTCTTCAGGTAACCAACGATTTTTTCGTCCAGTCCCTTCCACATATTAACCACCTTTTCAGAAGCAATGGCTGTGTCAGTTCTCTTGCTGGAAACATCGGATACAGCTTCTAAAGAAGTTTCTGTGCAGTTAAGGATTTCATATACAGAATAAAGTTCTGGCTGACGAATAAGTCGGTATCCGCCACCCTTACCACGAAGAGATTCCACCAAGTCTGCACGACTCAGCTTTGATACAATACTCTCCAAGTACTTTTCAGAAATATCCTGTCTGTCTGCAATATCTACTAAAGGAATAAACTCCCCAGAATTGTGTTCTGCTAAATCAATCATTACACTTAAGGCATAACGACCTTTGGTTGAAACTAACATAATGTCCCTCCGAAATACTAACTAATCTAAAACCTATTATAACGAAGGGTTTATAGTTTTCCAAGGCCAAGGCTATACTTTTCTCACATAATCGGTTATAGATTGAAGCTGGGAAAGGATTTATGCGCAGTTCATTTGCCAGAACTTTTACAGGCCCTTTCTCTTCTCTATTGCTTATAAATAGGCAGAATGATATACTACGGGATGCGGATTTCCCAATAAACACTTAGCTCGCAGTCATTCGGACCAAGATAATTTTCCCGGGAAATCTAAGGATTGAATTTAAAATAAGGAGCATATAAAAATGGCAAAGATCAGAACTCGTTTTGCACCATCTCCAACAGGCAGAATGCACGTTGGTAACCTGCGTACTGCCCTGTACGCTTATCTTATTGCGAAGCACGAAGGCGGCGATTTCATCCTTCGTATCGAAGATACCGATCAGAAGCGTGAGCTGGAAGGTGCTGTTGATATCATTTATCGCACACTGAGAGAAACCGGTCTCCTTTGGGACGAAGGTCCAGATAAGGACGGCGGCGTTGGCCCATATGTACAGTCTGAAAGACTTGCTCAGGGTATCTACATGAAATACGCAAAGCAGCTCATCGAAAAGGGTGAAGCTTATTACTGTTTCTGTGATGATGAACGTCTCGCATCTCTGGAACAGGAAATCGTTATTGATGGCGTAACAAAGAAAATCACTCATTATGATAAGCACTGCCTGCACCTTTCTAAGGAAGAAATTCAGAAAAACCTGGACGAAGGCAAGCCATTCGTAATCAGGCAGAACAACCCAACAGAGGGTGAAACAAGTTTCGACGATGACATTTACGGAACAATCACTGTTCCAAACTCAGAACTGGATGACATGATTCTCATCAAATCTGATGGTTTCCCAACATACAACTTTGCAAATGTAATTGACGACCATCTTATGGGTATCACTCACGTTGTTCGTGGTAAGGAATACCTTTCATCTGCTCCAAAGTACAACAGACTTTACGCTGCATTTGGCTGGGATGTTCCAGAATACATTCACTGCCCACTGATTACAGATGAGAACCACGCAAAGCTTTCTAAGCGTTCTGGTCATTCTTCCTTCGAAGATCTCATCGAGCAGGGTTTTCTTTCTGAGGCAGTTGTTAACTTCGTTGCTCTTCTTGGTTGGTCTCCTGAATCAAATCAGGAAATCTTCTCTCTGGAAGAACTGGTTAAGGCATTCGACTACCACAGAGTTTCAAAGTCTGATGCTGTCCTTGATATGACAAAGCTTAAGTGGATGAACGGCGAGTACATCAAGAAGATGGACTTCGATGCATTCTACGAGAAGGCTCTTCCTATTATGAAGGAAACAGTTAAGAAGGATATCGATTTCAAGAAGGTTGCTGAAATGGTTCAGTCACGTATTGAAATCTTCCCTGACATCGTTGAGCAGATTGACTTCTTCGAAGCAGTTCCTGAATACGATATCGCTATGTACAACAACAAGAAGGCAAAGGCTAATCCTGAAAACTCACTGACACTTCTCAAAGAAGTTCGTCCAGTTCTTGCTGCTCAGGATGATTACAGCAACGATGCTCTCTTCGAACTCCTCAAGCAGTTCAGCGCTGAGCATGAATACAAGACAGGATTTGTTATGTGGCCAATTCGTACAGCACTTTCTGGTAAGGCAGCTACACCTGGCGGAGCTACAGCTCTTATGGAAATCCTTGGCAAGGAAGAATCCCTTGCAAGAATCGATGCTGGTATTGCTAAACTGGAGAATGCTTAATACATGAAAATAGAAGCGACTGCTTTCGGCCAGTCGCTTTTTTTGTTCCTGTTGCCAGTTTTTGCTTCTAATTTCCGGGCTGGGCAGATGAATTCAAAAAAGGCGTCCACACTTAGGTGCGAGCGCCCTGCATTACTAATTTATTCACTTTTCTTTTTCTGCCAGCACATCTGTTTTAGCATCTGACAGAACATCCGTTACGCCATCTGGATTTCCTTCCAGATCAGCTTCCTCTTCACTCAGTCCCTGAATTTCTTCAACTTCTTCATCCAGGTCTACACGAGTTGGAGCTTCCATTTCTTCTGGAATATCGAAGAAGGATTCCGTTTTCTTCTTGGCTCTTTCCTCACCCATTGCTTCGAAAGACATTGTGCTTTCTTCCTTGTCCTCTGGTTTTACTTCTTCCTTAACAGTCTCTGCTTTTACTGCTTCCCTGCCGCTCCGGGGATTCTCCTTCGCAGCACCGCTGCCATCGCCTGAAAGGTCGATGTACTTATTCAGAGTATCTACTACTGTATTTAAGTTGTATGGCTTAGCAACGTAATCATCCAGCTGATTCTGCATGATACGTTCCTTATCACCAAACATAGCTCTTGCTGTTACAGCGATGATTGGAAGACGCTTTGCATGCTTAGCGCTTTCAATCTTACGGATTTCCTGTGTTGCTGCAATACCATCCATAACTGGCATCTGCACATCAAAGAGGGCTGCATCGTACTTCTTTTCCTTGTAGAGCTCAACGGCCTTTTCACCGTTTTCAGCAATATCATAGGAGAAGCCTGCCATACCTAAGAGCTTACCGATAACCTGCTGGTTAACTGGCTCATCTTCAGCAACAAGAATTCTCTTGTTCTTACCGTTTGCATTATTGATAGAGAAGACAGCCTTGTCTTCTTCTTTTTCTTCATTTGCCTTAGCGTCTGCTTCCGCCTTCTTTACTACCTTCAGAGGAATTTCAGCCATGAAGGTTGAACCGATACCTTCCTTAGACTGAACGGTAATTGTACCGTGCATAAGTTCTGTGATCTGCTTAGAGATAACAAGTCCAAGACCAGAACCACCATACTTACGAGTATCAGATCCATCAACCTGTGAAAAGCGGATGAAGAGCTTACTCATGTTTGCATCTGAAATACCAATACCTGTATCAGATACTGCCAGACGAAGAAGTACGGTATCAGGAGAATCTGACTGATCAATCGTTGCAACCTTTACACGAACACCACCATCGGATGTGAACTTGATAGCGTTTGAAAGTAAGCAGTTAAGAATCTGCTGGATTCTCTGTCCATCAGCTCGAACAAGCTTAGGAATGTTATTACCAAAGTTGAGGTTAAGCTCAATGCCCTTAACATCAGCCGCAGGTACCTGAGCAGCAACTGTTTCTTCAATAGCTGCCTTAATATCTGTGATTTCTTCTTTAATCTTGTACTTACCAGCTTCCAGCTTAGAGATATCAAGGATATCGTTAATAAGGCGAAGCAGGTTATCTGCACAATTCTTTGCAGTAATCAGATTATCTCTGTAATCTGCCTGCAGGTCATCACCCATAAGAGTAAGCTGGATCATACCCAGGATACCGTTGATCGGTGTACGAATTTCATGAGACATGTTTGCAAGGAATTCAGCCTGTGTCTTGTAAGCAGCATTTGCATCTTCAATTGCCTTAGACAGCTTAGCTTCTGTTTCCTTCTGCTCTGTTACATCGATTACTACCATGTTGATGTAATCAGCTTCTGATTTATACATAACGGTGTTGAAAATCTTACCAAGCTTTTCCATGGTAATTTCAACATTCATCAGGTCGCCTTCCTTAGTACCTGATGTATTGTAAGCCTTGAACCAAGCATTGATGTCCTGAAGGACTTCAATCTTACTGTCTCCAAGCATCTTGTTCAGAAACTCTTCCTGGTCCAGATTGAAATATGAGCCAAATGTATTGTTGGCGTCAACCACCTGATAGCCCACAATATCCCCAGCTGCATCGGTAACGATTTTAGCCTGAGCAAATCCAATTGGAAGATTACGGAAAAGTTTGCGATACTTATCGCTTTGAGATTTTTCTTGTGCCTGTCCTGATCCAGAAGAGATCACAAAAAATACGGCCGCAGCCTGTAGGATTAAGATAACAATTCCTACAACTGGTGCTTTGTGCGCAATGACCGCGATAACACCTAAAACTGCGACAACGACTGCTGTCAGGAGACCCAGTTTCTGAGGCTCCATTTTCTTAAGTTGATTCATGAACTTACACCCCTTTTGCCTTATTTCCTACGCCCACTCATGTTGTGAAGGCAGGTCCTTTACCCCAAAGCCAGCCTGAATTTCTCAGGTTCAGGCGGCCACTGTTTCATAACATAAAACAGATGGAGAATAGACTTCTCCATCTGTAAATTATACTTTAGTATACTTGGTCGGTCAATGAAATAATGACCGATTTTCAACATTTTTGTCACCTCATTGACAGCCTTGCAAATGACATTTGCGCAGTTCATTTGCTGGGAGATCAGGCTTCCTTTTCCCTTTTATGACGGCAATAAATGACCCAGGTCATGATGAAAATCAGGAAAGAGAAGGCGGATGCAAGCAGGCCTGGCCAGAAGCCCTGAGGCATAAACTTCATCACAACTTCATGCTGACCCTCAGGAAGTTCCACTCCCAGGAAGGCGCCAACCACTTTCTCGGTCTCCATCTTCTGTCCGTCCACCCAGACGCTCCATCCTTCATCGTAAGGAATGGTGGTCATAAGGAACTGATTGCTGCCAATATTCACACTTCCCGTCAGGGAATTATCTGTCCACTTGGAAACCACAAGTCCACCCTGAGCCATCTTCTGGGTATAGGCCTGCAGATTCTCAGGAATGGTGCGGCTTACATCCACGGAAATTGTGCCACTTGGTGAATAATAGGAAGCAAACTTGAGAGACAGCATAACCTCGTCCCCGTCTGCCAGATTGCCCAGATCAAAGAGTTGAAGCTGATATCTGTCGGATGTGATCTGCTGGCCATTCAGGCTGTAGGTCACATTTTCAATACCATTTCCACGAAGGTTCACAAAGTAATCACCACTGCCTTTCACTGTGAAATAGATATTCAGAATCGGAGGTGTATTTCCGCTGGCTCTATAGGAAATCACATGCTTATCTTCATCGCCGATCCAGGAAGAGCAATCCTTGCCATCCGTTGTAAGACTTGGATATTCATCCACAAAAACAGGTTCCATATCAGCAGACATGCGAACATATTTATTCAGATTGTCCGCTGCATGATAGGCTTCCACATCCCAATCAAGCAGAGTGTCATTGGCCGCGTAAGCAATTGGAAGGGCATCTTCATTTTCATAAATCTGCACCCCTTCCCGGTCATAAATCTTGGAATACATATACTTCTTTGGATAATAATCTCCGTCGCAAGTATAGATATAGCGAACACCCATAATGTCATCGCTGGCAGGACTGGCACCACGATAGAGATACTCATTGGCGCCGGTATAATAGCCAAACTTAGCCATGGCAGAAACCATATTCCCTCTAACCGTGGAACAGAAAGTTCCCAGGCTCTTCATATTGGAGAAGGTAGCTTCATCCAACATACGAGGATTTACCATATCCGCTCTGGCAAATGAGTTGTCCAGGCCTCTCTCTTCCTGATTTGCAAAGGACACCGCATTCTGAATACTTTCTGTATTTCCCAGATAGTATCCTGCATCTGCCACCCCATTCATGCCAAAACCAATACCGGCATTCACGAAGATTTCCAGGATAAAGAGACTGGCAAGTAAAATAGAACCAGTCTTTTTCTGCATATTCTTCGTGGCAATCATCAGCAGGATTCCTGCAAAGGTCACCATAAGTGCCACGGTAATTAAGAGAGTTGGCACATGGCCAAGGTAGCCCGAAAGATCTGCATATCCCGCTGTCAAAACCAGGAAAGCTGAGGACAGGCAAAGACCTGCCAGAAGTAAGAGTCCTCCCGTCTTTCTAAGACGTCCCAGAGTGTCAAATCCAATTTCCAATAAAACGAAAATATAAAGGAATGAAAATCTATTTGGAATTCCGTACTGATCATGGAATCCATGCCAGATAAAGTTCAGCACAGTGGAATTCATGGAAAGAATCAGAATGGCTATTAAGATAGTCTTTCTGACTTTCTCGATGAAGGAAATCTTGCTGGAAACCAGATAGATAAAAAACAGCATAAAGGTAAGTGTTCCACAATAGAGGTTGGCATTTCCATCAAAATTATCATTGTTAATTGGCCGGCTCAAGAAAAGCTGTTGCTTTAATAGAAGGAAAATATTCTGATACCAAGCCTGTTCTGGCAGTCCCTTTCCAGCAGACGCTGTCTTCATAATGGCAAGATATGCCATGAGTAAAGAGAAGGCTGCCATGCCTGCTGCAAGAAGTGAGCAGGCAGCAAACTTAAGTCCATCTGTAAAGAACTTCTTCACATTCTTATGTCCTGTGCAGAAGAACCAAAGCACCAGGAAAATACAAATCATGAAGGAAATATAGTAATTACAGAAAAGGCTGTAAAAAAGTGCCAGAGTGTACATGCGAGGATCTGAGTCTCGCATAAGTCTCTTATATCCCAGCATAATCAGTGGAAAGACCATAATGCAGTCCAGCCACATAATATTCCAGAAGTAACCTGCCATGTAATTGTTCAGGGCAAAGGCCACAGAAAAGGCCGTAATCATTGGAGAATTAACAATCTTCTTATTACGACGGGACAGGTAATAACCAAAACTTCCTGCACTGAAGATTAACTTTCCAACAATGATGGCAGACATGACGCCAGGAATTGCTTTTCTGCTAAAGAATACCAGAATGAAGTTAATTGGAGATGCTATATAATACAGCATAAGAGACTGGAAGTTTTGTCCACCGCCCACATCCCAGGTATAGAAGAGACTTCCACCTGTTTTTAACTTATCCTGAAAATCACTGAAAAATGGAACATACTGGTGCATGCTATCAATCAGTGTTAAGGAGTTACTACCAAAGGGACCAATCTGGCCAGCAATCATGAACACCAGCATGAAAACAAAGACAAGAGCTGATGCAAAAAGCCAGGACCAGTTGCGATGGAAGAAACCGCTTTCAGTATCCAAGCCACCATCTTCCTGCGTTCTTTCTTCTCGATCTCGCTCGACCTGCCTTTCAGCAGACTTGGATTCTTCGCCAGTTCCGTACATAAAACTCTCAACAGCTTCTGTTTCCGCAGATTCTGGCTTTGCGAACCCCATCAGGGTGGTAAAGCCATCAAAATCAAGCCCCTGTTCTTCTACCACAGGATTTTTCTCCTCTGGAACTTTTTCCTCACGGGCTTCTTCATTTTCAAATATTATTTTATTGTCTTCTGGATTTGTCTTTTTTTCAGAAATGATTTCTTCTGCAAAGTCTTCCACGGATGAAGGATTCCTGTCCAATACGCTGTCTGTCACATCTTTGCCTGCATATTCTTTGGCTGCAGCCACATCAGAATCCGGTGTGTCATCACTTGGCAAGTACTCTGAAAGAAGCTTACTTAATTCTTGGTCGTCCATTGTCCCCTTAACCTTCATTTTAAACAAGGCCCCAAAAAAACCTTGGCAATCTCATTTGTCAAAATAATGAAAAACAGTCTGAGGTCAAATTACATGACTCTCAGGCTGTTATTTTATCACATTCATTCACTGAAAACTATTTCTCAGCACTCAGAAGGTAAATGAGTGGGGAGTTCCAATAGATTGTTACTTCGTTGGTTGAGTAAGACTGGGAATTATCTGCATAACACATGGCTGGTGCCTGGTCAGCAAGAACAGCCTTGGCATATGGATCTTCCAGATTGCTGTCCGCTCCACCTACCAGCATACCAGGCATTGCTTTGCCCAGAACCTGTGAAGGTCTGTGGTGTGGATTTTCTGGTGACACTGTACCATAACCTGTTACGAAGCAGTAGCCCAGAGGGTTTGCACCCAGCAGGTAATTCAGCTGCTGCCCGGCAAGCTTAGTGTACTTATCGTCGGCAGAAAGGGTATTTGCCATGAGAAGTTTCATGCCGTTATCGGCAATTCCCATGTTGGAACCCCAATAATAACTATCTTCAAATGTCATATGATAGCCAGAACTTGCAGCCTTATTCACTACCTTATCTGCTGCGGAAAGGATCTTGGCTTTTGCTACTTCCTGATAATCAGCAAACTTGTCAGCCCCTTCAATAAGACCGTCATACTTGGCAAGATCATAGTAAGCATATCCTGCCATTGCCTGCCAGCCAAATTCACAAGCATACTTTGGCTTTGCATCAGCCACGGCAGTTCCATTTGCCAGGCCAAGTCCAGCCTCTACCTTGGATACGATAGACTCATCTGTTTCACCTGCCAGCAGAAGTTCTGTGGCTGCGAAGAAGACTTCGTCGTTTGTCTGCCAATCCTGATATTCACCTGTGGCAATATCTTCTGGATTCTTGAATCCATCATTATCATCTAAATCTTTGCAATAATCATATGCCTTCTTTGCGGCAGCTCTTGCTGTGGCTGCAAAGTCAGGATCCATTTCATTATAGAGTACAGCAGCCTTTGCCATAACGGCAGCGAAGTCTCCAGTTGCTGTGGTTGAAATTGGACATACAATCAGTTCATCTGTTTCATCCACAGGGCCAACGGTCTCCGGGAAGTTGGCACAGGTAACCTTGTGGTAAACACCACCAGATGCATCCTGCATCTTCAGCATCCAGTCAAGTTCCCATCTTGCTTCATCCAGAACATCAGGAATTCCATTTCCACTTTCCGGAATACCCAGGTCATCTCTTTCTTCATGGTAATCTTCATAAGCCAGGAAGAGGTCCTGAACCGTCTTGGCACCAGGTACTACATAACGGCCGTAGTCACCAGCATCATGCCAGCCACCGCTTACATCCATCTTCTTATTTGTGCCATAAACCGTAGCTTCTGTATCATGGCAAACACCATGGGCAAAATCACCAGCAATATCTTCTGTGGTTTCTGTACCACATCTCTGCAGGTAAAGCATCTTTACAGCATCTGCATAGGCATCTTCCAGAACTCCATCCCCGATGGTGAATTCGTAAGTCTTTTCACCAGAAGGAGTCTGGATATAGTATGTACCAGCATCCTTGAAGTCGCTGAAGTCACCCTGCTTCATATGACCATCCAGACCCTGGTCGTCAATCACATTTCCAAAAGTTCCACTGTAAACGGACTTATTGGTCCTGGCATCCATCACATCGAAGGTGCTCTCATTATCGCCCTTGGCAAATACTTCCTTTACATCATCCAGGCCATAACCAATCTGGCTTGTTGTTACATTCGGTGCTTCTGGAAGTGCTTCCACTGCCACCGCATCTCCTGCACTCTTTACCACAAGTTTTACATTATCCAGATAGATTTTATGCTCTTCCACAGTATCTGGCATGTTGTCGAAACGTCCCATATTAAACACCAGGCGAGGAGCTGGATCCGATGGTTCTGTCATGGTGAAATCAACAGAGAAATTCGTAACATCTGGTCCAATGGAAAGGTTGTCTCCCAAATAAGCATGGTAGTCGCCACCATTCATCTGCAGACGGTACTCAATATCACGCTCAATATCGCAATGAATATCAAAGCTGTAAGTATAAGTAACGCCTTCCACTAGTTCAAATCCATCATAGAAAGCCTGGTTAGCATAGTTCAGGTCACCCACATCGCCAATGGTGATTGCCAGCTCGCCACCAGCATTCGCAATGGCACAGGAACCACCATTCATGTAAGAACCAAACTTACCTGTTCCTGCATCATCAAAATTTATATCAATAATGGCATCCCCATCATGAAGAGAATTATCCTCTTCCGCTGTTTCTTTCGCAGTAGCTTCTGCCTCTTGAGCTGTTGCATCACTGGCAGTCTCCACTGCCTCTGTCACAACCTCTGTACTTTCTGTGCCTGCCCCTGTATTTCCACAGGCCACAAGACTCATCCCCATAACCGCAGCAAGTACCGCTGCCACTAACCTTCTCTTTCGCATAGTTCCTCCCTTTAATTACCCAGTGCAAATGAACTTGCCTGGACTTTATTACCCAACCTGCACAAAACCTTTTATCTGCACAGTCCATTTGCAAAATGAACTGGTATGATCTCTTTAAGCATTAGCCTGGAAGTATTCCAGAACCTTGTTGTAATCCATGTCGCCACCGAAGATGGAAAGGGCACTACCGATGGTTGCATCCACCTTGCCACGTCCAATCTCCTTGATGGTATCCAGATCTTCGAAAGAAGAAACGCCACCAGCGTATGTGATTGGAATTCCGTTTTCCCAGCTACCCAGGATTTCCAGAAGTTCCTTGTCCACGCCCTGCTTCTTTCCTTCCACATCCACTGCATGAATCAGATATTCTACACAGTACTTTTTCAGGGCTGTCAGTGTCTCATGGTTCAGCTCCGTGTCTGTAAACTTCTGCCAGCGATCTGTCACAATGTAGTACTTGCCGTCTTCTTTCTTTCTGCAGGAAAGATCCAGCACAATATGATGTCTGCCTGTGGCATCCATGAGTTTCTTCAGATTATCATAGTCAATCTTTCCGTCCTTAAAAACAAAGGAAGTAACAAGGACCTGCCTGGCACCCATACGGATAAAGCCATTTGCATTTTCGTCTGTGACGCCGCCGCCCACCATAAAGCCGCCTGGGAAAGCCTTCAGGGCCTTACGAGCCTGCTCACAGTCTGCTTCATATTCTGGTGTGCCTGCCTTGTTCAGCAGAATAATATGTCCACCTTCCAGATTATTCATGGCATACATAAAGCCATAGAAATCCGCGCCAGCCATGGAAACAAAGTTCTCTGCCGCTCCCTGTCCATCTGTCAGGGAACCGCCAACAATCTGCTTTACCTGGCCATCGTGAATATCAATACATGGTCTAAATTTCATAAAAAAATCTCCTAATTTCTTTTACTGAGGCCAAGGAAATGCCAGGGCATCTCATTTGCCATATTCTACAAAATTGCATGCTACTGCAGGCACTTTGCATACACAAAAGATTTTACTATACATGGGAATCGTATGCACGAATTTTTTGACCAATATTCATTTTTTCTATGCCTTCCGTCTAAAAATTTATGTTAACTATCATTACCTGTTCTTATTCCTTTTTTTCCATTCTCTGCGTATAATAAAAGGAGTTTTCTAAGGGGGATTTCCATGAAAGAAATCAGAATCATGAATGACAAGAATCTGAATATCAAATTCGATATTCAGCATGCCCTGCTTTACGCAGGTTACAAACCAGAATTACCTGGTTTTGAGAAGGCAAATGCATTTGCCACAGAAAATACAGACTTACTGAAGAGACTGGTACAGCCTCGTGCCGTTTTAGGTGCCACTGACCAGGAAGACACTCTCTTTCTTTTCACCACATTAGGTCAGGCGGTGGAGCGCCAGATTTCCAGTTTTCACGAGGATGGCGAAGACCTGGAAGCTGCACTTTTTTCAGCCATGTCTGACTCTTATTTATTTGCTTTTGCAGAGGCTCTGCGTCCAGAGCTCATTTCCTACGCCCAGTCCTTTGGTCGTGGTATCACTTCCTGCGAAGCACCAGATGCCAGCGAATATATTCCTGTGGTAAGAGAATTCATTGAAAATACAGGACTCAAAATATCCATTAACGATGCTGGGGTTATGAAGCCAGCCAAATCTTTGATTTCCAAATTTTCCCTGCCGGAAAGTCAGGAAATATACCTTGCCTCCAGCTGCACCACTTGTGCCATGAGAGAAGGTTGCCCTGCAAGAAAGCCGGCAGACTCCAAGGATTCGGAGACGTCAAGTCCGGACAGTCAGCCTTCCAAACTTGTGTGTCCTGCCAACAAGAACCTGCTTACCAGCATCCAGGAAGCTGGCTTCCAGCTTGCTGCACCATGTAACGGT
This sequence comes from uncultured Lachnospiraceae bacterium, assembly GCA_900314445.1. Classification (GTDB taxonomy): domain Bacteria; phylum Bacillota; class Clostridia; order Lachnospirales; family Lachnospiraceae; genus Eubacterium_Q. The sequence goes on along the minus strand of OMVA01000087.1, from coordinate 8,724 downwards.
AATGGTACCTGCGGTAAATGTAAGGTTCAGGTTTTGAATGAGGAAGTAGATATTCTCTCCCTCAGCAATGTGGAACTCCGCATGCTCAGTGAATCCGAAATTTCAAATGGCGTTCGCATGGCCTGTCAGGCAAAGTACGACCATGATGTCACCATCACTCTGCCAAGTCAGAATCTTTCCACCATTGAAGCAAATGAATCCGACCAGGTGGATCTGGCGGATTCTGACATTTCTGAATTTGCCAGTGAGCAAGCAGATAATGATTCCGACAGTTCTGAAGATTCCCTTGTCTATACAAGAGGAAGCCTGGCTGTGGATCTCGGCACAACCACCATCGCCATGCGTTTATACCTGGAAGCTTCCAATCTTTCTGAAGAGAACATTCCTCTGCCAAGGACTGCAACCTTCTCTGCCACCTGCCTAAATTCTCAGAATGGTTATGGAGCAGACGTTGTATCCCGTATTGTTGCAGCGAAAACAGTGGCAGATTCCCTTCAGACCCTGGCCATATCTGATTTCCACAGACTCTTTAAGAACCTTTTAAAGCAGGCCAAAGCCAAAAAGAATGTATCAGACAATTTTGAACTGATTAAAATTGTTGTTTCTGCCAATACCACCATGGAGCACCTTCTTCTTCATCAATCCGTTGAAGGTCTTGGCTCCTATCCTTTCCACCCAGTAACTCTGGGTCTGCAAAAAATGACCGCATCCACCATTTTAGGAGAAAGTTTCCCTGGAATCTCTGATGACACAGACCTGATTGTGCTGCCAGGCTTCACAACCTATGTGGGCGCTGACATCATTGCCGGTGTTTATCATTTGGATATGGATTTAAGTCAGGATGTAAATCTCCTTCTGGATCTTGGTACAAACGGAGAAATGGTACTGGGTAACCATTCCCATTTCTGTCTGGCATCCACTGCTGTGGGTCCAGCCTTTGAAGGCGGAAACCTTACCTACGGCGTAGGCGGAATCCCTGGTGCTATCCAGGCAATCCATCCTAAGAAGGTCATTCGTCCATCCATGGCTGCAGAGATGTACGAAAATCCAGAGGAATTTTTCGACTTCGATCTGATTCCTGGTGAAACAGAACTCACTGGTATTACTGGTGCTGGTGCCATTTCCATTCTGGCATATCTTGTAAAACACAGATTGGTGGATCAGTACGGAACCTTTGTCCCGGCTTTCTTTGAAAAGGGATTCCCGCTTGGTTTCAAAAAGTCCTACACCGACAGAAAGTATTTAATCACCCTGTCTCAGGATGATATTCGTCAGTTGCAGCTTGCCAAAGCCGCCATTCGCGCTGGTGTAGAAACCTTAATTCGTAAATCAAGATTTTCGATACATGACATCAAAAATGTTTATATTGCAGGTGGCTTCGGTTATTATTTAAATCGCGAAGATGCAGCTACCATCGGTCTCCTTCCAGAAGAATTGCTGGATGAAAAGAAATATCATGCCGTTGGTAACACTTCCCTTGCCGGTTCCAGCAAGCTGTTAGAACACACTCTAGGAAATAACGAGAACGCTTCTCGTCTCACTTATGCTAGAATCAAATCAATTGCGCGCCGGGCTGACGAGATTATTCTCGGCAACGAACCTGGATTTGAAGAAGCCTACATTCAGGAAATGAACTTCAAGCAACCAAGGCAAGGCCATATTTAAGAAGGAGTTAACATGACACGCGAAGAATTTAAAAAGTTTTGTTCGGAACAGATTGTTATTTTAGATGGTGCCACAGGCACAAACCTGCAGAAGGCAGGCATGCCTACCGGCGTTTGTCCAGAAAAGTGGATTACAGAAAACCCACGTGCCATCATTGAATTACAGAAAGATTTCCTGAAAGCAGGAACCAATATTCTCTATGCGCCAACCTTTGGTGGTAACAGAATTAAGCTGGCAGAATATATGCTGGCAGACCAGATTGTGGAACTCAACACACAGCTGGTTCAGCTTTCCAAGCAGGCAATTGCTGAAGCAAAAAAGGAAGCTACTGAAGCAGGCCAGACAAACCCATTTGCCAACCAGCCTCTTCTTGTTGCCGGTGATATTACCATGACTGGCCAGCAACTCTACCCTATGGGTGACCTGACTTTTGAGGAGCTCATTGATGTTTACACAGAACAGGCAAAGATTCTGATGGACGCCGGCGTGGATCTTTTCGTCATTGAAACAATGATGAGTCTCCAGGAAACTCGTGCTGCCATCTTCGCCATTCGTGAAGTGACAGATTTTCCAATCCTGGCTTCTCTTACTTTTGAAAGAGACCACCGTACACTCTATGGCACACCACCTGAAGTTGCTGCCACTGTCCTATCTTCTCTGGGCGTGGATGGCCTGGGTCTTAACTGTTCAACTGGCCCTGACGATATGCTTGATATCGTAAAGACTATGTTCGACTATGCCAACGTTCCAATTCTTGCAAAGCCAAATGCTGGTCTTCCAATCCTCATGGGTGGAAAGACTGTATACAGATTGGGCGCAGATGTTTTTGCAGAAGACATGATTAAGCTGATGGAAGCTGGTGCTTCTATTGTAGGTGGTTGTTGTGGAACAACTCCGGAACACATCAAAGCTCTGGCTGATGTGGCTCGCAACCGCAAACCTGTTCCTGTTCGCACAGAAAAGCGTCGTGTTCTTACTTCTGAACGCGCCTCTGTGGAAATTGATTTAGACGGAAATTTCCTGGTGGTTGGTGAAAGAATCAACCCAACCGGTAAGAAGAAACTCCAGGCAGAACTGAGGGAAGGCAAGATGAGCCTGGTTCGCCAGATGGCAAAGGACCAGACAGCCATGGGTGCTTCTATCCTGGATATCAATATGGGTACAAATGGTATTGACGAAAAGGAAATGATGCTGAAGTCTATTCAGGAGGTTACAGCTGTAACAAGCCTTCCTCTTTGCATCGACTCTTCTTTCCCAGAAGTTATCGAAGCCGCGCTGAAGGCATATCCTGGTCGTGCTCTCATCAATTCTATTTCCTGCGAAACAGAAAAATTTGAGCAGTTAATTCCTCTGGCAAAGAAGTATGGTGCCATGTTCATCCTGCTTCCTGTTTCGGATGAAGGAATTCCAAAGACCATTGAAGAAAAGCATGAAATCTTAGATTCTCACATCCAGATGGCTTATGACCAGGGTGTGGATCATAACGATATTGTAGTTGACGGTCTGGTTGCCACTATTGGCGCAGATGCGAGCGCTGCCAAGGCCTGCATCTCCACCTTTAAGCACTGCCATGATGACCTGAAGCTTCCAACAATCTGCGGACTTTCCAACATCTCATTTGGCCTGCCTAACCGTCCATACATCAATGTAAGTTTCCTGGTTATGTCCATCGCAAGCGGTCTGACCATGGCCATCGCAAATCCTAGCCAGGACCTACTTATGAACTGTGCCTTTGCTTCTGACATGTTGCTGGCAAAGCCTGATTCAGACCTTAGATATATTAAGAGAATGCAATACTTCACTGAAAGTGAAGAAAAGAAGAAGGCTAGTCTGGAAAGCGATATTCTGAATAAAAAGATTGCAGAGGGGCTTACCCTCAGCGGCAATGTTAATGTTTCGGCCAACAATGGCATGATTACCATTTCTACTGGTGCCGGTCCTGCAAATGGGGCTACTGCTGGTGCTGTGGTGGCTGGTGCCGGAAATGCCACTGGAAACGCAGCCTCTGTAAGCGCTGCTGCAAACACTTCTCCTGCAAGTGGAGAAGATGCTGTAAAGAGCAATCCTGTTTACAAAGCTGTTATGCAGGGTGATAAGGATTCCATTGTTGATTTATCCAAGGATGAACTCACTAAGGGATCCAAGGCAGATGCAGTCATCAATGACTATCTGATTCCTGCCATCAATGAAGTTGGTGTGCTTTATGATCAGAAGAAATACTTCCTGCCACAGCTCATTGCTTCCGCCAATGCCATGAAGGAAGCCATTGCATTCCTTGAACCACAAATTGAAAAGGATCCAAATGCCAAGGATATGGCCACCATCGTTGTTGCCACAGTTGAAGGTGACGTACACGATATCGGCAAGAACCTGGTAGCCCTTATGCTTCGTAACTACGGCTACAATGTTATCGACCTGGGTAAGGATGTACCTGCCGAGGACATCGTGAATACCGCTCTGGAAAAGGGAGCATCCATCATCGGACTTTCTGCCCTTATGACCACAACTATGATGCGCATGAAGGATGTTGTAGAACTTTGCAGGGAAAAGAACTGCACAGCCAAGGTTGTTATCGGCGGCGCTGCTGTTACAGAAAGCTTTGCAGATGAAATCGGTGCAGACGGTTATTCAACGGACGCTGCAGACTGTGTAAAGCTGGTGGGCAGACTGCTAGCGGAGTAAATTGCTGGTAAGCTGGACATACAAATAATAAATTTACTCCCTATACATCAGATCTTGCATACTGATTTCTCATTTTATTGCTGGATTCATCCAGAACTTTCTTCAGTGTCTTTTCTGCTTCCTTCTTTACCATAGCTGCAATTTCTTCATTGGCAGCTGCCAGTTTTTCCTGAATTGCCTTGGCTGTCAGTTTCTTGCCAGAAGCTTTTGTATCCCTGCCAAGTCCATTTGCAGAGAGGATTTCGTTCTCAACTCGCTTGATAATCTGACGGCCCTTGGCCTGTACCTTCATCTGGTAATCTTCGATGAAGAAGAGAGCCTTAGGGAAACCGCTATCCGCCAGGACTGCAATCAGGCGGCTGGTCCAGTAGAAGGACTCTGTGGAAACTGTGCCATTTGTATTCTTAAAGTAAGCAGGTGTGTCCTGCACGTTGGCGAAGAAAGGAACCATGGTATTAAAGGCATTGGAGCCATAGGCAATCCATTCGATGCCGGCTGTTTCTGCAGGTGCATCTGGACGGATTTCCATCATGCCCATAAAGTCAGTACGGTTAATGCCGATGGAACGATACTTTCCATTTTCTCTGTGGTCGCCATAGCCTGCATATGGGTCATAAGGGGTTCCCTGATAATGGCTGGAAAGCAGGTACTTCACATCCTCAGACGTAATCTTACGTTCTGGAATCAAATCCCATGGAATGTCGTCAGACTCTGGTGTGAAATCTGCCTCTGGTCCATCCCATATATAGGAATTTGGATTTAAGTAGCGAGCCATGAACCAGGCACGTGGTGTGTTGTAAACATGGTCAGAATCGTCATGGCTACCAAAGGCTAGGCGTGGATTAAAGGCACCACCCACTTCATCTTCCTCATTTTCGATTTCCAGGGCCAGATGATTATCTAAAAGGAATTCACCCAGATCCTTGGAACAGAGATAGTTCTCTCCTTCTCCTAAAGCATCTGTCAGATCAAAGTAATCAATGCCCAGCTGGTTTGGCATAATTACCACGCTGTCGTCTGGCACGCGCTTGGCAATCCAATGATGACCACCAATGGATTCGAACCACCAGATTTCATTCACATCTGAAAAAGCAATGGCATTGGATTCATAGGTTCCATACTTTTCATGAAGCATACCCAGACGTATGACACCTTCTCTGGCAGTTTTAATGTAAGGCAGAGTAATGGAAACCAGATCTTCCTCTCCAATTCCACCACGAACTTCCTTAATACCATTTTCCTTATCTGCAGGCTGGTATTCCACCAAAGGATCTGCAGCCAATACTCTTTCATTTGTTGTAATGGTCTCACTGGCTGTCATACCAACATTGGCTTCGTTGATTCCGCCAGCAGCCCAGATTCCTTCTCCGGCAACTGCATTTGGCATGGCTGTGTAGCGAAGTGGATTCTCAGGTAATGGAATTCTTACATGAGAAAGCACAGAAACATAAGTCTTTGGCTGTTCTTCTGGATTTACCACCACCCATTTCTTTGGCATAAAATTACCAGCGCCAGAATCATCATTACGAGCGATGATGGTTGCACCATTATAGGATGCTTTACTTCCTACTAAAATCGTTGTACAAGGCATATTTTTTCTCCTTTTCTATATAAAGCGTAACTCTTGTAGACAAGCTAAATTCTATATATTGTCTTACCACACTTCATCAATTTTGCCCACCTCTATTTCTTTGCTCCACCCAGCGGGCTTGTGTTAAAATAAGGACGTTGTGAATAAATCATCAGGAAAGAAATAACACTATGATTAAACCTTATGTATTTCAGGATACTAGTAAAAAATTCTATAGAAAAGGCTCCGCCTTCTATCGTTTCGTAAAATTCTGGGTTTGGTTTTTCACCCCTAAGCTGGAAGCCCTTGGCGTGGAAAATCTTCCGGATGGGCCTTGCATCATTGCAGGAAATCATTCCCATATGATGGGTCCCATCGCCGCAGAACTCTACATTCCAAAGTACCGATTCTCCTGGTGCATTGCAGAAATGCTGCATAGAGAGGAAGTCGCATCTTACGCCTTTCAGGACTTCTGGTCCGGCAAGCCTAAGTGGACCCACTGGTTCTATAAGCTTCTGAGTCACATTATCGCTCCTCTTTCTGTGGAGCTTCTTGGAAACGCTTACACGGTGGGAGTTTATAAGGATCGCCGTGTTCTGCAAACCTTCAAGGAATCTGTGGAAAAGATGCAGGATGGTGCCTCCATGGTTATCTTCCCGGAATGCTACGACGAGCACAACAACATTGTCCACGAGTTCCAGCGTGGCTTTGTGGATGTGGCCAAGATGTATTACCGCCAGACCAAGGAAAGCGTGCCATTTGTTCCTATGTACGTCTGCCCAAAGCTGAAAAAAGTCATTTTCGGCCAGCCTATCTACTATGATCCAGACCGAAATAAGAAGGAAGAAACTGAGCGAATCTGCAATCACCTCATGGATCAGATTTCAGAAATAGCTTACGCCCTGCCCCTGCACACCGTTGTTCCTTATCCAAATATTCCGAAGAGAGATTACCCAAGCAGTGCTCGTCCAAACTAGCCTTCCTGCAAATGAGTTGCGCATATTCTCATAGGCAGTACTGAGTGAAATATCATTAGAATTACTATTTAGAGGGACCTATCATGAAGAAACCAGTTGTTGATTATAGAAAAGTCAGACTTTCAAATATCACCAGCCCTGAGTATAAACACTTACTACTCATCATTGGCTGGATTGCCTATTTTATTGCATATTTTCTAACTGAAAATTTAATTCCAGAAAGCGTCTGCCACGTGATTCATACCCACATGGACGATATCATTCCCTTCAATGAATGGTTCATTGTCTTTTATGTGGGCTGGTATGTTCTGGTCTTCGGCACTTTGCTCTATTTTCTGCTTTATGACATTCCTGCATTTTCTGGAACCCAGAAATTTATCATCACGGTTCAGGTGATTGGTGTCCTTTTCTATATCTTTTATCCTTCTGTACAGCACCTGCGTCCAGAAATAATGCCTCGTGAGAATGTCGCCACCTGGCTGCTGGCAAAAATTTATGCTGCCGATACTCCAACTGGTGTTTTTCCATCCATGCATGTTGCCTATTCATTAGCCGTTCTTTCTGGCTGGTTAAAAAAGAAAGATGCCAAAATCGGATTCAAAATTTTCGTTTTCCTCTTCGTCATTGGTGTCTGCGCATCTGTCTGCTTTGTAAAGCAGCATTCCTTCGCGGATATCATTTGCGCCCTTCCGGTTTGTCTGGTGGGTGAAATTGTGGCTTTTGGAAAATCCTACTGGTTACCAAAATTTAGAAAAACACCAATTCCATTTGCAAAAACTGGAAACAGTCAGTAAATTTTGGGGTATATAATTTTATTATAAAATCAATAGAACCTGTATAAAGTGCATGATATTCGCACTTTGTGCAGGTTTTTTATGTTAAAATACTGAGTGGCAATATTTTTAAGAAGCTACTAGATATGTGAAATCCGGTTATGAGCGCCGCTTCATATATCACAAGAGAAAGAAGGTTTTATGAGAAGACTTGGAGACCGTAGAGATGGAACCCTGATTCGTGATCTGGATTCCATGCACTACATCATGCCTCTGATGTACCCAAACAGGTGCGACAACGAGGCATTCATGACAATTCATTGTAATCTGGAAAAGACGGAGGAATACCTCAAGAAGCTGAACGCCCAGAATCCTGACGTGAAGTACAACATTTTCCAGCTGGTAATTACTGCCTGCCTGAAGACCATTCGTCTTCGTCCCCAGATGAATCGCTTTATCGCTAACAAAAATGTTTATCAGAGAAAGGACATCACCGCTGCATTTACTGTAAAGAAAACCTTTTCAGATGATGGCGAAGAGACTCTAGCTCGTATTCCTGCAGAGGACACAGACACTCTGGAATCCATGCATAAGAAAATCAGCCAGCAAATAGAATTCTGTAAGACAAGCGTTGACGAGTCTACTGAGAGCATGAACTTCATCCAGAAGTTACCTGGCAAGCACCTGATTGGCGCTATCGCAAGATGGGCGGACCGACACGGCTGGATGCCACAGTCCATTATCGCAACTGATCCATATCAGTGCTCCGTGGTTCTGACAAATCTCGGTTCTTTGGGAATGAATATTGGTTATCACCATCTGATGAACTGGGGAACGAATTCAATCTTTGTTGTAATCGGTAAGAAAAAGCGTATCAACACAGTAGATTCCAATGGCAAGGTCAATTCCAAGAAGGAACTGCAGCTTTCCATGACAATCGACGAAAGAATTGCAGACGGTTACTATTATGCAAAGACATTAAAACTTCTGAAGAAGCTGATTGAGAATCCAGAACTTTTGGAACTCCCACTTTCAGAGGAAGTGCCATACTAAAAAT
>OMVA01000007.1 GCA_900314445.1 uncultured Lachnospiraceae bacterium | reverse complement strand
TTTGTAACAGGTGGGTATTGGGGAAAAGGCGAGGAGAGGTATTATGATTAAAGTTAAAAATCTGGGTAAGACATACAATGGGAAAGTGAAGGCAGTTTCGGACATCTCATTTGACGTAAATGATGGAGAAATTGTGGGCTTCATCGGACCCAACGGTGCAGGTAAGACCACGACCATTAAGATGCTGACAGGAATCCTCAAGCCGGATGATGGTGAGATTCAGATTAATGAATTCGATATGAAAAAGGATCCTATCAAGGCCAAGCAGATTATTGGTTACATTTCGGATAATCCGGATACCTTCCTGAAACTAACGGGATTGGAATATATTAACTTCCTGGCTGATATTTACAAGGTTACAGAAGAGGAGCGGAAGGAAAGAATTCCTTACTTTGCCAAGCAGTTTGGTATGGAGAAAGATCTGGGAGAGCGTATGACCAGCTATTCTCATGGTATGAGACAAAAGCTTATGGTGATTGCGGCTCTTGTGCATAATCCGGCAGTCTGGATTTTGGACGAACCTATGGTGGGACTGGACCCTCAGGCAGCCTTCCATCTGAAACAGATGATGCGAGAACATGCGGACAAGGGCAACAGTGTGCTTTTTTCCACCCATGTGCTGGAAGTGGCAGAAAAACTTTGTGACCGAATTATCATTGTGGCCAAGGGAACTCTCCAGTATGAAGGCACACTGGATGCATTAAAAAAAGAATATGGAGACAAGGACCTGGAGAAAATCTTCCTGGAGATTACTGGCGAAGAAATGAATGCAGATCAGAAATAGGAGGAGCGGCTATGTTTAAAAATCTCTTGTCGCTTTACCGGGTTCTGATGGCAGATATCCGAATGGATAAGGCGACTGAAAAAAGAAGAAAGAGAATGGTGGCAGTGATCATTACCATTGTTCTGCTTTTCGTATTTATACCGGTAATGGTGGGTTCAGCTTTACTGACATTTCTCATGACAAAGTCTCTTTCAGAAAGTGCCAGTCCTGCCTTTGGTATTCAGCTTATGTACGGACTGATTTCCATCTTTACTGTCATGCTCGGAATTAATGTTGTATTTAATGAATTATATTTCTCTGAAGATATTCAGCACATTCTTCCCTTACCAATTAAGCCTTGGGAGATTGCTGGTGCCAAGTTACTTGCTGTTTTCATGAATGAAAATGTGATTCAGTTTATGATTGTTCTGGCTTGCAATATTGGATTCTGTCTGGCAGTGTCAGCAAATCCTCTTATGTGGATTGTATCCATTGCAGCAGGATTTACATTATCTGTAGCACCAACAGCAGCATGTGCCATTATCGGCATTCTTATGATGCGGTTTTCCCGACTGATTCATAGCAAGGATACGGTACGAAGAATCTCTGGAATCTTTATGCTGATTATTGCAGCATTTATGGTGGGCGCTCTTCTTAGTCTTTCTAATCAGGATCTGGATGCTTTTATTGTAAGTGCATCTGCAGGCGATGTGGCTTTTGTACATGTACTGAAGATTTTATTTCCACAGATCAGTATGCTGAGTCGGTTTATGGCCAGTGGAAATGTACTTGCCCTGCTTGGCTATCTTGCCATATCCCTGGCTTTGGTAGTACTTTTTCTTTTGATTGCACAGGCCTTTTATGTTCAGTCAGTTACTGGACTGGGAGAAGCAAGTCATGCTTCATCCAAGGCCATTGATTTATCAAAGACAGAGAAGGTTTGTAGTATTGGGCGAGCTCTGAGAGCCAAGGAATATCATATTCTTATGCGCACCAATGTATTCTTTACCAACTGTGTGGCAGTAACTTTTATCTGGCCAGTATTTGTAATCATTGCCTGGAAGATTCTGGGAACGGATCTAAGTCAGGAAGTTCAGGTTGCCAGGTATGGAGATGGAAATTCCTATAGCGTACTGATTATGCTCTTTGCCATGGCCATTACCCTGGTGATGGCATCCATGAATTCTCTGGGATCTGATGCCTTCTCAAGAGAAGGAGAGAACTTCTATTTCATGAGAGCCATACCTCTGGATTTAAAATATACATGGCATGCCAAGGCCCAGGTCAGCATGACGGTAACGAGTCTTGGAACCATTCCATTTATGCTAGGTTTTGGAATTTATATTCATATGCCAATTGCGCATATGATTATGATGGTGCTTCTGCAAGCAGCGGCAGCCTTCTTTGTAACCTATTTGGGAATGTTACTGGATTCCATGAATCCAAAACTTGTATGGGAAGATGTTTTATCTTCTCTTCGTGAGAATGATAATACCTTTTTCTGTATGGCAATTTCCATTCTGACTGCTGTCTTTATTGGTGGAGGACTTTTCTATATAAGCCGTGTAACTGCTATGAGTGCTCTTCTTGTTGGTGCAATTGCATTTATCCTGCTTGTGATTATGGACTTAATTCTATATCATAGGGCTATGACAAGAGGTATTCAGAATTTATGGGAAGTAGGAGAGGTTTAAGTTATGCGAATGAAAAAGTTATTACTGCTTTTGACAGGAGGAACTATTTGTTCTTTTCCGGATTTAGAGGGACACAGAAGCTCTGATGCGAAGATGGCAGCTCCGCTCTTGGTGGAGACACTAAGAAATTCGCGTTCTGCATATAAGAATTATGAAATTGATGTAGAGACAGTTAGTAATGTGCTCAGCGAAAATATGACGGTGGAAGTATGGAACAGTCTGCTGGAAAAGTTACGTCTGATTGTGGAAAATACTCCTCAGGAATATGCGGGTATTTTGATTGCCCATGGTACAGATACATTAGCTTATACAGCACCACTCTTAGATTATTTGATGACGGGAAGTCGTATTCCGGTCATGCTGGTATCGGCTCAAAAGCCACTGACAGATCCAGATAGCAATGGCGGAAATAATTTTGTTGAGTCTGTGGAATGGATTTTGAATCGCAGAGTGCAGGATGGATGCTGGGTCGTTTACCGCAATATGGACGGCACAACCTATTTGCATAGAGGTTCTCACCTTTTACAGAGTGGAGATTACTCCAATGATTTCTACAGCATTGATAAGAAGCAGGAAGCTCCAGTCTTCCATGTGAATGCAGATTTACTGAAAGAATATACAGGCCTGGAAGAACCACTCATTATGGAACTGAATGCTAGTAGCTTTCTTCAGGATGGCATCTTGAAAATCATGCCTTATGTGGGAATCAATTACGCAAACTATTCTTTAAAGAATGTGAAGTCTGTTATGCATGGACTCTATCATTCAGCAACAGCACCGGTGGAAAGAGGAGACTCCTGTGTTCTTAGTTTCATCAATAAATGCAAGAAGCAGGAAGTGCCATTTTACATCTTCCCTTGTAAGGCGGATGACTATGGTTATGTAACCACAAAGGCCATGCTGGATGCAGGGGCAAAGCCTCTTTATGGTCCATCAGAAAACGCAGCTTATGTGAAGCTTTTGCTCAGTCAGTCTTTGGGACTGACCCCTGATCAACAGGATGCATTTATGCAGATTGATATTGCAGATGAGATGGTGCACCAGTAAGGGGGGACCTGAAAGGAAATACAGCAGTAAGGTGCGTGCCTGAAAGGGAATACAGCAGTAAGGTGCGTGCCTGAAAGGGAATGTAGCAGTAAAAACTGTGGGCATATTTATGAGAGTAAATAAAAAAGGAAGTTCTCTGCTAATGAAAACAGAAAACTTCCTTTTTTGATTTGCCAATGTATGCAAAGTCCATTTGGAAAATTATTTTTATGAATTTGGATCCATCTTTGAAATAACCTTCTTGCGAATACGAAGGAAGAGAAAAATGGATGTACATACTGAGGCTACTTCGGCGATGTTAAAGGACCACCATACGGACTGTAGGACACCTGTCAGGGACAGGAGGTAAGCTGCTGGCAGTAAAACCACAAGCTGTCTCATGAAGGAAACAATCATGGAATATAAACCGTTTCCCAGAGCTTGGAACATGGAGCCGCAGATAATGGAAACGGCTGCAAATGGGAAGGAAAGAGCAATGATGCGAAGAGCAGGAATACCGATTTCCCTCATATAGTCAGAAGCCTTGAACATAGACAGGAAAATTCCTGGGAATGATTCAAAAAGAATTAAACCGATACCAAGAATAATGATGGCATATGTAAGACCCAGACGGAAAGTCTTTTCCATTCTCTTTCTTTTTCCGGCGCCATAGTTGTAAGCGATGATTGGAACCAGACCATTGTTGAGACCAAAGATTGGCATGAAGATAAAGGACTGGAGCTTGAAGTAAACACCAAATACAGCAGATGCGGTTGAAGTAAAGGAAAGTAAAATCTTATTCATACCATATACCATGACAGAACCAATGGCCTGCATGAGAAGAGTAGGAATGCCCACAGCGAAAATACGCTTGATGATATCCCATTCCGGACGGAAGCCCTTCAGGTATAACTGGATTTCTAAATTCTTTCTCTTATTGAAATAAAGTGCCAGCAGGGCAGCAACTGTCTGACCGAAAATGGTGGCAACAGCGGCACCGGTAACACCCATCTTAGGGAAGCCAAGAAGACCGAAAATCAGGATTGGATCCATGACCAGGTTGATAATGGCACCCAGAGACTGCGTAATCATTGTGTAAACGGTTTTACCAGTAGACTGGAGAAGCCTCTCCATAGTCATCTGCATAAAGAGGAAGATGGAGCAGGAGCAGATCACTGTCATGTACTGAATACCGTAATGTACGATCTCAGCGTCGCTTGTCTGACTCTTCATAAAAGCTGCTGGAAGGAAAAGACCAATCAGCAGGAAAATGATGCCGGATACAACTTCCAGGAAAATACCATTCATGGCTGCCTTATTAACACGGTCCTGTATCTTTTCACCCAGGGAACGGGAAAGCAGAGAGGAGAAACCAACTCCCAGACCTGCACCGAAGGCAATCATCAAACTCTGAATTGGGAAAATCAAAGAAACTGCGGTAAGTGCATTTTCACTGATCTGAGCAACGAAAATGGAATCCACAATGTTGTAAAGAGCCTGTACCAACATGGAAATCATCATAGGTACAGAAATTGTTAAAATGAGTTTATTAACAGGCATGGTGCCCATCTTGTTTTCTCTAGTGTTTTCTGTCATTTTGAATACTCCTTATTGAATTACCGGGAACTATTCTAACACAATTCTAAAGAGTTCGTTGTAAAAATGTTGGATTATTATAAGTAAGTAACAGAAATTATGAAGGGAAAAGTATGTAATAAAAAATATGTAATAAAAAAGAACCTTCGCATTTCTGTCCTTGTAGTTTTGCCGGGAGGAATGGAAGGTTCTATTAATTTATTTACTATGTTTGGATTCCAGAGATTCTGAAATCTTTTCCTTTAAGCGGGACACAGAGAAACGTTCCTTATTCTCCGCGTAAATCTGGTGAATATCGAAGGGTGTTTTCTTCTTGATTCTCTGCATGTTGAAGAAAAAGAAGAAATGTTGTTTTTCTTCTGCTTCCGTACGGAGATCAATCAAATGTTCCTTCAGTTCATTGTACTTGACGATAATCTCATATTCATCGGCAAAGGCTTTGATCTTGGCAACCAAGTGGAAGGAGTATACACAGTCCATAATGAAGATGCCGTAGAAAAGTCCGATGAAGAAGGAGAAGGCAAGGTTACGGGATAACCAGTCTAAAGCGCTTAATACATGAGGGTGAATCAAAATGTAATAAGCTGCACCAAGGATTCCCCAGAAGAGGGAGAAGATTGGACAGATGATTCCCTGAATGTTCCATTTGCGGTTTGAGTAATCCCAAAGCATAACATGCATGCCCTTGATGAAAATGAGACCAGTAATGTATTCAATGACTGTCATGGCAATGGCCATGAAAAGAATGATTAAAAGTTTTTCATACAGAGGATTCTTTTCTGCAATGGCTGGAAAATGAATGGAGGCCATGGCATAGAGGACACATTGGCCACTTCCGTAAAGTGGAAGCCAGGGACCAGTGAGGAAACCTGGGTTCACCCATTTTTTTGTGGCACGATTGGAAACAAAACGGCGGAAGAAAAGTTCGATACACCAGCCAATCAGAGAACCCACAGAAAATAGAAATAAGTAAATCAGTATGCTATTCATGATTTTTTTTATGCTCCTTTACTTTTGTTTTAATGGCATCGATAGGATGCGGAATTCGAATGGAAAAGTTTTCTCTATGCTGTTCGAAAATTTCTCTTACGGAAACAGTTCTCATTCTGGTCTGCACAAAAAGGGAAGTACGTTCCTTGGCTTCCATCTGAAGATCCAGGATCTTACTCTTAAAGGCACCGTACTTGATGATGACTCCGTATTCGTCGGCCATAGCTTTCAGACGACCGGCAACATTGAAGGAATAAATCAAATCGATGGTAAGGATTCCGTAGAACCATCCAATGAACCAGGTGAAGACCAGGTTACGGGATAACCAGTCCAGAGCGGTAAGAATTCTTGGATGCATACATAAATAGTAGAAAGCAGCCAGGACGTACCAGAAGAGGGAGAAGAGTGGACAAATAACACCCTTAATGTTTCCCCAATATGGTGTGTAATCCCAAAGCTGCAGGTGCATGCCATGAATGAAAATCATACCGGAAATAAATTCAACGGAAGTCATGGCCAGAGCCATAAGCAGGAAAATGCAAAGCTTCTGTAAAAATGGATTGGAATCCAGCATTGGAAGTTCTATATGTCCAAGAGCATATAAAAGAATGAGTCCAAAGCCATAAACTGGCAGACAGGGACCAGTAAGAAATCCTGGATTAACCCATTTCTTCTTTTTACGTTCAACAGGATCTAAGAAGCGGCGGAAGAAGAGTTCAATGCCCCAACCCATACTACTGCCAACAGCAAATAGAAATAAAAGAATAACTAGTTTATTCATAAGTCTCCCCTAATAAATATCTTTAAGCGACTAAATTATATCATGTATTCGCAAATATGAAAAAGGGGCAAGTCATCCTGCTTGTCTTGTAAAACTGTGGCTTTTACTTGAAAAGTTTTGCATCACATCATACAATATTCGGGGCAGATTCTGTCAAAAATAGAATTATCAAGAAAATGGTGAAACCATGAAATTTATACATATCTCAGACGTATATCTTGGCATTCAGCCAGAAACAAATGCTGACTGGGCAGGCAAACGTGCAAAAGAAATTGAAGACACATTTATTCAGGTTCTACAGGCTTGTAATGAACGAGATGTAGACTTGCTTTTGATTGCTGGAAATCTTTTCGCAAAGAGTCCTGAAGTCGCAGACTTTGAATGGCTGGATGAAAAGTTACAGACATTAACAAAAACAAGAACGATTATTGTTCCAGGACATGCAGATTACCTGGAAGCTGACTCGGAAGCTGCATCCTATCGCTTCCGGTCCAGAACCGTTCTTCTTCCAGCAGGCAGAACAACCAATGCCTATCTTAGAGGTATTAATACCTGCGTAACCGGTTTTGGTTATGCAAAGCCGGAATATAAGGGTAGGATTTTAGAGGGCATTGAGCCAGGACGTGCCGGAGCAATCAATATTCTGATTGGCTCAGCAGGTGATAAGAATCACATGCCATTTGATAAGGAGGTTGTGGCACGTAAGGCATTTGATTATGTTGCCCTGGGTCACTATCATCGTCCAATTCATATTCTGAAAAATCGTATCGCTTACAGTGGTTCTCCAGAACCTGTATTACATACAGATCAGGGACGACATGGTTATATCTTTGGTGAGATTACCGATGATGGTACGAACATCTCATTTACACCAATTGCAAAACGTTCTTATGTGACCATTGAAGTTACACTGCGCACAGACATCACAGCGGAGACCGTGAAGGAAAATCTGGAAGAGCAGTTGATGAAGATGGGACAGGACAATATTTATACCATTGTCTTCCGTGGATTTGCGCAGAATGAATATCTGCCGGATCTTACAAGAATTAAGAACAGATTTGATGTATACGATGTTGTGGATCTGACAATTACAAAGGCAGATGAAGAACTGCTTCTTGCAGAGAACCAGAACAATATCATGGGCAGATTCATTAAGGAAATGCATGACTCTGTAAATATTGATGAAAAGATCCGAAATAAGGCGCTGCGTTATGGAATGGAAGCACTGATCATGGCAGGAGATAAAAAGTAGATGTTTTTTAGTAAGCTATTTCTGAGAGGATTTGGCAAATTTAATAATACAGGACTTGCCTTAAAGAAGGGCATCAATGTGGTAACAAGCGAAGAAGAGGGAAAGAGTGATTCTGTCAGAGCTTTTCTTCTTGGTATGCTCTTTGGCATTCCACAGCGCTCAGGTATTACAAAGGTTCGTTCTGGTTATCAGTCTTATAAACCAGTAAAGGGTTCTGACTATTCAGGTACAGCCTATCTGAATGATGAGGATAAATCTTATCTGATTGAACGTGACTTCCTGGGAACAGGAAAGACTTCTGTACTGGATGTTCAGTCTGGACGTGAAATAAGACTTTCACAGACCAATTCTCTTACAGGGGCAGTATTAAATGCTGACCGTAATACATATATTGATGAAAAAGTCATTACAGAACTGGAGGCGGATTCTTCGGATGAAGCGTCCAGGAAGTTTGAAAAGTACCTGCAGAATATGATGGTTACTGGTACTTCATCCATTGATTATGAAACTTCTAAGCGCTATTTAATGGCAGAGAAGAAAAAGAATGTCTCTAAGCCACTGGTTCGCAGACTGAATCAGCTGGACCGTGCCATGAGCAAATACGATGGTGTGGATGAAAAAATTGATCAGATTGAAGCAGAACTGAAGAAGTTAAATGAAGACTTCATTATTGAAGCAGAAAAGAGAAAGCGTGTAGCCCGTCGTCTGGTGGAAAATGAAGATGGCTCTGTTACCTATCAGCAGGATGAAGAAGTTGATGAAAAGATGGATCGACTGACTGCATCCGAAAAGACCTATGGTGCCCAGCTGAATAAAGAGGATGAGGACGAAGCAGGTAAGAAGAAGTTTACAGACCGTATTCCTGTTATCATCGGTACAGGTGTGCTGGTTGTACTGATTATTTCCTTTATTGTATATTTGCTTCCTTTCGATAATTTAATCCGAGAAATGTTCGTTATCATTACAGCCCTGGCAGTTATTGTGACTATGCTGGATGGTTTCCGTGTTAAGGGCTTCTTTGATGTGGAAGATGAAATTGACACGCCGGATGAAGATGACTTTAAGAAGGTTTTGAAGGAACTGGAAGACGAAGGAGAAGAACGAGCTGAAATCGAGTTCGATATGACTTTCGCCAAGGAATATGCAGAGAAGAAGGAAGAACTGAAAGCTCGTGAAGATGTTCTTCTGGATAAGCGTAGAGAAAAGAACAAGCTGAAACGTGAATTTGATCTGGTCTTCAAGAAGAAGAGCGAACTGGAGGATGAGGAAAAGGCAATTGATTATGCTCTTGCCCGTCTTGCAGCAATTTCTCAGAAATTCATGAAGGACGCAGTGGAAAAACTCCTGCCTCATATGAATGATTTCGTTCCACTCCTTACAAATGGTAAAGTGGAAGGTCTTCTCTATGAAGGAAATAATCTGCAGGTAAAGACAGAAGATGGTATCCAGAATCTGAATGAATTACCTTTAGAAGATATTCAGAAGATTTATCTTGCAGTACGTCTTAGCATTGCAAGAGCATTGGGAAGTCAAGAACTCCCACTGATTATCTCTGGTACAGACATGCTGGATGATGATGCTTTGATTTCTCTTGTGGAGTTACTTGAATTATTTGAAGATGAACAGATTCTGATCTTAAGTGACAATACAAACTTGAAAGAAGTATTTCCAGTCGAAGCAAATTTTGTGGAGGCTTAAAAGACAAAGGGGATTGCTGGAAAGCAATCCTCTTTTTTTGAGAACAATTATAATTACAGAATGAGAGGACCTTATGAAGATCGATTTTCATACCCACACATGGCCAGACCGAGTTGCAGCAGTGGCAGTACCATCTTTAAAAGCACGTAGTAACTCAGATGGATTCACAGATGGAACCAATGCAGGATTAAGTCAGAGCATGAAGGAGGCAGGAGTGGATTTATCCATCGTACTGCCGGTAATTACCAACCCAGCATCCAACTCTAAAATTAATCAGAATGCGGCAAAGGTAAATGAGACCACAGAGGAAACAGGCATTTTCTCCTTTGGAGGTATTCATCCAGAAGCCAGCAACCTGAAGGAACTTGTTCATGAATGCAAGGAACTGGGTCTGAAGGGGCTTAAGCTTCACCCGGATTATATGGGTATTCCATTTAACGATATCCGCATTAAAAACATCATTTCCTATGCAGAGGAAGAGGGGCTGGTGGTGGTGACCCATGCAGGTATGGACATTGGACTTTATCCACCAATTCAGTGCACCATTGATATGATTATTGAAGTGATGAAAGAGGTGGCACCTAGTCGCCTGATTCTTGCTCATATGGGTGGCTGGATGAACTGGGAAGAGGTGAATGAAAGACTTCCTGAATATCCGGTATATCTGGATACTGCCTTTTCCATTGGACAGATTCCATGGATCAAAGAAGAGGGCCACAAGCCTTACCATATGATGGCAAATGGGACCTTCGAAAAGATGGTTCACACTTTTGGGGCGGACCGTATTTGTTTTGCCACAGATAGTCCCTGGGCGGACCAGAAGGAATATGTGGAACTGATCCAGAATATGCAACTGACAGATGCGGAGAAGGAGCAGATTTTCTCTGGCACTGCAAAGAAACTTCTGGCTCTCTAAAGCCTGGCAAATGGACTTTGCAGGGGCAAAGCACATACCATTTGGAAGAGGAAAGTATCGAAATTCCTACTTATATAATAAAAAAAGATAGGTGTCACATATGTTACGAGCAAATGTGGCACTTTTTTGTATACTACTACGTGGAAAAATAGGTGACAGATTTTGCGAGTAGGAAATGTTTTCAAAAGAGAAAATTTGGAAGTATTTCTTACTCGTGAAAGCATCACAAAAAGATTTAGGAGGCAGATATGTCTGATTTACTTAGTGTAGAAGGATTAAAAGTAAATGTGTCCGACAAGGAAATTCTTCATGGTCTTGACCTGAAAGTTGGCCCTGGTGAGACACATGTCATCATGGGACCTAACGGTGCTGGTAAGTCCACAATGGGCTATGCACTTATGGGAAATCCAAATTATAAAGTAACTGAAGGTAAGATTCTTTTTGGTGATAAGGATATTACAGAAGAGAATCCAAGTGAGAGAGCAAAGGATGGTATCTTCCTTTCCTTCCAGAACCCAATTGAGGTTCCTGGTATTTCTCTTTCAAACTTCATCCGTAACGCAGTTGATGCAAAGTCTGAAAAGCGTGTACGTCTTTGGGACTTTAGAAAGTCTCTGGAAAAGGAAATGAAGGTTCTGAATATGGATCCATCCTATGCAGACCGTGACCTGAACGTAGGTTTCTCTGGTGGTGAAAAGAAGAAGGCTGAGATTCTTCAGATGCTTATGCTGAAGCCTCGTCTTGCTATCTTGGATGAAACAGACTCTGGTCTTGATGTAGATGCAGTTCGTACAGTATCTGATGGTGTACAGGAATTCCAGCAGAATACAGATGGCGCCCTGATCATCATCACTCATTCCACAAGAATCCTTGAGTCTCTGCATGTTGATTACACACACATCTTAGTAGACGGTAAGATCGTTGCAACTGGCGACGCAAGCCTCGTAGATGAAATCAACGACCACGGTTTTGAGAAGTACCTGAATAAATAAGGAAATAGCCGGGCAAATGAACTGCGCAAGTGTAGCGCCGAACATTTGCATGAATAGTATTTGAGACAGGAAGGAAGTAACCATGGAAGAAAAGAACCAGGTAAATGAAGTAGATCACAGCCTGTATGACTTCCGCTATGAGGAAAAGGAATCGGATTTCTATAAGGTGCAGGAAGGTCTGACATCAGAAATCGTTGAAAAGATTTCCAAGGAAAA
Organism: uncultured Lachnospiraceae bacterium; assembly: GCA_900314445.1. GTDB lineage: Bacteria > Bacillota > Clostridia > Lachnospirales > Lachnospiraceae > Eubacterium_Q. The sequence continues at coordinate 31,047 of OMVA01000007.1, read as the reverse complement.
GAATGATCCTCAGTGGATGCATGATTTCAGACTGAAATCTCTTGAAATATATAATAAAATGCAGGTTCCTAACTGGGGACCATCCATCGACGGACTGAACATGAACGATATTGTTACTTACGTTCGTCCTAAGACAGAAATGAGTGCAAAGTGGTCAGAAGTTCCCGATGATATTAAGGAAACTTTTGAAAAGCTGGGTATTCCACAGGCAGAGCGTGAGTCTCTGGCAGGTGTTGGTGCTCAGTATGACTCTGAGCTTGTTTATCACAATGTAAAGAAAGAAGTAGCTGATCAGGGTGTTGTTTATACTGACCTTGAGTCCGCTATGCACGGACCATATGCTGACATGATTAAGGAACATTTCATGCATCTGGTAACGCCAGGCGACCACAAGTTTGCTGCTCTGCATGGAGCAGTTTGGTCAGGTGGCTCATTCGTTTATGTACCACCAGGTGTTACTGTTGAAATTCCTCTGCAGTCATATTTCCGTTTAAATGCTCCTGGCGCAGGTCAGTTCGAGCATACACTGATCATCGTTGATGAAGGTGCTAACCTGCACTTTATCGAGGGATGTTCTGCACCGAAGTACAATGTTGCCAACCTGCATGCAGGTTGCGTAGAACTTTACGTAGGTAAGAATGCAAAACTTCGTTATTCAACAATTGAGAACTGGTCAAAGAATATGTACAACCTGAACACAAAGCGTGCCACGGTTGAAGAAGGTGGAAAGATGGAATGGGTTTCTGGTTCCTTCGGTTCTCACGTTTCTTATCTTTACCCTATGACAATTCTCAAGGGTGATCATGCATCTATGGAATTCACGGGCATCACATTTGCCGGTGAAGGACAGGATCTGGATACAGGTATGAAGGTTGTGCACCAGGGTAAGTACACATCTTCATCTGTAAATACAAAGTCAATTTCCAAGTCTGGCGGTGTTGGTACTTTCCGTTCTGCTGTTGTAGTTGGAACAGAAGCCAAGGGTGCGAAGGCTGTTGTTGACTGCTCATCCCTTATGCTGGATGAGATTTCACGTTCTGATACCATTCCTGCAATGGATGTTCGTACAGATGATGCAGATATCGGACATGAAGCAAAGATCGGCCGTATCAGTGATGAAGCTATTTTCTACCTGATGAGCCGTGGTATTTCTGAAGAAGACGCTCGTACTATGATTGTTAGTGGTTTCGCTGACAATGTATCCAAGGAACTTCCTCTGGAATACGCAGTAGAAATGAATAACTTAATTAGACTTGAAATGAAGGGCAATGGCTGATGAAAGGGGAAGAGATAATGAATACATTAAGATTAAATCCACTTCCAACGCCAACCTGGAACTGGCTGCATTGCAATGATACCAATGTAACTGTACCAGCCGGCCTTTCGGAAGTAGAAGTGCAGGAAGTTCTTCCTGCTGAAGCTGAAACTGCAAAGGTTGCAGCTGCTGACGTCCCAGCAGTGGAAACTTCTGCAGGCCCAGCATTTGATAAATATCTTGCAGAGACAGGTCTTTCTGCAGAAGAAGTAAAGATTGCTGATAAGGTGCTTGCAAGCCAGGCAGTTAATAAGAAGATTGCCTTCAATGCCAATGCTGAGGCAGGTCGTGCAGTCTATCGAGTCGGTAAGGGCGCAAGTCTTACAATCGCCCATTTCTTCACAGCCAAGGACTTTGACCTTGCAGGAGAAGAGGGAGCAAATCCAAAGGCTCGTAAGTTCGTATCCTACGACACAAGAATTATTGCGGATGAAGAAGCAGAAGTTGTTCTGGTAGATGTGATTGATATGCCAGGAGATGTAACTTTTGTTGATAACATTGGCGGAAGCGCAGCAAAGTCTGCAAACGTTAAGGTGATTCAGGTACTTTTAAATGGTGGTAATGTACTGACAGGTACAGCTCTGGGACTTGATGGAGATAAGGCCACTGTTCAGATTGATACGGGATATGTAGTTAAGAATCAGGAGAACTTGGATATCAATTATGTTATCCGTCATCGTGGTAAGTACACAGACACAAAGATTGCTGCAAACGGCGTTCTTCGTGATCAGGCTACAAAGACTTTCCGTGACACCATCGATTTCATCCGTGGATGTAAGGCATCAACTGGTGATGAAAGAGAAGATGTTCTTCTTATGAATCCTGGTATTGTCAATAAGTCAGTACCACTGATTCTCTGTGCAGAAGAAGATGTAGAGGGTACACATGGTGCCTCTATTGGTAAGATTTCTGATGAAGAACTTTTCTACTTTGAGTCACGTGGCATCTCAGAAGAAGATGTACAGGAACTGATGGCTAAGTCAAGAATTGATGCAGTGGTTGGTCGTATTCCAGATGAAGCAGTTCGCACAGAACTGATGCAGAAACTTCATCCAGAAGAGTTTTAGGAATAGAAAAAGGACAAGATATGATAAAGGTTGAAGAAATCAGAAGGGACTTTCCTTTCTTTGACAAAACAAAACTTGCATATTTAGACAATTCAGCCACAACACAGAGACCTCGTCAGGTGGTGGAGGCAGTGGCAGATTATGAATACTACCACAATGCCAATCCATTCCGTGGACTTTATGATTTATCCATGGATGCAACAGAGCGTTATGAAGAAGCGCGCCGCAAGGTAGCAAAATTCATCAATGCTGCTTCTGATACAGAAATTATATTTACCAGAAATGCATCCGAGTCCCTGAATCTGGCAGCTACATCTCTCAGTGAACTGCTTTTAGAGCCAGGGGATGAAGTGATTACAACTGTGGCTGAACATCACTCCAATATGCTTCCTTGGAGATTAAATGCAGAAAAGAAGGGAGCTACTGTAAAGTATCTCTCTACAAATATTAAGGGTGAGTTTTCTTTAGAAGAATTCAAATCCTTACTGACACCAAAGACAAAGATTGTTGCCATGACAGCCATGTCAAATGTATTTGGCCATGTAAATGATGTGAAAGCATTTGCGGCAGAAGCACATTCGGTTGGAGCTGTATTTGTGGCAGATGGTGCCCAGTCTGTTCCTCACTCAAAGACAGATGTACAGGATCTGGATGTGGACTTTATTGCTTTCTCAGGCCATAAGCTTTTATCGCCAATGGGAATTGGTGTTCTCTATGGTAAGAAGGAAATCCTGGAAAAGATGCCAGTTTACATGTCTGGTGGTGAAATGATTGATACCGTTTCCCTGGAAGAAATCACTTACGCACCACTTCCTCATAAGTTTGAGGCAGGTACCGTAAATGCAGCTGGCGCAGTTGGACTTGCTGCAGCCATTGATTATATTGAATCAATCGGCCTGGATGATATTGAAGCAAGAGAACTGACTTTGACAGAGATGGCTCTGGAAGGTATGAAGAAAATCCCTCATGTAAATGTACTTGGCGGCGATACAGCTGCAGAGCATCATGGTATCATCACATTTACAGTAGATGGTGTACATCCTCATGATATTGCAGATATTATTGCTCATGATGATGTGGCGGTTCGTGCCGGACACCACTGTGCAGAACCTCTGCATCAGCATTTGGGAATTCCATCCACGACAAGAGCATCCTTGATGTTTTATAATACAGAGGAAGAAGTAGAGCGCTTCTTAGATAGCGTAGCATTAATCAGGAGGTTAATGGGATTCCATGAGTGATAATCGTACATTTTATAATGAAGTTGTTCTGGAGCATGCAAATTATCCAGCACATAAGTTTAAGATGATTGACCCAACCAACGCTCTTCGTGGTGTAAATCCAACTTGTGGTGATGATATTACACTGCAGTTAAAGATTAGCGAAGATGGTGTGGTGGAAGATGGTTCTTATATCGGAGATGGCTGTGCCATTTCTCGTGCCAGCGCAGATATGATGCTGGATCTGATCATTGGCAAGAAGGTAGAAGATGCCCTGGCCTTAAAGGATTTATTCCTGAAGATGATCAAGGATCGTAAGGAACTTTCTGAAGAAGAATTAGAAGAACTGGAAGAAGCAGGAGCACTGCAGGATGTATCTCATATGCCATCCCGTGTTAAATGCGCAGTTCTTTCTTGGCATACATTAGAAGAAATCCTGGATAAGGATAATGATGGTAAGGATGTAAGCACGGAGTAATACTCCGTGCTTTATTCTTGCCATAGGATACTTTAATAGTGTACAGTGATGTAGTTAGATAACCCTGGCAAGTTCATTTGCATGAGGGATATCAGAAAACATATAAATTTTCAAAAGGGGAAAGAAAAATGAAGCAGAAAAGGAATTCGAACAGAGTTGTGCTTTTCCGTCTGGCAGCGGCATTTTTGATGCTTGCCATGTTCTTCTCGCTGGAACTGACTAAGGCCAATGCAGCAAAAGAAGATGGGGCGGGAGCCAAGGCAGAGGGCGACAAGTTTATTGTTGGTTTTGATGCCTCCTTCCCTCCTTATGGTTATAAGAATGAGGATGGCGAGTATGTGGGTTTTGACCTGGATCTTGCTCAGGAAGTTTGTAAGCGTAACGGCTGGGAGTATCAGGCTCGTCCCATTGACTGGGATGCCAAGGATATGGAATTAAATTCCGGCACCATCGATTGTATCTGGAATGGTTTTACCATTACAGGCCGAGAGGATGAATATACATGGTCAGATCCATATGTAGACAATTCTCAGGTGGTTGTGGTAAAGGCAGATTCCGATATTCAGGAGCTGGATGACTTAGCGGATAAGACAGTAGTGGTACAGACGGATTCTTCTGCTCTTGCAGCTTTTACAAGTGAGGATGCAACAGAGGAGAACAAGGCACTTGCGGAGTCCTTTAAGGAACTTCGTCAGGAACCTGACTATAATACAGCATTCCTGAATATGGAATCTGGTTCTGTAGATGCGGTTTGCATGGATCTTGGTGTAGCAGCTTATCAGATTCAGAGCCGTGGTGATGGCTATAGAATGCTGGATCAGCAGATTTCTACGGAACAGTATGCAGTTGGTTTTAAGAAGGGAAATACAGCTCTTCGTGATCAGGTGCAGGATGCTCTGGATGCCATGGTGGAAGATGGCACTTTCGATAAGATTGCAGAAAAATGGGGACTTTCTGATGCGGTTTGTCTTGGTAAGAATCAGGATGCGGCAGATGATACGCTTAATACACTGATTGAGCAAACAGAAGATGCGGCTTCGAAAGCTTCCGATATCACGGGTAATGGGGCGAAGAATGAAGGAGACAACTTCATTGTAGGATTCGATGCTTCTTTCCCTCCATACGGATATAAGGATGAGAATGGGGAATATGTTGGTTTCGACCTTTCTCTTGCGCAGGAAGTAGCGAAGAGAAATGGCTGGAATTATCAGCCACGTCCTATTGACTGGGATGCCAAGGATATGGAATTAAATTCTGGAACCATTGATTGTATCTGGAATGGATTTACAATTACAGGTCGTGAAGATGAGTACACATGGTCAGATCCATATGTAGATAATTCACAGGTAGTTGTTGTTAAGGCAGATTCTGATATTCAGAAATTATCAGATCTTGCAGGTAAGACAGTAGTTGTACAGAATGATTCCTCTGCTCTTGCTGCTTTTACAGGGGAGGATGCAACAGAAGAAAATCTCGCTCTGGCAGCATCATTCAAGGAACTTCGTCAGGAGCCAGATTACAATACAGCATTCCTGAATATGGAATCCGGTTCTGTGGATGCAGTTTGCATGGACCTGGGTGTTGCAGCATACCAGATTCAGAGTCGTGGTGATGGCTATAGAATGTTGAATGAGCAGGTATCTACAGAACAGTATGGTATCGGCTTTAAGAAGGGAAATACAGGCCTTCGTGACCAGGTACAGGTTACTTTAAATGAAATGGTTGAAGATGGCACATTTGCAAAGATTGCAGAAGAATGGGGACTTTCTGATGCAGTATGCCTTGGAAAGGATGCAAGGAATATCGATGCAAGCACAAATGATGCAAATGCCACGGCAACAGATGGGGCAAGTTCTGATGGGACTTATAGTCCAGCAGCTGCCAAGAAGACAAAGATGAACTTCCTGGAAATCTGCAGAGAAATCTCAAAGGGTATGCTGAGATCTCTGATGATTTTCGTATTCACACTTTTATTTGCTCTGCCACTTGGCCTGCTTCTTACATTTGTTCGCAGAAGTCGTTTTGGCTTCTTCCGTTGGCTGGCAAGAATTTACATTTCCATCATGCGTGGAACACCTCTGATGCTTCAGCTTCTGGTGGTATTTTTCGGACCATACTATGTATTTGGTGTGGCAATCCCTGATTCCTACAGATTCCCTGCAGTTATCATTGGGTTCTCCCTGAACTATGCAGCATACTTTGCTGAAATCTTCCGTGCTGGTATTGAAGGAATTCCTAAGGGTCAGAGCGAAGCTGCTTCCATCCTGGGATATGGCAAGGCTCAGCAGTTCTGGAGAATTATATTCCCACAGATGGTTAAGCGTACACTGCCACCTGTAACAAACGAAGTTATTACACTGGTTAAGGATACATCCCTTGCCATTGCGATTTCTTATACAGAAATGTTCCTGATTGCTCGTCAGACAGCAGCAGAACAGACAAGCGTTTTTCCAATTTTCGTAGCCGGACTTTTCTACTATGTATTTAACTTCCTGGTAGCTTTCCTTATGGAAGGTATTGAAAAGTCTATGAAGTTTGATGCGTAAAGGAGGAGAAGACTATGGCATTACTTGAATTAAAAAATGTTAAGAAAAGCTTTGATGAGCTTGAAGTTTTAAAAGATATCTCCATCAAGGTAGAAGAGCGGGAAGTAGTTGCAATCCTGGGACCATCTGGTTCTGGTAAGTCAACCCTTCTCAGATGTGCTGCCATGCTGGAAACAATGGATGATGGTTCCATGTATTATGATGGAAAGCCAGCCTGTGAATCAAAAGACGGCAAGTCCATTTACGTAAAGGGAGCTGCAATGAAGGAAGTAAAGAATTACTTCAGTCTTGTGTTCCAGAACTTCAATCTTTTCCCTCATTACACAGTTCTTAAGAATGTGACAGATGCACCAATCCATGTGCAGAAGAGAGATAAGGCAGAAGTTGAAGCAGAAGCAAAGAAGCTTCTGGAGCAGGTTGGTCTGGGAGATAAGCTGGATTACCTGCCGCAGCAACTTTCCGGCGGACAGTCACAGCGTGTGGCTATCGCCCGTGCCCTCTGTATGAATCCGAAAATGATTTTCTTTGATGAGCCAACATCTGCGCTGGATCCTGAAATTACAGCAGGCATCCTGCAGGTATTAAAGCAGCTTGCTGAAGAAAAGATGACCATGGTTATCGTAACCCATGAAATCGGCTTTGCCCGTAAGGCTGCAGACCGTGTAATCTTCATGGACCAGGGCGTAGTTGTGGAAGAAGGTAGACCTGAGGATGTTATTGATCATCCAAGCAATGAAAGAACAAAGGCCTTTCTGCAGACGTTAATGGATTAATGAAAAGCTTGGGAGTGTAAGGTGACTTACACTCCCTTTTAAATTGCAAGTTCCCAGGCTTTTAGGTACAATATGACCTGCAAAATAGATTGAATTTGAAATGGAAAATGAAATGATCGAAATTACATTAGATGAATTAAATAAATTACAGAAGGATACTTATCAGATTTTCGATATTCGAAATGATGAGTCCTTTTCTTATGGCTCACTTCCAGGCGCAGTTCATTTGCCACAGAATGTGCTGGAAGCAGATATGGAAAAAGATATGCCGGGAGTGATTAAAAACTTCCCGGAAGGTAAGACCAGCGTGCTTGTATGTCAGCGTGGACAGCAGTCCAGGGAGATTGCAGAAAGGTTGACGGATGCAGGTGCCAAGGTGCAGTCACTGAAGGGGGGCTTCAATGGCTGGCTTTTATCCACCATGCAGGAAGAAAATGGTGACGATGAGGAGGCTAAGATACGAAGAGAACAGATTGAGAAGGACTTCGAAAAGAAGTACAGACACGAAATCACAACCCCTTTCTCCAAGGCCATTAATGACTATGACATGATTCAGCCTGGTGATCGCATCGCTGTTTGCATCTCTGGTGGTAAGGATTCATTCCTGATGGCCAAGCTTTTTCAGCGCCTGAAGAGACACAATAAAATCCCATTTGAACTCAAGTTCATTTGTATGGATCCTGGATACAGCCAGATGAATCGTGAAGTGATTGAGAACAACGCCAAGCTTCTGGGTGTACCTATTGAAATTCATAATTCCAATATCTTTGACAGTGTAGACAATGTAGAGAAGAGTCCTTGCTATCTCTGTGCCCGCATGCGCCGTGGTTACCTTTATTCCATGGCAAAGGCTGCAGGCTGCAATAAGATTGCGCTGGGCCACCATTACGACGATGTAATTGAAACGATTCTCATGGGTATGCTGCATTCTGGTCAGTTCCAGACAATGATGCCAAAGATCAACTCTACAAATTTCGAAGGGATGGAATTAATTCGTCCTCTCTATCTGATTCGTGAGGATGATATTAAGAAATGGCGTGATGAAAATGGACTGCACTTCATCAGGTGCGCCTGTCATTTCACAGATACCTGTTCTACCTTTGATCCAGAGAGCCACAACAACTCTAAGCGTATGGAGACCAAGCATCTCATTGCAGAGTTAAAGAAGAACAATCCATTTGTAGAGGGAAATATTTTCCGCAGTGTGGAAAACGTAAATCTGGCTACCATTGTTTCTTATAAGCAGGATGGTGTGAGACATAACTTTACGGAATGGTATGACAAAAAAAAAGCGGAACATGCTGATGCTGCCAAGGCAATTCTGGAAGGAAATGCTGGAAAAGAAGATGTGGAAGAATAAGAAAACTATTCAACCTACTAAAAGACTAGGAATTTAAAATAGATAAAAATTAGTGTCGAAAATGTTATTTTCGGCACTTTTTTATTGGGGATTTCAAGAAAATTTTAAAGAAAAAATATTCTTGATTGAAAGAGTGTATGCTTGAAAAAGCCCTGAATAAAGGACTTTCAAATATATAGGGAAGAACTATAACCAGTTATATCAATAAAGTTGCTGATAAATAGATAAATTTTATTGACAGTTATATTGCACTGGTGTATTATTTGTTCAGGCTTAAATAAACATACAAACACAGTATGTTTAAGGTAATATAAATAAAGCTTATAGAACAAATTATTTTTTTTACTCACAGGAGGAAATTATTATGGCAAAGGTTTACACAAGCGCAGATCAGTTAATCGGACATACACCACTTCTTGAACTTCAGAAGTATGAAGCTAAGGAAGGCATCAAGGACGCAAAGATCCTTGCAAAGTTAGAGTACTTCAACCCAGCAGGTTCTGTTAAGGATCGTATTGCTCTGGGAATGATTGAAGATGCAGAAAAGTCTGGAGCTTTAAAGCCAGGCGCAACACTGATCGAACCAACATCTGGTAACACAGGTATCGGTATCGCAGCAGTTGCAGCAGCTAAGGGCTATAAGGTAATCATCGTACTTCCAGACACAATGTCAGTTGAAAGAAGAACTCTGATGAAGGCTTATGGTGCTGAGCTTGTTCTTACAGAAGGCGCTAAGGGAATGAAGGGCGCTATCGCTAAGGCTAACGAATTAAAGGAAGAAATCGAAGGGTCAATCATCCTTGGACAGTTTGATAACCAGGCAAACCCAGCAACTCACTTTGCTACAACAGGCCCAGAAATTTGGGAAGATACAGATGGTCAGGTAGACATCTTCGTAGCTGGTGTTGGTACAGGTGGAACACTTACAGGTGTTGGTAAGTACCTCAAGGAAAAGAACCCTAACGTACAGATCGTAGCTGTAGAACCAGAAGGAAGCCCAGTACTTTCAGAAGGTAAGGCAGGCGCTCATAAGATTCAGGGTATCGGTGCAGGTTTCGTTCCGGCAACTCTTGATACATCCGTTTATGATTCAGTCATCAAGATTTCTAACGAAGATGCATTCGCTACAGGTAAGGAAATCGCTAGAACAGAAGGCGTACTTGTTGGTATCTCTTCAGGTGCAGCTCTTGCAGCAGCAGCACAGCTTGCTAAGGCTCCAGAAAATGCTGGTAAGACAATCGTAGTTCTTCTTCCAGACTCAGGTGACCGTTACCTTTCAACAACACTGTTTACAGACTAATTATCAGATAGGTTCTTTCGGATAGCGGGGGCGGGAAGTAATTACTTCCCGCCTTTTGTATAAATGATGCACTTTAGTCGAATAAAGTGTATAATAGGAAACAGTAAATTCCGAACATAGATAATAGGAGAAAATTCATGACTTTACAGCAAATGAAATATGCTTTGGTAATTGCAGATAGTGGCTCTATGAATGAGGCAGCAAAACGTTTATATATCTCACAGCCAAGTCTTTCAGGTGCAGTGAAGGAATTAGAGGGAGAACTGAACTTCAGTATTTTCCTTCGCTCAAACCGTGGTATTGTTATCACTCCAGAGGGTGAAGAATTCCTGACATATGCAAGACAGGTTGTAGAGCAGTATGAACTATTAAATGCGAAGTTCATTGAGAAGAGTACTAAGAAAAAGTTTAGTGTATCTATGCAGCACTATTCATTTGCAGTTAGTGCTTTCATTGAGGTGGTTCGTCAGTTTGGTATGGACGCCTTTGAATTTGCAGTACATGAGACTAGAACAAGTGAAGTAATTGAAAATGTAAAGAACTTCAAGAGTGAAATTGGTGTCCTTTATGTAAATGACTTTAACGAAAAAGTATTGCGCAAGTTAATTCATGAAAACTCTCTTGATTTTCATCAGTTATTTACTTGTGATACCTTCGTGTATATAAGTGATAAGCATCCACTTGCTGAACGCAAGGAGATTTCTATTGAAGAGTTGGAAGAGTATCCATGCCTGGCCTTTGATCAGGGTAAGGATAGTTCTTTCTATCTGGCAGAAGAGCAGCTCTCTACTTATGACTATAAGCAGATTATCAAGGCTAATGATCGAGCTACTATGCTGAATCTTATGGTTGGTTTAAATGCTTTCACCCTTTGCTCAGGTATCATTAGTGAGGACCTGAACGGAGTTGGTTATCGAGCAGTTCCTCTGAAGGAAAGCCAGAAGATGAGAATTGGTTACATCAATCGTCGCGGAGCGAAACTTTCATCCATTGCACAGCAATATATTGAAGAACTGGCTAAGTATGAATCCTACGCTTATAACAAGGATCAGAAGTAAATTCTACTGGCAGAATTGCAAAGCGGATAACTTTGTCCTTAAAGCTAATTTGATAGGAAACTAAAAAAACGTCCTTCCTGTGAAAACAGGAGGACGTTTTTTATTGGATTACTGATTCATAATTACTGATTTCATAATTACTTATTTAGATTCGTAGTTATCCTTAATTGTATGTGTTTCTTTGTACTCATTCAGGCGAGTCTGGATTCTTTCAGATGGATCTAAGAGATCGCTGATAGAAACATCATGGTTGAGGTGATCAATAATAAGTGCGATATACTTATAAAGGTCAGCACTCTGGTACCACTTTCTGCCGAAGAGGTCAGGGTTCTGGTAAGAAACATTTGTAGTAACGATGAGGTCGATTGTTCCTTCTTCGTAAGCCTTATCAAATACACCAAGGCCAGCTGTGAAGAGACCGAATGTAGCGAAGCAGAATACACGACGAGCCTTACGAGCCTTAAGCTGACGAGCTACATCAAGCATAGATTCACCAGATGCAATCATATCATCGATGATGATAACATCCTTACCTTCAACAGAATCGCCAAGGAATTCGTGAGCAACGATAGGGTTCTTACCATTTACAACACGAGAGTAATCTCTTCTCTTGTAGAACATACCAACGTCTACACCGAACTGGTTAGCAAAGTAAATTGCACGATGCATAGCGCCTTCATCAGGGCTGATGATCATCAAGTGGTCATTATCCAGTTCAAGATCAGGAACTGACTTTAAGAGAGACTTAATGAACTGGTATGTTGGCATTAAGCTTTCAAAACCACAAGTTGGAATAGCGTTTTGTACACGAGGATCGTGAGCATCAAATGTGATGATGTTCTCAACACCCATGGAAGCAAGCTCCTGAAGAGCGAGAGCGCAGTCAAGGGATTCACGACCGCTTCTCTTATGCTGTCTTGATTCATAGAGGAAAGGCATGATGACATTAATTCTCTTAGCCTTACCAGCTGAAGCAGCGATTACACGCTTGATATCAGCGTAATGTTCATCTGGTGTCATAGGTACCATACGTCCACCCAGATTATATTCGATGCCTGTGTTTGTTACATCAGAGATGATATAGAGGTCGGCACCACGTACGGAATCCTTAAGTGTTCCCTTAGCTTCACCGGAAGCGAAACGTGGGCAATCAGATTCAAGAATATAAGAATCACGCTCGTAACCGTTAAAAATCAGTCCGTCATTTGCAAGCTGATCACGATCTTTTCTCCACTTCGCAAGGTACTGGTCAACTTTCTTGCCCAGTGGTTCGCAGTTCTTCATAGGAACAAGTGCGAGCTTACCAACAGGAACTGTTACAAGTTTGCTTTGGTCTGGCATTTTTAAATCCTCCATTTGGGTTTCCCTATAAATTAATAATGTAGAACATCTTATGCAAATGAGATGCTCTTACTTTTTTAGAACTATTTTATATCTTAAATTATCTTTTCCATAAAAATAATATAAGGCGTAGTCTTGAACAATGCGGGACATGATTCTTTCAGAGTAACGCTCTGTGAGTCCGGATGGATCCAGATTCGTTGAAATAATTGTAGCAGCATTGTCAATCAGTCGACGGTTGATTACTTCGAAAATCTGAGTACGACTGAAATTGTTCAGTGTTTCTGTGCCCAGGTCATCAATGACCAGGAGATCACTCTTATAAAGTAATTCATAGGCGGTCTTCAGTCCTGGACCTGTTTCTTCGCGACGCATAAGATATGGGGCGATGACCTGATCCATCATTTCACTGGCTGTTAAATAGAGCACAGTATGACCGGTATCTAAAAGTGATTTTGCAATGCAGTGTGTAAGGAAAGTTTTTCCATGACCTGTTTCCCCATAGAAGAGTAAACTTTTCTTGCCAGTCGTGCAGTCAAAAGTATTGCAGAAATCTTTACTTTCCGCAAGGACTTTTCTCATATTTTCGGCAGGTGATACATAATTTACTGTCTTTCCAGCCTTGTTTTTGGTAGAAAAGTCTTCCTGACTGAATAAGGATAAGTCAAAATTATCAAAATTCTCGGATTTGAGAATAGATTCCAGATTGGAACTCTTATATAAATCGGCTACCTGCATTTTGTGAACGCAGGAGCAAGTGCCGTTTTCGTAAGAACCAGTATCTTTACAAAGAGGGCAGTCGTACTGCATATCCAGGTAATCGGCGGCAAATCCATTTGCCTGAAGGAGCTGGGAAATCTTATCCTGCAGTTTTTTGTTTTCCAGAGACAGGGCCTGTCTTTGGGCTTTCTTCTCCTCTGGAGAGAGGGTAGCACCTACCTGTTTTCTGATTAAGGCAACAGAAGAGGCAGAAATCTGCTTCTGTAATTCCTCAACTTCAGGAATTGCTTCCGCCACTTCTGCTTGTCTGTCCATGTGTTCAATCATATGCGCCTGACGTATATCCTCAAGGCGTTTTGAATAATCCGTTTTTACATAGGAAAAATCAATCATCCTTTTTCTTTGCTCCTTGTAAATAGAGGTCCTCGATAGCCTGCAGCTGATCGGATAAATCAGACTGAGGGAATACACTGTTGTCCTTGGCAGGGGACTGCTTGCCTGTATTATCTCTAGTATAAGACTTTTTAGCCTCGTTTTCCTTTTGGTATGCTTCGTCCAGTTTCAGGATATCATCAAGACGGTGTACATCCTTTGCGTACCAATCTTTGAGAATACCATTTACATAAGCGAAAGTAACAGAGTTTGGCTTGCGGTCGATGGCACGACGGCAGGCTTCTAAAATAATGGCTTCAGAGAACTTTAATTCCTTCAACCAGCTATCGATGAAATCCTTTTCGGATGGAGCAGGAGTGTAGCGGTTTGAAATTCCCAGTGCCTTTAAAATCTTGCGGTAAATTCCGTAGTAGCGGGATGAGTATTCACAAGCTTCATCACGAGTTGTGATACCTTCCTGATACCAGTTGGAAGCAACTGCTACGATGTAACGGAAGTTTGTCTTTTTCACTTCTGCACAGTATTCCAAGAGGTACTCACAGAGGTCAAAAGAAAAACCTAAAGTATCATAAATATAGAAGAGATCTGTGATGTTAGCCTGTGAGATTGGCTTTCCACAATAAGCGTTGGCTTCGTTAATCAGGTTGGCGAAGTCTCGATTGTTTAAAGCATCCATGGAAGGAGCTTCCTTTTTGGGAAGAGGACGCATTTCAGAAGACTGTTTGTCTGCACTTTTTATGTTGGAAATTGTAGATACGTCTGTGGACAGTCCATTTGAAAAGTCTGAAGAAAATTCAATAGAAAAATCAGTAGAGACTTCTGGCTGCTTTCCCTCAATCTGCTTGGAAGTCATTCCTTTTAATACAGTATTGGAATCATCGAAACCGGAGATTTCGAAATCAATAATGTTGTATTCAGAAGAATCCCCTGGCTTTTCCAACTGCTGCAGAATGAGACCATTTACTTCGTGCTTTGCATTATAAGAAAGGCTAATGACATTACGAGCTATCCAATAGCCAATTCCACGCTTTACATCTTTCTCTGTGCAATTTAAATGATCTGCAATACTGGTAATAGAAAAGTCACGCTTGGATGAATGCAGGTAGGCCAGGTAAAGATATAACTTTACGAATTCCCCATTTGCGTCTGACATATAATAGCGAATGAAACTATTCGAAATATTTGTAAAGTGCTCTTCGGCAGAGCTGATTTTAAATGTTGCCATTGTTCTGGTTTCCCCCAACCAATTTTCTAGTGAGTGAATTATAACAGTGTCATTTTTGATTTGCAAAGACCCTGGGGCCATTTTCAAAGTCAAAGTTGATTTGTTGATTTTGTTGATACTGTGGATAAGGAAGAAGAAAATTCCTTACAAGTAGAAAAGCAGAGACTTTCCGGACATGGGAAAAATCTCTGCTTTTGTGGATAAGATTTTGGCCGCGTACGCAACGCGGGATTTTAAAATTTGTGGATACTGTTGATAACTATTTCTGAAGAAGGTCAGTACCTACAGAATCAATGTTTCCGGCACCCATAGTTATTAACATATCCTTTGTGTGAACATTTTCTTTAAAATATTTTTCAATCTTATCAAAAGAACCAAGGTAAATGGCATTGCATCCTCGGGCAACTAACTTTTCAGCCAGGTCTTTTGATGAAATACTTCCGTCATCAACTTCACGAGCTGCATATATATCTGCAAGAAGAACGTGGTCACAAGGAGAAAGGGCATCTGCGAAAGCTTCCAGATGAGCCTTTGTACGAGAGTAAGTGTGTGGCTGGAAAGCGCACCAAAGTTCTCCCTTAACAATTGACTTTGCAACCTTAATAGAAGCAGCAATTTCTGTTGGGTGATGAGCGTAGTCGTCAATGATTGTAATTTCAGGATCCAGAGTTCCCTTATACTGGAAACGACGCTCAGCACTGTGAGCCTTACGGAGACCTTCCAGTGTCTTTTCAAATGGAAGCTCCAGGAAGTCTGCTGCAGCAATGGCAGACAGAGAATTCATGGCATTGTGCTCACCGGTTACAGAGAGGCTGACTTTTCCACGGTTCTCTCCCTTAACGATTAATGTATATGTAGGCTGGCCAAGTTCATTTAAATGAATGTCCTTTGCCTGATAGTCATTGCCATCCTGGAAACCGAAAGTCACCAGTTTGATACAGCGACCTTCCAGGGCTGTCTTTACCTGGTCTCTATACTTCATATCTCCGTTGAGGATTAAGATACCACCATCTTTTGTATTGCCAGCGAACTTAGTGAAAGAAGCAGCAATGTTTTCAATATTCTTAAAGAAATCCAGATGATCGTTATCAATATTTAAAATGATACTGATCATAGGGAAGAAAGAGTGGTAGCTGTTTGTGTACTCACATGCTTCTGTTACAAAGTATGGAGAAGAACCAACTCGAATATTACCCTGGATCGAATCTAAGATACCGCCGATGGAAATGGTTGGATCCTTGGCTGCAGCCAGTAAGATTTCAGAAACCATGGCTGTAGTTGTTGTCTTGCCGTGAGTACCAGCAACGGCGATGGAATACTTATAGTGTTCCATGATTTGTCCCAGAAGTTCGGCACGAGTCATCATTGGAATGCCAGCAGCAAGAGCAGCAACATATTCTGCATTGTCTGGATGAATGGCTGCTGTATAAACGATAAAGTCGATGTCGGAGGTGATGTTAGAAGCAACCTGTCCATAAAGAACCTTCATTCCGTGTGCTTCCAGAGACTTTGTAACAGCAGATTCCTTCATGTCAGAACCTGAAATTGTAAAGCCTTCCTTATTTAAGATTTCAGCAAGACCGCTCATGCTGATACCACCAATACCCATGAAGTGAGCGTGGCATGGTTTCGTAAAATCAACCTGATACATACGTTTTTCCTTCTTTTTAAGTAATGTGTTATCCATGCAAATGGGATTTGCATGTAGCTATTTCTTTCCTATATAAATGTAATAAATTTTGAAAGCCGGATTCATTACATTTTTAGCTTGTTAAATTTCATAGGATTATTTAACATCGAATAATTATAGCACAAAGAAGTGGGCCATTCCTATATAAAGAATCAAAGCAAAATAATCTAATGTGGATTTGTGGTGACAAGGGGGAATCGGGCAAGAATAAAATAAGAAAAATAAGGTTGGCAAAAATTATTTTGGTAAAGTTTGAAAATAGTTTAATTATTTAGCCGAACGCTATTGACAATCATATTTAAGTAAGTACAATAGAAATAATTTTGTAAAAAAGAATGCTTTAAATCTTATGATAGGAGATGGATGATATGGCAAAGAAAGATATCGATTGGAGTTCTCTTGGCTTTGGTTATATGGAGACAAGCTACAGTTATGTTTCTATGTACAAGGATGGAAAGTGGGATGAAGGAAAGCTTACAAGTGACCACAACGTTACAATGAATGAATGTGCTGGTGTTCTTCAGTACTCACAGTCTTGTTTTGAAGGCCTTAAGGCTTACACAACAGAGGATGGAAAGATTGTAACATTCCGTCCTGACCTTAATGCACAGAGAATGGCAGATTCATGTGAAAGACTTGAAATGCCTGTATTCCCAGTAGAACGTTTCCTGGATGCTGTAAAGCAGGTTATCAAGGCAAACGAAGAGTGGGTTCCTCCTTTTGGTTCAGGTGCTACACTTTATGTTCGTCCTTATATGTTCGGTTACAATTCGGTAATCGGTGTTAAGCCAGCTGACGAATATATGTTCAGAATTCTGGTTACACCAGTAGGCCCTTACTTCAAGGGTGGCGCTAAGCCAATCGTTATCCGTGTTTCTGATTTGGATAGAGCAGCTCCTCATGGAACAGGTCACATCAAGGCTGGTCTTAACTATGCAATGAGCTTACACAACATTGTTGATGCACATAAGAAGGGCTTTGATGAAAACCTTTACCTGGATCCAGCCAGCCGTACAAAGGTTGAAGAAACAGGTGGAGCAAACTTCATCTTCACAAAGGGCAACACATTTATTACACCAAAGTCAAATTCAATTCTTCCATCTGTAACACGTCGTTCACTGGAAGTTGTTGCAAAAGATTACCTTGGAATGGAAGTTGAAGAAAGAGAAGTATTCTTCGATGAAGTTTCTTCATTTGATGAGTGTGGTCTCTGCGGAACAGCTGCAGTTATCTCACCAGTAGGTACAATCAATGACCATGGTAAGGATATCGTATTCCCAGGTTCTGCAAATGGAGAAATGGGACCTAAGGTTAAGGCTCTTTACGATACATTAACAGGTATCCAGATGGGCAAAATCGAAGGACCAGAAGGCTGGATCGTAGAAATCCAGTAAGTGAATAAACAGATGCCTTTGCGCAGTTCATTTGCAGGGGCCAAATGAATTGTTCACTATTCATTTCATGGAAAGCAGTTTATAATAAGAGGGGTGGTTCATGAGGACACCCCTCTTTTCTTGACAAAAGAAAAGTCGGACTTTATGATGTGAGTGTTTTTTGACCTACTCTGACTGATTGTTATTAGTATTTCATTTGGATTAAAGAACAGAAGTTCTCAGGGGGAAACAAATGAAAATGAAAGAGATGAATAAAATGAATACAAAGAAGAATAGAAGATTCTGTCTGTTTCCTATTATGCTTTTGCTTTTGGGGTTGCTTTTTACGGGATGTGGTTTTTCCAACAAGCAAACGGTAAAGTCAGAAGATATGCAGATTGAACTGCCTCGTGATTTCCAGAAGAGCACCATGGCAGATACAAGCTGGTATTATAAAAGTATGAACGGACCAGAAGCTTTAGGTATTCGTACAAAAAAGAGTGACCTGGAAAAGATGGGATTTGAATCAGATTCTGTTAATGACTATGTCACAAACTACATTAAAGCAAATGAAATTCAAGGAAATCCTGTTGTGGAGTCCAAGAATAACTACCTGACATTTACTTATAGTAAGAAAGTAAATGGTACAAAGTATTCATATGTATATTATATTTTTGAAAATGGCGATGAATACTGGCTGGTAAGCTTTTCATGCTACGCAGATGTTCTGAAGGAATATCAGAAGACATTTGATGCAGCAGCAAAATCTGTTGAATTCGTAGAGGAATAATCATGGATCAAAATCGCTTTTTACAGAATCGTTTTATCCTTTCTGAACTTGTTAAGAAGGGTATTCGATTAAAGTATCGCCGTTCTTATCTTGGTATTGTGTGGTCCTTACTGGAACCCCTTCTCACAACGGCAGTTCTTACAATCGTATTCGGTACATTGTTTGCAAACAAGGATCCGAAGTTCCCTGTATATATCTTATCCGGACGTTTGATTTATAGCTTTTTCTCTCAGGGAACAACCTCTGCACTGAAGTCTATTCGAGCAAATAGTTCCCTGATTAAAAAAGTCTATGTACCTAAATTGCTCTATCCACTTTCCTGTATTTTATTTAACTACATAATCTTCTTGATTTCCCTGATCGTTATGGGACTTCTTTGTGTAATATTCAAGGTTACGCCAACCTGGCATATCGTGGAAGCTCTTATTCCACTTTTTAATCTGCTTCTGATTACAACAGGATGTGGCCTGATTCTTTCTACAGTGGGCGTATTCTTCCGTGATATGGAATATCTGTGGACAGTACTTCTGATGCTGGTTATGTATGCATCAGCAATTTTCTATAAGCCAGAAAGACTTCTGAACAGTGGCTATGGATTCATTCTGAAACTGAATCCTTTATACTGTGTCATTTCTGATTTCCGTCAGTGTGTCATTTATGGAAAGAGCCCATACTTCCATGTGTACTCTCTCTATGCCTTCATTTTCGGAGTCGTTTCTATCGCAGTTGGCCTCTGGGCATTTAAAAAGAATGAAGATAAGTTCATTCTTAACATTTAATTATATAATTGTATAAGGCATGCAAATGGGATTTGCGACAAGTCCATTTGCATGAAGTGAGGAAAAAATATGCAGGATGTAAAAGCAGAAGAAATCGAAACTGCAGAATCCACAGCCATTGAAAATAAAGAAGATAATCGTGAGACCGTTCTTAAAGTTGAAGATGTCAGCATGCTCTTCAATTTAAGTAAGGAAAAGAATGATTCCCTGAAGGAATATATACTTGCTTTGCTGAAACATAAATTGAAGTTTGATGAGTTCTGGGCATTGCAGGACGTATCCTTTGAATTAAAGAAAGGAGATCGTCTGGGAATCCTGGGCTTCAACGGTGCTGGTAAATCTACTCTCTTAAAGGTTATTGCCAATGTATTCAAACCTACCAAGGGTAAGGTAGAACGTAAGGGAGTGCTTGCACCAATGATCGAATTGGGAGCGGGCTTTGATCCACAGTATACAGGTTATGAGAATATTTATCTCTATGGTGCCTGCCTGGGATACAGCAGAAAGTTTATTGATCAGAAGATTGATGATATTATAGAATTCTCAGAGTTGCAGAAATTTATCGATGTTCCATTAAAGAATTACTCATCTGGTATGAAGACACGTCTTGGCTTTGCCATTGCAACAATCGTTGAGCCAGACATGCTAATCTTAGATGAAGTACTTTCTGTTGGTGATGCCAAGTTCCGAAAGAAGAGTATGAATAAGTTAAAGGCTTTGCTTGAAAAGAATGTAACTGTACTCTTTGTATCCCACAATGTTGAACAGGTTCGTTCGCTTTGTAATAAAGCTATTATCCTGGATCATGGTAAAATGCTTGCCTTTGGAGATTCTGAAGAAATTTGTAACCAGTACGAAGAGATGACGAATTCATAGGGGGGACTATATTATGGGGTTAATCGGATTTGGAACGTTTA
The DNA here is from genome assembly GCA_900314445.1 of uncultured Lachnospiraceae bacterium. Classification (GTDB taxonomy): domain Bacteria; phylum Bacillota; class Clostridia; order Lachnospirales; family Lachnospiraceae; genus Eubacterium_Q. The sequence continues at coordinate 10,702 of OMVA01000007.1, read as the reverse complement.
TGCTTGAATTTTTAAAAGTCATTTTCCTTGGTATCATTGAAGGAATTACAGAATGGCTTCCAATCAGCTCTACAGGACATATGCTTCTGGTGGATACCTTTATGAATTTAAAGGCCAGCCAGGACTACAAGGATATGTTCATGGTAGTAATTCAGTTGGGTGCTATTCTTGCGGTGGTTGTTATCTATTGGGAAAAGCTTTGGCCTTTCGCAAAGATGTCTACCATTGATGCCAAGTATCATGCACTTGGCCTTTCCTTAAATGATCCACTTACAAAGGAAGACAGACGTCTTCTTGGTAAGACATGGAGATCAAAGGATTTGATTCGCGTAAAGGGCATTGCCATGAATCGAAGAATCCTGCAGATGTGGGTTAAGGTTATTGTTGCCACAATACCTGCTGCCATCATTGGCCTTTTACTGGATGACTTTATGGATGCACATGCACACACAGCATGGGTTATCGCCATTGCGCTGATTGTTTATGGTGTAGCCTTCATCTTTGTGGAAGACAGGAATCGTACACGTACACCACGTGTAACAAGAATTGGACAGCTCACATATCTGGATGCTCTCAAGATGGGACTTTTCCAGTGCCTTGCCATTGTACCAGGAACATCACGTTCTGGTTCTACAATCATCGGCGGTCTCATTTGCGGAATTGATCGTAAACTTGCAGCTGAATTTTCATTCTTCATGAGTATTCCAGTCATGTTTGGATGGAGTGTGGTAAAACTGATTAAGTTCGGTTTCCACTACAGCTTTGCAGAATTCATTCTGCTTCTGGTGGGCATGGCAGTTGCTTACTTTGTATCTGTCTTTGTTATTAAGACACTGATGGCTTACATTAAGAAGCATGACTTTAAGATTTTCGGCTGGTATCGTATTGCCCTGGGTGTGCTGGTACTCATCGTATTTGCTATTCAGGCAATTATGGCATAAGAATAAAAATCTGGGGACTCTGAGCCGGGAGGCAAAAGAGTCCCTTTTCATTTACCCATCATTATTAAGGAAAAGAAAAGGAAAAATATGCGTTTAGATAAATATTTATGTGACGCCGGTTTCGGCACCAGAAGTGAAGTGAAGAACCTGATTAAAAAGGGAAGAGTAAAGATGGCCTCGGCAAATGAACTTGGCCAGGATTTTGCCAGTATGCAGCCCTTAAAGGATCCGGGATGGAAGGTGGAAGAAGGACAAGCAATTTTTGTGGATGGCACACCGGTTCATTTTGAAAGCTTCTCCTATTATATGTTGAATAAACCAGAGGGCCTTGTAACAGCCACAGAAGACAAGAATCAGAAAACAGTTTTGGACCTGATTACAGGAATGAAGAGAAGAGACCTTTTTCCTGTGGGGCGACTGGACAAGGATACAGAGGGACTTCTTCTCATTACCAATGACGGTCAGCTGGCTCACAGACTTCTGGCTCCAGGAAAGCATGTAAAGAAAGTTTACCTCGCCTGGGTGAATGAAGTACTTACAGAGGAAGAGATGGAACACTTCCGTCAGGGACTGGATATTGGAGATCCGGAACTTACAAAGAAGGCGGAGATAGAATATTTGGAGCGCAGTTCATTTGCAGAAGATGAGTGCTATCTTTATGAAGTAAAAATTATTGAAGGCAGATACCATCAGATAAAAAGAATGTTTGAAGCTCTGAATAAAGAGTGTCTTCATTTAAAGAGAATGGCCATGGGTAGTTTGAAACTGGACGAGTCTTTGGCACCAGGAGACTTCCGTTTGCTTTCGGAGCAGGAACTGGATGAGATTTAATCGTGCAATTTGTATGGGAAAGACTTGATAAAAGCCTTTAATTGGTACAAATAGAACCCTTGACAGTTCAAAAAACTATATGTTAATATTACGGTTGCGTTTTTATAGACGCAAAGGCTATAGTTGTACAAAATTTAAAAATGGAGGTGGCAGTTGTGCGCGTGAAAGTAACACTTGCATGTGAGGAATGTAAGAATCGTAATTACAACCTTACTAAGGACAAGAAGTTACATCCAGACAGGATGGAAACTAAGAAGTATTGTAAGTTCTGTAAGAAACATACAAATCACAAAGAAACAAAGTAACTAGAGTTAAGCATTTAAGAGGTAAGAATCATGTCAGAAAACAAAGAGACATCACCTACTCTTAAAAGAAGCTGGTTTCAAAATCTGAAGCTGGAATTCAAGAAAATTACATGGCCTACTAAGCAGCGTCTTGTTAGAGAAGTCCTTGTAGTTCTTATTTCAGCTGTGCTTCTCGGAGCAATGATTGCGTTGATTGACTGGCTGCTTAAGCTTGGTCTTCAGTTTATTTGGTAGGCGGTGATAATATGGCAGAAGAAGAAATCAAGAATATTGATGATGTATCTGCACAGGATGCAGAGAAGACATCTGCCCCAGCTGTTGATAATATCAAGCAGCAGGGTGATAACGTACCACATTGGTATGTAGTACATACCTATTCCGGCTACGAGAATAAAGTGAAGAATGACATCGAAAAGACGGTTGAGAATCGTAAGGACCTTCAGGAGAAAATCCTGGAAGTTATGATTCCTACAGAAGATGTTGTTAAGATCGTGAAGGGTAAGAAAAAGGTTAAATCTGTACCTCTTCTTCCAGGATACATTCTGGTTCACATGATCAACAACGACTTAACCTGGTACATCGTTCGTAATACGAGAGGTGTTACAGGATTCGTAGGACCTGCATCTAAACCAGTTCCTCTTTCAGAAGAGGAAATGCGCCGCTTTGGCGTTCGTCCACAGCAGAAGATCGACATTGATGTTGCCGTTGGTGACAGAATTGAAGCTGTTTCAGGACCATGGGAAGGTACATCAGGAACCGTTGTAAGTGTCAATGCATCAAAAGAAACGGTTACAATTACTACAGATATGTTTAACCGGGATACATCAGTTGAAATCGATCTGGCTGATATCCAGAAAGAGTAAGTGGAAGGGTAAAACCGTTAACACCACATTTAGGAGGTTTCAAAATGGCTAAGAAAGTCGAAGGATACATTAAGTTACAGATTCCAGCAGGAAAGGCAACTCCAGCACCACCAGTTGGTCCAGCACTTGGACAGCATGGTGTAAACATCGTTCAGTTCACAAAGGAATTCAACGATCGTACAAAGGATCAGGGAGATCTGATCATTCCTGTTGTTATCACAGTTTATACAGATAGAAGTTTCAGTTTCATCACAAAGACTCCACCTGCTGCCGTTCTTATCAAGAAGGCTGCAAAGATCCAGAAGGCATCTGGCGAACCTAACAAGAAGAAGGTTGCTAAGATTACTAAGGCTCAGGTGCAGGAAATTGCTGAACTGAAAATGCCAGATCTCAACGCAGCAAACGTTGAAGCTGCATGCAGCATGATCGCTGGTACAGCTCGTTCAATGGGCGTAGAGGTAGTTGACTAATTAGCAAGTGGAAGAAGGATGCCAAAAGAGCATTTTTCGATAATACCACAGGAGGTATAAAATGAAAAAAGGTAAGAGATATACAGAAGCTGCAAAGCTTGTAGAAAAGAATAAGTTATATGACCTTGAAGAGGCTACAGAAATCTTAAAGAAGACAGCAAGCGCTAAGTTTGATGAGACAATCGAAGCTCACCTTAAGCTCGGCGTGGATGGTCGTCATGCAGATCAGCAGGTACGTGGAGCTGTTGTTCTTCCTCACGGAACAGGTAAGACAGTTAAGGTACTTGTATTTGCAAAGGGTGATAAGGTTGACGAAGCACTCGCAGCTGGCGCTGATTACGCTGGTGGCGATGAGCTCGTACCAAAGATCCAGAACGAAGGATGGCTTGATTTCGACGTTGTTATTGCTACACCTGATATGATGGGTGTTGTAGGACGTCTGGGACGTGTACTCGGACCTAAGGGTCTCATGCCAAATCCAAAGGCCGGCACAGTAACACCTGATGTTGTTAAGGCAATCAACGATGTTAAGGCTGGTAAGATTGAATATAGACTTGACAAGGCTAACATTATCCATGTTCCTGTAGGAAAGGCTTCTTTCTCTGCAGAGGATATCGCGGACAACTATAAAGCCTTAATGGATGCTGTAGTAAAGGCAAAGCCAGCTAGCGCAAAGGGTGCATACCTTAAGAGCGTTACAATTACTTCTACAATGGGCCCTGGCATCAAGCTTAACCCACAGAAGTTCCTTGGCGCTGCTTCTGGTACTTCAGAAGAATAAGCCAATACAAAAGCGTTCGCAATAAATATTGCAAACTCCAGAGGACTCACCATTATGGCGGGTCCTCTTTTTGTTATACATGATGAGTAAAACGGATAGATAAGTGAGAAAAATGGATTTGTGAAGAAAACGAATTAGCTCTCAATCGTGCTTGCACGAGGAGAGGGCGCTTGAGTTTTCTTCTGAAATTTGCTTTAGCAAATTTCTATCCATTTTGCGAACGTTTAATCATCGAGATGAAGCGAAGCGGAATCGAGATGCTGCAAAGCGGAATCTCGATGTTTTGCCAATCCGTCATCTCCAAAATGGTTGATTTTTATTGCCAAATTTCGTAGAATATTTTCAGGTATTTTGTGAAATATGCACAAAAAAGAATGTTCGAAAATCTTTTTTGTAGTGAAGGAGGAGTAGAGTAATGACAAGTGAAGAAGTGAAGATCAAGTTAAAAGAATTGATTGAAGAAGTTTTGCCTGATGTGGAAGACTGCGATTTTTCTAAGAAAATCGTGCCTGAATATGGAGTGGAATCCGTTGGAATTATCAGACTGATTGTTGCTGTAGAAAGTGCATTTGACGTCAAATTCACTGATTATGAATTAGATCTGGATGCATATGATACATTCGATGATCTCGCAGTATCTTTACAGAAAAAACTGGATGCGGAAGAAGACTAATTTCAAGGGGGAAAACGTTCATGGCTAATATTAAGAAATTACCTGTTACAAATCCATTAATTACATCCTGGCAGTGGCATGCCACTTTATTCTCAATCCTTTCCAATGATGAGAATGCCAAGAAGTGGATTTTCAGTAACTATATTCAGTTAAGATGTTACAACATCGAAGAAATCTTCACAGGAGATGACATGCTTTTCTGCGATATGATGCCAGGTTCTTCATCATTAAAGCAGTGTCCTTATCTTGTTACTTCTATGATGACCAAGGAGCAGATCGAAAGCTACTGCGGAAATATCATTGATTTCATCATTAAGACCATTGATCTTGGTGGTTATGTATATGGCGTATTTGATGAAGCTAAGATTCTTAGCCCAGAGACAATCGATTATAAGTTCCCTCACGAGCTCTTCATCTATGGCTATGATCTGGACAAGCAGATTTTCAATGTTGGTGACTTTACATTCAAGGATCACTATACATCCGACAACACAGTTACTTTCGAAGATATTCGCAAGGGCTATGAAGATATTACAGCTTCCGATGACCACATGTTCAAGGATGACTATAAGGGCAAGCGTGGCCTCTATGTAATTATCAAGAACAGTGATACAAGTGCCTATGAACTGGATACAACACTGATTCGTGATACCATCAACGAATACTTAAATTCCGTTGATTCTAAGAATCATTTCCGTATGATGAGAAATCGTTTCGATGATACAACATTCGGTGTAGAAGTTTATGATCGCGTGCTGAAGAGAATACAGGATCAGATGCAGGCAGAAGAGCCTGACTTCGATATTCGAGCTCTTCATCTTATGTATGACCACAAGAAGCTTATGCTGGAGAGAATTCAGTATCTTATGGCCAATAACTGCATTGATTATGACAAGGATCTTCTGGATAGCTATAGCAATGTTGTCCGCAACATGCTGGCAGCCAGAAACTTACTCATTAAGATTTCCATCACAGGAGATGTAAGCGAAGCAGTGAAGTTTAAGCAGTACTTTGCCATTGCAAAGGAAAAGGAAATGTCTGTACTGCAGGAAGTCCTTTCTCAGCTGAACAAGAAAGCAAACTAAATTCGAATACTCAGAATCCATGCAAATGGTATTGGCTGTGCTTTCTGCACAAGTTTGTGCAGTTCATTTGCATTATTTTGAAGAAAATTGGAAAAAATATGAGCCCTTTTCGGTTTTGTCCGGAAAGGGCTATTTAATTAAGTGCAAATTGTTTGCAGGTTTGAGGTTTTACTGGCCTTTATTGGGCAAATGTCACAGATATTTCAATTTACATTCATTGACCCAAGTGCTAAAATAAAACGCGGGTAGTTTTGCGTGTTTCTATGCCAGGAAACGCGATAAATATTATATTTAGGAGGATTTTACGAATGGCTAGATTCAAAAAGACCATGGATGGTAATGAAGCAGCAGCTCATGCTTCCTATATCTTCACAGATGTAGCAGCCATCTATCCTATCACTCCATCATCACCTATGGCTGAACATACGGATGAATGGGCAACAGCAAACCGAAAGAACCTTTTCGGTAACACAGTTAAGATCGTAGAAATGGAATCTGAAGCAGGTGCTGCAGGTACAGTTCACGGTTCTCTTGTTACAGGTGCTATGACATCTACTTACACAGCTTCACAGGGTCTTCTTCTTATGATCCCTAACCTTTACAAGGTTGCTGGTGAAAGACTTCCAGGTGTATTCAACGTAGCAGCTCGTTGCGTAGCTTCTCACGCACTTAACATCTTTGGTGATCACTCAGATATCTACGCTTGTCGTCAGACAGGTTGTGCTATGCTTTGTGAATCATCAGTTCAGGAAGTAATGGACCTTACACCAGTTGCATATCTTGCAGCTCTTGAAGGCAGACTTCCATTCATCAACTTCTTCGATGGTTTCCGTACATCTCACGAAATCCAGAAGATCGATTGCTGGTCAAATGAAGATTTCGAAGATATCTTCCCATACGAAGCACTTGATAAGTTCAGAGCGGAAGCTCTTAACCCAAATCACCCATGTGAAAAAGGTTCTGCTCAGAACCCTGACATTTTCTTCCAGACTCGTGAAGCTTGTAACCCAGTTTACGACGATATGCCAGCAATTGTTCAGAAGTACATGGACAAGATCAATGCTAAGATCGGTACAGACTACAAGCTGTTTAACTACTACGGCGCCGCTGATGCAGAGCATGTAATCGTTGCTATGGGTTCTGTAAACGATACAATCGAAGAAACAATCGATTACCTTGCAGCTAAGGGCGAGAAGGTGGGTGTAATCAAGGTTCGCCTCTTCAGACCATTTGCAGTTGATGCATTCCTTAGCACAATTCCTGAGACAGTTAAGGCTATCACAGTTCTTGACCGTACAAAGGAACCAGGTTCTATTGCTGAACCTCTTGCACTTGACGTAATGGCAGCAATCAAGGATTCTAAGTTCGCTAATATCCCTGTATTCTGTGGACGTTATGGTCTTGGTTCTAAGGATACAACTCCTAACCAGATCGTTGCTGCATACCACAACACAACAAAGAAAGAGTTCACACTGGGTATCTTTGATGATGTTACAAACCTTTCACTTGATGCTGGTGAAGATCTTGTTACAACTCCAGATGGAACAGTTTGCTGTAAGTTCTGGGGACTTGGTGCCGACGGTACTGTAGGTGCTAACAAGAACTCTATCAAGATCATTGGTGATAACACAGATAAGTACGTTCAAGCTTACTTCGATTATGATTCAAAGAAGTCTGGTGGTATTACAATGTCTCACCTTAGATTTGGTGATAAGCCAATCAAGTCAACATACCTCATCCATAGTGCTAACTTCGTAGCTTGCCACAATGCAGCATATGTAAATAAGTATCACATGGTTGAAGAACTTGTTGATGGTGGTACATTCCTTCTCAACTGTCCTTGGGACGTTGAAGGTCTTACAAAGCACCTTCCAGGACAGGTTAAGAAGTATATTGCTGATCACAACATCAACCTCTACACAATCGATGGTGTAAAGCTTGGTATTGAATCAGGAATGGGTCCTACACGTATCAATACAATCCTCCAGTCAGCATTCTTCAAGCTCACAGGTATCATTCCTGAGGAGAAGGCAATTGACCTCATGAAGGCAGCTGCTAAGAAGACATATGGTCTGAAGGGGGATGACGTTGTTCAGAAGAACTGGAATGCTATTGACCTTGGTGCTAGAGGCGTAGTTAAGGTTGATGTTCCTGCAGATTGGACAAATTGCGTTGATGAAGGTCTTGCATATCCTGCAGCTACAAAGGGTACTCAGGAACAGATCGACTTCGTTAACAATGTTCAGATCAAGGTTTCTGCTCAGGAAGGTAACACAATCCCTGTTTCTGTAGTAGCACGTTACATGGATGGTTCTACACCATCTGGTACAGCTGCATACGAGAAGCGTGGTGTTTCCGTAGCAGTTCCTGTTTGGTCTGCAGAAAAGTGTGTAGAGTGTGGTCTCTGCTCATATGTATGTCCTCATGCTGCAATCCGTACAGTTGCTGCAACAGCTGATGAAGTAGCTGCAGCTCCAGCAGGATTCAAGTCCAAGGATATTATGAAGTCTGATTACAAGTTCAACATCGCAGTATCTTACATGGATTGTCTTGGATGTGGATCTTGTGCAAATGTATGTCCTACAAAGTCACTGGAAATGCAGAACCTTACAGATGATCTGAAGGCTCAGCAGGATCAGTTCGACTATGCTATTACTCTTGATGAGAAGACAGACCTGATCGAGCAGCTTGGTGTTGCTACAGTTAAGGGTTCTCAGTTCAAGCAGCCATTACTTGAGTTCTCAGGCGCATGTGCTGGTTGTGGTGAAACACCTTATGCTAAGCTCATCACTCAGCTCTATGGTGACAGAATGTACGTTGCAAACGCTACAGGATGTTCTTCAATCTGGGGTAACTCTTCACCATCTACTCCTTACACAACAAACAAGGCTGGTAAGGGTGTAGCTTGGGATAACTCATTGTTCGAAGATAATGCTGAATTTGGTTTCGGTATGTATCTTGCTCAGAAGACACTTCGTGGCAACCTGAAGAAGCAGGCTATTGCACTTGCAGAAAAGGATGCTTCTGTTAAGGATCTTGTTGACAAGTATGTTGCTACATATGATTCAACAGATGACAACACAGACGCAGCTGAAGCACTTGCTGCTGCACTTGCAAACAACGATGCTGCTGAAGCTAAGGAAATCGTTAAGAATAAGGACTTCCTTGCTAAGAAGTCACAGTGGATCTTCGGTGGTGATGGTTGGTCATTCGATATCGGTTTCGGCGGACTTGACCATGTACTTGCATCTGGTGAAGATGTAAATGTATTCGTATTCAACACAGAAGTTTACTCAAATACTGGTGGACAGTCTTCAAAGGCTACTCCTACAGGTGCTGTTGCACAGTTCGCTGCAGGTGGTAAGGAAATCAAGCAGAAGGATCTTGCAGGTATTGCAATGTCTTACGGTTATGTATATGTTGCTCAGGTATCAATGGGCGCTAACTACAACCAGCTTATAAAGGCAATCAAGGAAGCTGAAAGCTACCATGGTCCATCACTGATCATCGCATACGCTCCATGTATCAACCACAGAATTAAGGCTGGTATGGGCAAGGCAATGGCAGAAGAGAAGAAGGCTGTTGATGCTGGTTACTGGAACCTGTTCAGATTTAACCCAGAAGCTGACAAGAAGTTCACTCTGGATTCTAAGGCTGCAACAGTTTCTTACCAGGAATTCATCGGTGGTGAAGCTCGTTACACAGCTCTGAAGAAGGTTAACGGCGAAAAGGCTGATAAGCTCTTTGCAGCAGCTGAAGAGAACGCTAAGAAGCGCTTCGCTCATCTGGAAGGACTTGTTGAACTTTACGACAAGAAGGAAGACTAATCTATTAAATAGATTTCGAATCTAGCTATTTTGACCCCTACATCGCTTTGGCGGTGTAGGGGTCTTTGCGTGTAGGGGCCATTGCGTATTTTTAGCTATGTTCCCAGGTTAACAATAGAATTTTAATTTGCTATAATGAACGAGCTGGTGCCTTATAGAATAAGGGATTTCAGCGTTTTAAGATTTGAATTAATATGAGAAGAATTCAAAAAGAATAAGAACAGAATTAGAAAAGAATAGGAGAAAACACATGACTCAGATGATTTCAGATGAGAAGCTGAATGCAATGTTCCGCAGTATGCTGGAGGAAGATCATTGTGCCGTTGTTGTATGTGATCTGACGCACACCATTGTATATATGAATCCTGCTGCAGCTGCAGCCCAGGCGAAGCACGGTGGTTATGAATTAGTAGGAAAGAATCTCCTGAACTGTCATGACCCTGCATCCCAGGAAAAGATTAAGCAGGTAGTTGCCTGGTTCCAGGAGTCTGTAGAGCATAACCGAGTTCATACCTTCTTTAATCCGAAGCAGGATAAGGATGGATATATGATTGCTCTTCGTGATGGAGATGGAAGCCTTCTTGGTTACTATGAGAAACATGAATATAGAATCAAAGATGAGAGTCCTTTTTATGGGGAGTTAGGACAGTAGCATTTGTACCAATGCAAATGAGTTTGGCTGTGAATAAATTTAAATTTGTTCTTTCTATAAATTTGCCAGCACAGTTCATTTGCTTAAATATTAGGAGGGTTGTGGGAATGAGTGTTTTTGATGAAAAGGTTACGGAAGAAAGCCTTGTGGGTATGACTCTTCCAAATCAGGGAAGAAATGTGGATATATTCCGTGGAAAAATGGAATACAAAAAAGCTACTATGAGATAGAAGATACATTTTTCTTATTCCATTGACAAATATGGCAGAAAATT
>OMVA01000013.1 GCA_900314445.1 uncultured Lachnospiraceae bacterium | reverse complement strand
CTGAGAGTTTTCAAAATTATCTATCCAATGCCTAAGGTTTTTTCTAAGATTTTTAACATATTTGATATTCTGATCCAGAGATAATTCTCTAATATCAGGTATTATTTCCCTGGCGGTTTCATTTGCTCCAAGAAAACAATAATTACTGTCTACAGAAATAAAACCAACTTTACCATTCTGAGCCATCGATTCGATAACATTTTCGATAACATTATAAAGCGTCATTCTTCTGATTATCATAAGATAAACAATCTGTGCTAGTACATATGTAAATGGTAATAGATTCAGTTCTGACTTGAGTAACATATTAGCGAAGAAGCCTACAGCGCAAATTATTTCCGGAATAAAAAGAAGCCTTAGGATACGATTTGATACCTGTTTCTTTTGCTTATAGGAATAAAGAATCCCAAGTAAGCCAATAAGCAGGAACAATGAAATGACCACAATATGCACCGTATGCATTGGGCCATAGCTCCTGAGAAGTATCGAATTCTTGCTATCGAATTTATATGAACGATAGAAAAGTCTGCTTTTCCCAATCAAAAGAACGCTGGAATAAACTATAAGACTTATAACAAACATAAATGTACGTAGCAATCTATCCAGCTCTATTTCACAAATATTAAATACCGCCAAGGTAATAAAATATATAAGAAATGTACCAAGATATAACAGCTTTATACCCGTCAAAGCCGAAAAGACATTGGTAGATATAACTGATAATAAAAATCCTAGATTGGCAACTGGTATAAGTAAAAAGATGAGTGTAATATTTACATCAAAATACTTCTGCCAAACATAGACATATAAAATTGAGAGAATTAGCGATATAACAAATAAAACCCAGTATACTGATCCTATCATTACATAACCCCTTTAAGTTTTTCTTCTGTTACTTCGTCCCCTCTAAATCTATAACGATAATACAGATCAAACAGCCCCCTCAGTTTTTCTCTGTAGGTTTCATCTTCTGCAAATTTCAGATAATCATAAAGTGATCCATCATTTTTCTTTAGAAGATTTTTGTCCTCTTCTAAACTGTACCCCAATTTTTTAGATACGCTAAAATGATATGTATGCCTACCATCTGAGAAATATGTATTATTGTCATTTCCTCGATCAGGTAAAAGTGTGATTTTATCAATATCTATCGGGTCGAACGCACACTCGAGGATCTGCATGGTTTTAGGAATCCTCTTTACTACATGATAGATCATCTCCTTAATACCGTGCATATTCATGGTCACTCTTATACGCTCGTTTCTATACTCAGCTATCTTTTTTACAAGATCCAAGCCTTTCAGGTCCGTATAGTTCTTTTTTAGCTTTCCAAATTCCGCTACCTTTTGATCATCATTCCCCACCCATGTTTTAAGTCCAATGCCAATCCCATCCTTCTTAGCATCAGCAGAGCAATCAGATCTTGCTAAGTTTTCTGCCCTCAAATACCTACAAAAAATGTTTTCATGAGCCCTGTATGCAAGATATGGGCAATCACTTTCCGAAAACAGATTTGATAGATTTCCTATAACTGCAAGCATGTTCTTATACTCGTCTTGATACGCCTTTGGTTGCTTATCATAGAACATAGAATACACCTCCAATCTTAATCTAATATTTAAACATATCATGCGTTATAAATCTATTGAATTTAGCGTATTCATGCGACTTCTTGCCACCTCTCTCTGCTCCTCTGATAATCTTCTTGGCTTACGATAACTAACGAAAGATTTATGCATCTCATAGGTCTTGTCGATCTCTGTTTCACCTATGCACTTATAGATATCGGGATATTCGGTAACTGATATGTAATGACCTCCTGTCAAGAGAAAACTTACAGGGAGTCACCACAAACTAGTTTAATTGTTACTTTGCTTTGTCCAGATGTAAATGGCATAAGCCATCTTACATCTGCTTAGTTACCCGCCATAACAGCGGGATGATGATGTCAAGGCTGCGAAGCACCGCCACAGGCGGCCTGGTCTTGATATCAGCAGCACAATGTTATACCTCATCATGCTATGTTATCGGTCATCAT
>OMVA01000016.1 GCA_900314445.1 uncultured Lachnospiraceae bacterium | reverse complement strand
CAGCGTAAGTTGGAGAAATTAAAGTGCATCAAAAAATCGTTATTGGAAAACATGTTTGTGTAGTATCAATTCTATTTGATTATGGGAGAAGACTATGGGATTTGATAAAGAATTAGAATTTGAAAAAGCATTGGTAAATGCACTTCAGAATAATGGCTGGGAGAAGCAGGTTCTTAATAATCCAACAGAAGAACAATTAATTCAGAACTGGGCGGATATTTTATTTGAAAATAATAGAGATATTGACCGTCTGAATGAATGCCCTCTGATAAAAGAAGAAATGGATGAGTTGATTGAAAAAATCAAAGAATTAAGAACTCCATTAGCTTTGAATGGTCTTATCAATGGAAAGACCGTGAATATTCTTCGGAAAAATCCTGAAGATATTCTTCATTACGGAAAAGAAGTTAGTCTGAAAATATACGATCGAATGGAAATTGCGGCAGGACAGAGCAGATATCAGATTGTTGAACAACCACAATTTGCGCGTCGTGAAAAAGTATTACAAGATCGTCGTGGCGATCTTATGTTGCTTATTAATGGCATGCCAGTATTTCATATCGAATTAAAAAAATCTGGAATTCCAGTTTCTCAAGCATGTAATCAAATTCAAAAATATGCACATGAAGGTATGTATTCTGGATTGTTTGCACTTGTACAAGTCTTTGTTGCAATGAATCCTGAAGAAACTTTATATTTTTCTAATCCAGGTCCTGATGGCAAGTTTAATTCAGATTTCTTCTTTCATTGGGCAGATTTCAATAATGAGCCAATTAACGACTGGAAGAAGATTGCATCAACGATGCTCTCTATCCCTATGGCTCACCAGCTCATTGGATTCTACACAGTTGCGGATAGAGCAGATGGTACATTGAAGGTTATGCGTAGTTATCAATATTTTGCAGCAAATCGCATTTCTGATAAGGTTTCAAAGAAAGATTGGAATGACGGCAATCAGTTAGGTGGTTATATCTGGCATACTACTGGCTCTGGTAAAACGATGACTTCTTTCAAATCTGCTCAGTTAATTGCAAATTCAAAAGATGCTGACAAAGTTGTCTTCTTAATGGACAGAATCGAATTGGGGACGCAGTCTTTAAAAGAGTACAGAGCATTTGCTGACAATGTAGATGATGTCCAGGAAACAGAAGACACAATTACACTTATTAGTAAAATGACAAGCACAAATCCTAAGGATACGTTGATTGTCTCATCTATTCAGAAGATGAGTAATATCAAGGCTGATGCAGCAGTAAAGATGCGTGCTAAGGATCTTGAAACAATGCAGTCAAAGAGGATTGTATTTATTATTGATGAATGTCATCGTTCAACTTTTGGAGATATGTTATCAACGATTAAAAGTACATTTCCAAATGCGTTGTTCTTTGGATTCACAGGAACTCCAGTTTTCAAAGAAAATGAAAAAGTAATGAGCACAACCGCTGATATTTTTGGTGATGAATTACATAGATATAGTATCGCTGATGGTATTCGGGATAAGAATGTGCTTGGCTTTGATCCAACAATGGTCAAGGTGTATCAGGATAAAGATATTCGAGAACAGGTCGCTTTATATAAGGCGAAGGCAGCTTCTGTAGAAGAGGCAGTAAGTGATGACGAAAAGAGTAAAGTCTATTATCACTATATGTCCAATGCAGAAGTTAAGATGGCTGGATATCGAGACGAGAACGATAAGTATATTAGAGGAATAGAAGACTATGTTCCGAGGTCACAGTATGAATCTGAAGAGTATCAGTATGCTATTGTTGAAGATATTACTGACAATTGGTTGACTCTTTCTAGAAATAATAAGTTTCATGCAATTTTTGCAACAAGTAGTATTCCAGAAGCAATTCGATATTATAAGAAATTTAAAGAAATAAAGCCGGAATTAAAAGTTACTTGTCTGTTTGATCCAACTATTGATAATGAAGGCGGTCAAAAGTCTTTAGATAAAGAAGATGGATTGAAAGAAATGATTGAAGATTATAATGAACTCTATGGTCAGAACTATGACATAGGCGGATATGATCGATTTAAGAAAGATGTATCAGCACGCCTTTCTCATAAGCATCCATATGAGCGAGTTTCTGCTGATAAGCAGTTAGATTTACTGATTGTTGTAAATCAAATGCTGACTGGCTTTGATTCAAAGTGGGTAAATACATTATATTTAGACAAAGTTATTGTTTATCAGAACTTGATTCAGGCTTTTTCACGTACAAATCGTTTATTTAATATTAATGAAAAGCCATTTGGAAATATTCGTTATTATCGTATGCCACATACCATGGAAAAAAATGTGGAAGAGGCGATGAAATTATATTCAGGCGATAAGCCTATTGGCCTGTTCGCAGATCATTTGCCAACGAATATTGAGCATATGAACTTAGTATTCAAAGATATACTTTCGCTATTCAAGAATGAAAATGTAGGAGACTTAGGAAAACTTCCTGATAGTAAGGAAGCGAGAGGGAAGTTTGCAAAGTTGTTCAGAGAGTTTTCGACGTATTTGCAGGCGTCTCAAATTCAGGGATTTGCTTGGGATAAGGTAATTGATTCTGTAGACGTGGATACAGATGAGGTAACTATCCTTGAAGTTCTTCCTACAGAGGATGAATATAACATCCTTTTACAGAGATATAAGGAATTGAAAAATCCTTCAGACGATGATGCAGAAGGTGGGGAAGATGGTGGGGATATCACATTTGATGTTGATCCATACCTAACGGAACAAAACACAGGTGTGATTGACTATGCGTACATGAATTCACGCTTTGAGAAATGGCTAAAACAATTAAGTCAAACTGGCGTGTCTGAAGAGGAGTTGAATGCAACACTTGAAGAACTTCATAAGTCATTCGCTTTCTTATCTCAGGAGGATCAGAAATTCGCAAATATCTTCTTACATGATGTGCAGACTGGTGATGTGCAACTTCAGGATGGAATGACTATGCAGGATTACATCTTTATGTATGCAAACAATGCAAAGAAAGAACAGGTAGCGAGACTTGTGAAGTACCTTGGTGTAAATCAGCTACTGATTTACAATTTGTTGGATGCGGATGTCAACGAAAAAAATCTTAATGAATATGGAAGGTTTGATGCATTAAAAGCATCTGTTGTTAAAGAAAAGGCACAGAAGTATTTTACTGCGTTAGAAGGAAAAGCACTTCCAATGTTTAGAGTTAATAATAAGGTTAGTGAGTTCTTAGCAGAGTTTATATTGGCTGGTGGTATAGATGTGCCGGACGTAGATGATTGGGAAGAATAATTAATATTCGAACAAAAAGCTTGTAGATTTTTCGTCTACAAGCTTTTTGCTCAGATAGCGTAAAGTATTTTGTGTAAATAAAATTAGTCATAGAAAAAGGAACGAACTTCTATATGTTTGCAGCTTTTATTGCGACTATAACCAGACAATGTACCGTCGTGTACATAAAGGCTTTAAAGAATGTCGCTCCGAACTGGAAGCGATGTTTATGTAACTCGTAAACAAGGTTATTTAGAAGGAGTATTTACACAAACTTCTTTACACAATCCCCCTTAAAACTCTATTATTTATTATTGCTATCCCCCAATAACCATCTTGTTAAATCTATAATCTTAATTCCTTCTAAATCATAATCATCATGCCCTGTATTAGCGATTAGGATCTTAGGATAGGCGTCCTTTATAGCCTTTAATGAAGATAACTCTCGTTCCAATGTTTCCGAACTTGAAATATTATCCGATACTTGAATATATATTTTCTCGTTCTGTTTCATTGCTACAAAATCAATTTCTTTTTGATATAGCTTTCCTACATAAATATCATATCCTCTCCTAAGCAATTCGATAGCTACAAGATTCTCATATGCACGTCCATAATCCATATTCCTTGTACCAAGCATCGCATATCTAAATCCTAAATCACTTAGATAATATTTATCGGATGTCTCTAAATATTTTTTTCCACGTATATCATATCTCTTCACTTTATAAAACATGAATGCATTACAAAGATATTTTAGATAATTGCCAATAGTAACATGATTTGTATCAACTTTATTCTGTTTTAATATCGAACTGATTTTACTCGCAGAAGTTAGATTTGAAATATTATCCATCAAATAGTCTGTTAATGAATCCAGAATTGCTTCTTCCTTAATAGAATATTTGTCAACCAAATCCCTTTTAATTATTGTATTATATACATCCTTGACATAAGCTGTTTGATTCACTCTGTCCTTATACACGTAAGCACCTGCTAACCCTCCATTTATTACATACTCATCAAGAATATTGTGCTTTTCCTTTTCTATCCCATAGTATTCACAATATTCAGATAAACTAAATGGAAATACTGGTACCTCAATATATCTTCCGGTAAATAACGTGGATAAATCTGAGCTTAACAGAAATGCATTAGACCCTGTAATATAAATATCATATTTTCGACTATTGTATAAACTGTTTATAGCGAGTTCAAATTGTAAACATAGCTGTACTTCGTCTACAATCAAAATGTTGTTTGCCCCATCTATACAATGATCTTCAACATATGAATATAGAGCCTTATAACTTTTCAATTCGTCATATCTTAAATCTGCAAAATCAATAAAAATAATATTACTCTTCTCAACACTATCTTTGATCCATGAAATAAATGAATGCACTAATTCTGATTTGCCTGCTCTTCGTAGCCCAGTGATGATTTTAAT
>OMVA01000029.1 GCA_900314445.1 uncultured Lachnospiraceae bacterium | reverse complement strand
ATTTATATGGTAATCTGTGGTGGTTTTCATATTGAAATATTTTCCCTATTATGAGGAAATAATTTGTGACTTCATTTTGAAGAGAAAGTGCCCATTTCGATGCATAAAAAACATTCCAAAATTAGAATCTTTCTTTCCGTAGCGGCTTGTCGCTTTACAAGATTCGCTTTACGAGTGCTCCACAGAGGTGGAACAACACTTCCAGGCAGATCTGCAATGTTCTTTGACAAGACAATCCTCGAAGTTGTTTCCCGTGACATGGAAATCATCGTTGTTACAGGTACCAATGGCAAAACAACTACTTGCAGCATGTTGCGTCACGCCCTTGCCTCTGCAAAGATTAATGTTCTATCCAATCTATCCGGCGCAAATCTGCTAACAGGTATTACAGCAGAATTTACTGCAAACGCTTCTCTTCTGGGACATCCTAAGAAGCACTATGCCATTGTAGAATGTGATGAAGGAGCTCTTCGAAAAGTTGTTCCTTATTTAAATCCAAAGTGTATCGTTGTTACGAACCTCTTCCGCGACCAGCTGGATCGTTATGGGGAAGTTATGCATACACACGACGTCATCGCCAAGGGTATTAAGCTGGTTCCAAAGACCAAGCTCGTTCTCAACGCAGATGATTCCTTAACTGCATCTCTGGGAGAGAACGTTCCAAATCCTGTTGAGTACTACGGAATCAATGTTCCTTATGGTAAGCAGGAAATGGGTGAAATTTCTGATGCCAAGTACTGTATCCATTGCGGAACAGAATACAAATATAACTATCACACCTATGCTCACCTGGGAGATTTCTACTGTCCTAAGTGTGGCTACAAGAGACAGACTCCATCCATCGCTGTTACAGCCATTGATAAGATTGGCGCACATGGAAGTGTGGTTACTAGCTCTATTAATGGAAAAGAAACTTCACTCCATGTAGGACTGCCTGCTCTTTATAATGTATACAATGCCCTGGCTGCTGTTACTGCTTTTGACGCTGCAGGCTTTAATAAAAAGTACATTCTCCGCTCCCTAAGCCAGGAAACAAGTTCCTTTGGCAGAATGGAAACATTTAACTACAAGAACACAGACATGCAAATGATATTGGTAAAGAACCCTGCTGGTTGCAACCAGTCCATCTCTTACATGACTAGTCTTGGTGAAGATTATACTGGCGTCTTCTGTCTTAACGACAAGACTGCCGATGGTCATGATATTTCCTGGATTTGGGATGCTGACCACGAGTTTGTGGCAGAGGATCCACACTGCAAACACATTTTCGTATGGGGCACTCGTTCCGAAGATATGCAGTTACGCCTGAAATACGCTGGCGTACCGGAAGAAATGATTACAAGAGTTGAGACACCACAGGAGCTGATTGATGCTTGTGCTGATGCCGGTCGTCCAACCTTTATTTTACCGAACTATACATCCATGATTGAACTTCGCGCCGTACTTGGCGAAGCAACTGGAAAGAAAGAATTCTGGAAGGAGCAGGCATAATGAGCGAAGATGTATTAAAGAATAGCCAATCTCTTAAAATCTGCCACCTCTATCCAGAAGTTTTGAATCTTTATGGTGATCGTGGCAATATCAAGTGTCTTTCCCAGCGTCTTGCTTGGCGTGGCATCGACTGCACAGTGGACCAGTGCCATCTGGGCGAAAAGAAAGACTTATCTCAGTACGATATCTTCTTTATTGGTGGTGGTCAGGACTTTGAACAGGAAGTTCTGCTGGCCGATCTCAAGTCTGGGAAGGGCGATGAAATTAAGTCTGCCATTGCGGATGGTAAAGTTTTCCTTTGCATCTGTGGCGGTTACCAGATGATGGGACATTATTATGAGACTCATGACGGCGTGAAGTGTGAATTCCTTGGTGCCGTTGATTTTTATACAAAGGGTGGCGATACCAGAATGATTGGTAACTATGCCTTTGAATGTGGCGTAGAATCTGGTGGTAGCACCATCGTTGGTTTTGAGAACCACAGCGGTAAGACTTATCTGGGTAAGGACGTTTCCCCTCTGGGCACTGTCCTTGCTGGTTTCGGTAATAACGGCGAAGACCATACAGAAGGTATCCGTTACAAAAATGTTTTTGGTACTTATTCCCACGGTCCAGTTCTTCCTAAGAATCCTGCCTTTGCAGACACTCTGATCAAGACTGCCCTGGAAAGAAAATATGGTAGTTCTCTTTTAGAACCGCTTTCAGACAAGTTTGAAAAAGCTGCTCACGAGAAAATTCTCCAGCAGGTACTGAGTCACACAACCAGTGGAGACTAATACAGTTGCAAGTAGGGATTACAAAATCTCATTTGAAATCTATTGAATACTGACGCCAAGATTTTGCGCGGTGCCAATTAGAAAGAAGTAAAAATGGAAAACAAATTAGGTGTCAGCACACTGACACAAGAAGTAAAAACAATTGTGAAAAGCATTGATGAGCCTGGTGCCATCCAGGAAGCAACTGCCATCCTAAGGAGAGGTGGCCTGGTTGCTTTTCCTACCGAGACCGTTTATGGCCTTGGTGGAGACGCCCTGCAGAGCGATGCTTCCATGAAGATTTATGCGGCAAAGGGACGTCCATCCGACAATCCTCTCATTGTTCATATTGGAAGAAGTGAGGATGTTTACAAGCTGGCGGAAGTTGTTCCTGAAAAAGCAAAAATGATGATGGAAGCCTTCTGGCCTGGTCCTCTCACCATGATTTTCAAAAAGAAATCTTTCATTCCAGATGAGACCACTGGCCAGCTTCCAACTGTTGCCATCCGCTATCCATCTCATCCTGGTACCATCAAGCTTATGCGTGATTCCGGAATTTACATTGCAGGTCCTTCTGCAAATACATCCGGCCACCCATCACCAACAACCGCTGAGCATGTTTACCACGATCTGAACGGCAAGATTGATATGATTTTAGACGGCGGTCCTGTGGGCATCGGTATCGAATCCACCATTGTGGATTTCACTGGCGACATCCCAACCATTTGCCGTCCTGGATTCATCACAAAGAAAATGATGGAAGAAGTTATAGGTCCTGTCATCATTGATCCAGCACTGATTGAGCCAGATCCAAGCCTTCATCCAAAGGCACCTGGCATGAAGTACACCCACTACGCCCCTCAGGGCAAGCTTTCCATTGTGGAAAATAAGGAAAATCCTGCTCTGGTAACTGATGCCGTGGTTGATAAGATCAATGAGCTGGTTGCTGAACATAAAGCGAAGGGCGAAACAACTGCCATTATGACTACTTCAAATATGGCTAATCGCTACCATGCAGACCACATTATTCTGCTTGGCGAACAGGCTTCTGGAGACACCGTTGCCGCTCATCTTTACGCCGCTCTTCGTGAATGCGACGATACTGGCGCCCAGTACATTTACTCTGAGTCCTTTAACCGAGACGACCTGGGTGGTGCCATCATGAACCGATTACTTAAAGCTGCAGGTCACAGAGTGGTGCAGGTTTAATCGCTCAAGAGTTATATGCAGACCTATTAATGCAGACCTATTAATGCAGACTAAAAAATTCAGGTCTAAGCAGTTCATTTGCCAGTTTTTGTTGCACACGCAATTGACAGATTGGGCTTGAGACTCGACAATGGACCCAGATAATTAAATCTATTTTCAGGAGGATTATTATGAAACTTGTTATTGGCTGTGATCACGGCGGATTTGAATTAAAGCAGGAAATCATTAAGCATCTGTCATCTCGTGCAGATCTTGAAATCGTTGATAAGGGTTGCGACTCTACTGCATCCGTTGACTACCCGGTTTACGCAAAGGCAGTTGCTGAAGCAGTTGCTGCAAAAGAAGCTGACCTGGGCATCCTCATCTGCGGAACAGGTATCGGCATGTCAATGTGCGCAAACAAGGTTGAAGGCGTACGTGCTGCACTTTGTCACGACGTATTCTCCGCAAAGGCTACTAAGGAGCACAACAATGCAAATGTACTTTGCATGGGCGCTCGTGTAATCGGGCCTGGTCTTGCATGCCTCATCGTTGATACCTTCCTTGATACACCATTCTCAAATGATGAGAGACATATCAGAAGAATTAACATGTTCTCTTAAGAAAAATAAACCCGCAAACCTGGAAATCCGTCACTTTTTAATATTGAATAACCGTATATGACAAATTTTTAATACTTTGCGTAAAATCTATCGTCACTATTGCCCAATATTGCACTATAATATCGGGCATTTTTTTGTTAGGCTACATTCTTTTATATCAAATTAAAGTGTGCTATACTCTCTGTGCCTTACTCTGTCTCGTTGGTGGATATGAGTAAGGAATCCTAGTTTAAAACACGGAAGAACGAAAGGAAAAAAGTCATGCATTCAAGTATCGATCAATTATCAGTAAATGCTATTAAGATTCTTTCTGCTGACGCTATTCAGAAAGCAAACTCTGGACATCCAGGTCTGCCTCTGGGTTCTGCGCCTGCAGCTTATACATTATGGAAGGATTTCATGAAGTTCAATCCAGCGAATCCAAAGTGGGAGAATCGTGATAGATTTATCCTTTCCGGTGGACATGGTTCTATGCTCATCTATTCTCTTCTTCACTTATTTGGCTTTGGTCTTACAGTAGAAGACCTGAAGAATTTCCGTCAGCTCGGAAGCCTTACACCTGGACATCCTGAATATGGCCACACAGTTGGTGTTGAAGCAACTACTGGTCCTCTTGGTGCTGGTATGGCTATGGCTACAGGTATGGCAATCGCTGAAAAGAAGCTTGCTGCTACTTTCAATAAGGAAGGCTACCCTGTTGTTGACCACTACACATATGTTCTTGGTGGCGACGGTTGTATGATGGAAGGCATCTGCTATGAAGCAATGAGCCTTGCAGGTACTCTTGGTCTTAGCAAGCTGATCGTACTTTACGATTCAAATAACATTTCCATCGAAGGTGACACAAGCATCGCATTCCGTGAAAACGTTCGTGCACGTTTCGATTCATTCGGTTTCCAGACACTTCTTGTTGAAGATGGTTCTGATCTGGATGCCATTGCAAATGCAATTGCTGAAGCAAAGGCTGACACAGAACGTCCAACAATGATTGAAATCAAGACAAAGATTGGTGCCGGTTGTCCTGCTAAGGAAGGCAAGGCAAGCGCTCACGGTGAACCTCTTGGTGAAGAAAACATCGCTGCTCTTCGTGAGAACATCGGCTGGACAAACACAAACCCATTTGAAGTTCCTGATGAAGTTTACGCCAACTACAAGGCAATTGCTGAGGAGAAGGCTAAGGACGAGGAATCCTGGAACGCACTCTTCGCTGATTACTGCGCAAAGTTCCCAGAAATGGCTGAACTTTGGGATACATACTTCAATAAGGATCTTTCAGCTGAACTGCTTTCTGACCCTGACTTCACAAAGGTTCCTGAAAAGGCAGAAGCTACACGTAACTGCTCCGGTAATCTGATTCAGGCAATTGCAAAGCATTATCCAAATATCCTTGGTGGTTCTGCAGACCTTGCACCATCCAATAAGACAAACATCAAAGACGGTGGCGACTTCTCTAAGGAGAACCCACTTGGCAAGAATATGCACTACGGAATTCGTGAAAACGCAATGGCAGCCATTGGTAATGGTATTCTGCTTCACGGCGGTCTTCGTCCATTCGTTTCAACATTCTTCGTATTCAGTGATTTCTTAAAGCCAATGGCTAGACTTTCATCACTGATGAGAATTCCACAGATTTATGTTCTGACACATGATTCCATCGGTGTTGGTGAAGATGGTCCTACCCATCAGCCAATCGAACAGCTTGCTCAGTTCCGTGCAATGCCTAACTTCTACACATTCCGTCCAGCGGATCGGGTAGAGACACAGGCAGCTTGGTACTTTGCACTTACAAAGAAGGATGCTCCTACAGCACTTGTTCTTTCTCGTCAGAATCTTCCACAGCTTGCATCTGCAACTGTTGAGAAGGCAATGAAGGGAGCTTACATTGTTGCTGATTCTTCAAAGGAAACACCTGATACAATCCTCATTGCTACAGGTTCTGAAGTAGAAGTAGCTCTGGAAGCAAAAGAAAAGCTTGCAGCTAAGGGCCTTGACGCAAGAGTTGTATCTATGCCATGTATGGAACTCTTCGAAGATCAGACTGCAGAATACAAGGAGTCCGTTCTTCCAGCGGCAGTTACAAACCGTGTATCTGTTGAAGCAGCTTCTGTATTCGGTTGGGGCAATTACGCATCAAAGCAGGTTGGAATGTCTACATTCGGAACATCTGCTCCTGGCGAGCTTCTCTTCGACCACTTCGGCATCA
Organism: uncultured Lachnospiraceae bacterium; assembly: GCA_900314445.1. Lineage (GTDB taxonomy): Bacteria > Bacillota > Clostridia > Lachnospirales > Lachnospiraceae > Eubacterium_Q. The sequence goes on along the minus strand of OMVA01000029.1, from coordinate 1,657 downwards.
CATCCGATGCGGTTGTTGCAAAGGTTTGCGAATAATCCTTACAAATGAATTTGGCAGGCATCTTTATAAAATGCCTTTGCTCCGCATATCACAAAAAAGGTCATATGGTTAAATCCATACGACCTTTTTTGATGTATTCTTTTAATTTCTAAATCATGTCCTTTAATACTTCAATGGCATTTTCGGAAATAATCTGTTCGTTTTCTTCGAAGAACTTCTGAATTGCCTCCTGGTTTTCGAAGAGAGTACGGTGAACATATTCATCCGCCTTCAAAAGGAAAGCCACATTCTTATCTGGATCTTCTACATTGGTAATCAGGAAAAATCTGCGACCACCTCCTGGTGGTTGCAGAAGGTATGACTCGCCCTTAAAATATGGTGCAATCATCTTTGCGAATTTTGCAGCTTCAATAATGTTGTAGAAAGTCTGCAGGCCTACTGCCATTTCGCTCATCTCTGTCTTTTCGATTTCAATTGGCGCAGAACTCTTCTTTACAGAAGATGCAAACTTCTGTCCTGCTGGACCTTCATTCATTGGACCATCTTCTCCCCCAAATGGCAGCTTGTCATCCAGGTCAGGTGGCAGATTCATGAAGGAACTTCTAGGATCTTCATCATCCATGTCATCTTCTTCATTATGAGTGAATTTGCTGAACTTTGTATTAAACTCTTCTGGATTATCAACCTTAGTGATAATCAGAATTAATCGATCAGGAGCTTCTGGCATAGCCTCAATCATCAGAGGCATTTCATCCGGTTCAAATCCCAGTTCTGCTTCTGCCTGTTTCATGAGACTTTCAAATAATGTACGTGCCTTTGGTGTTCCATAAGCAAACTCAGATAACTTCACATCGAAGTCTGAAAGATCTTGTTTATTTAAAGTGCAGCGAATCTTATTTTCAGCGATTCGTTCTATTTTCATATAATCAACTCCATTAAAATAGCTTGTTTCTTTTTATATAGTAACAGATTCTACCAAAAAAAGTTAAAAATGCAAAGTCAACCATAAGTTGATAGTCTTCTAAAATATTCTCTGATAGGATAATTACAACATCGCAAAAGCAGCAGGGTTTGAACCATTCTCCCGTATGAATCTTCAAATTCCTGACTATTTGTAAGCATAGTTTTGAAAGGATATATATCACAGAAAACTCCGAGGTCCTATGCTTACTAAAAAGGAGGTATCGATTTAATCATTTGAAATACAGGGCTAAAAGCTCTGTCCCCACATTGAAAATAAGCAATTAAAAAAGTCCCTGTCACATCCGTGTCAGGGACTTTTTTCTCGTCAGCTTTAATTAGCCTTCTGAGATAGCACCAACTGGGCAGTTGCCAGCGCATGTTCCACAAGAAATGCAAGCAGCTTCATCGATAACGTACTGTCCATCTCCTTCAGAAATAGCACCTACTGGGCAGTTGCCAGCACATGTTCCGCATGAAATGCAAGAATCACCAATAACGTATGCCATAGTATTGTCCTCCTTTTTAAATATCCTTTGGTTAGTATATTACGAAAAGCATGAGTTAGTCACGGCTAATCATATTTCTTCCCTATAAGTAGATATATGAGTTATCTATAGGCTAGTCTACAGAAGCCCTATAAGTGAAGCCTCACACGACTGAAGTCGCGTGCTTCCCATAAATGTATTTCTACACG
>OMVA01000011.1 GCA_900314445.1 uncultured Lachnospiraceae bacterium | reverse complement strand
CTGCTGGCCATATGGATTCTGTGCCTGACCGTACTGGTTAAAGGCGTCCTGCTGGTCATATGAATTCTGTGTCTGTTTGTTGTCGTATGGATTATTCTGCTGATCCATGATTTCCCTCCCTGTTCTACTATCCTGTTCTCTTGAAAGGCTTTCGCAAATATGTGAAATTTCTTTCTTACAGGACACATTATATTATATGTCCCACGAAGATTCCATTTTTTTACACAAAGCATCTAGCCTTATAAAAAGTAGCCTTCGTGCTATAATACAAAATTATGAAGAAAAAAATTATCCTATCCATTTTCATAAGTCTGATGCTGCTGGCCCTGTCCATTGCTCTGGGAAGTGTTTCCATTTCCCCAAAGGACGCTTTTGCAGTAAGCATGCACCACATCTTTGGCCGTCCACTTGACGAAAGTATTTCTGCCATCACCGACAATATATTCTGGCAGATTCGAGCACCAAGAGCACTGACCGCCTTTCTGGTGGGGGCTCTTCTTTCTGTGGCAGGTGCCGTAATGCAGGCATCTCTGCAAAACCCACTAGCCTCTTCCTACACCTTAGGTGTTTCCTCTGGCGCATCCTTGGGCGCAGGACTTATGCTTGTCAATGGTATTCAAATTGCCTTCCTGAAGACTTTCAGTCTGCCAATAGCCGGCTTCATTTTTGCTGTGATTACTGTTCTCTTTGTCATCAGCCTTTCTGCAAAGATTGATCACAACCTGCATAACCAGACAATCATTCTTCTGGGAATGGTGATTTCCCTGTTTGTCAGCGCCATCATCACTTTGCTTGCAGCTCTTTTCCCGGACCAGTCATCCCTGCTTTACTTCTGGATGATGGGTTCTTTCTCTGCCAGAAACTGGACCCATGTGTCCATTCTTCTGCCAACTGCACTCCTTGGCACCCTTATTCTTTCAAGTTTTTCCAGAGAATTGGATATTATGACCTTCGGCGATGAACAATCCAACTCCCTGGGTGTCAATGTAAAAGTGGTTAAGAAATTCTTGATTCTCTTTGCCGCACTTCTCACGGGAATTGCGGTTAGTTTTACTGGAACCATCGGTTTCATCGATCTGGTGGCTCCTCACGTGGTTCGTAAAATCTTCGGCGCCCGTCACAAAATTGTTCTGCCTATGACTTTCTTCATTGGCGGTGCCTTTATGGCCCTGGCAGATTTAATCAGCCGTACCATTCTGGCCCCAAAAGAAATTCCTGTAGGTGCGGTGACCGCCCTGATTGGCGCACCATTTTTCGCCTATATCTTTTTCCATAAGTCCAAAGAAAAGGAGGATATGAAAGAATGAATATCACCATAAAAAACATGTCCGCCTCTTACGGAAAAAGCAAAGTACTGCAGGACCTTTCCTTTTCCATTTCCCAGGGAGAATTCCTGGCCATTGCCGGTCCCAATGGATCCGGTAAAACCACCCTCATCCGAGTGCTGGACGGCATCCTTCCCTATCAGGGAAGCGCAGTCATCTCCACCTCTGCAAATGAGTTTGGCGAAATTTCGAAATGTAAACGTCATACCCTGTCTTCTCTGGTATCCATGATGCCTCAGTTTTCCGAAATGTATTTTTCTTACACTGTAAAAGAAAGCATTTTGCTGGGTCGTTATATTCACGACCACAATCGTTTTGGAAGTGAAAGCAGGGAGAGTAAAGAAAAGGTAGATGAGATTATGGAAAAGCTGAGACTGGCTGATTTAAAGGATCGCCAGCTCTCTTCTCTGTCCGGCGGTCAAAAGCAGCGTGTTATGCTGGCCAGAACTCTGGCCCAGGAAACACCCATCATTCTTCTAGACGAACCAACGAATCACCTGGATTTAAAATATCAGAGCCAGCTTATGGAATACCTGTCTGACTGGAGAAAAGAAAAGACCCGGATTTCCCTGAAGGGTAAGACCTACACCTTCTCCAACACTCTGATTGGTGTCTTCCACGACCTGACTCTTGCTTCCTCTGCGGATCGCATTCTCTTCCTGAAGGAAGGAAAAATCATTTCCGACGGAAAGACCAGTGACGTAATGACCAGCCAGAATTTAAAAGATATTTATGGTATGGATATTGCGGCCTATATGAAAGAACAGCTATCCAGATGGGATGCCATTTCCTAAGGAATGGAAGATGTTTCCGGTTGCTGATATTCGTAGCTCAGACGATTGCCCACCGCATCTGTCTGGAAGTAAAAATAATTCTGATCCTCCAGGGTCTGCCAACCTGTCTCTATGGTGCCATCTTCTGTAAAGAGGTAGTCAGCTCCATCAATATTTTCTTAATCATTCATTAAAGCCTCTGCTTCATCCAGAACTTTTCCAAACTTTACAAGAGCCGCCTCAATAGAATCAGGCTTACTCATATCGATACCTGCGTGTTTTAATTCATCCAGTGGATCCTGGCTTCCACCCATGGAAAGGAATTCCACGTAACGCTTTACAGCAGGATTTACCTGGGTTGCATCAAGGCTTGTGGAAAGTTCTCCCTTTTCCATCTTTTCTTTCATTTCTGCGTCTCCAGAAAGAATTGCTTCTGACAGAGCAACGGCGGCTGAATAATCTGTAGCATATTTATAAACATAGAATGGAGAGTAGAAATGAGGAATTCTTGCCCACTCCAGTTTTACTTCATCATCCATAACCAGTTCTGGACCAAAGTAATCCTGAATCAGATTCTGGTAAATTTCATTTAACTTGCTGGCATTTAAAGCTTCTCCACGTTCTGCTGCAGCATGAGCCTGTAATTCAAATTCCGCAAACATGGTCTGACGATAAACAGTGCCCTTGAAGCCTTCCAGGTACTGGTTGAGAAGAGCCATTCTTTCTGTCTTTACGTTTAAAACAGCTTCTGCATTTCCAGACTGTTTTGCATCTTCCAAAGCCTCTGCATTTTCACGCAGTAGCTTTTCAATTAAGAGATTCTCATTCACCGTGGATGCAACTTCTGCTACGAAAATTGTATAGTCCGCATCCTGTGGTGGTTGGGCATGATTTGACAGATATGTCTGCATAGAATGTCCCATCTCATGAGCAATGGTAGAAACACTATCCAGAGTCCCCACAAAATTTGTAAGAATATATGGATTGGAATCATAGGTTCCGGAAGAATAGGCACCGCTGTGCTTACCCTTGTTTGGATATACATCAATCCAGCCATCCTGGAAAGCCTTCTCTACAATTTCCTGATACTTCTGTCCCAAAGGCTCCACAGCAGCAAGGACTTCTTCGCACGCCTCTTCATAGCTGTATTTCTTCTGCACACCATCAGAAAGTGGTGCATATAAATCATAGTAGTGCAGTTCATCCAGACCCAGCATCTTCTTACGCAGAGAAACATAACGATACATGGATGGCATAAACTTACGAACTGCCTTAATCAGATTGTCATACACTTCAACTGGAATATGCTCTCCTGCCATGGCAGCGGCGCGACTGGATTCGAAATATCGAACTGCAGCAGATGCAGTGGCCGCCTTCACCTGGCCAGCATAAGTTGCTGCAAATGTATTAATATGCTGCTGATAGCTTTTATAGAAAGAATGGAAGGCACTCTCACGAAGAGCACGGTCCTTACTCATCTGTAGCAAAATGTAATTGCTTTCGCTGACTTCTACTTCCTTACCTTCTGCATCCTTTGCATTATCAAAAACAAGATCTGCATCCTGAAGATTTGTAGCAATCTCTTCCGGTGCGCCAAATACTTCACCGAAAGATGCCAGTAACTTTTCTTCTGCAGCTGTTAAGGTATGAGGCTTCTGACGAAGAAGCTTGATCATAGTTCTCTTATATTCATCCAGAATTGGTTCTTCTGTAATTGCTGCCAGAACATCCTCAGGCAGTGAAAGAATTTCCGGTTCCGCAAAGGATACCGCAGTGCTTGCCTGTACATATTTAGAATAGATACGGGCATACATATCCTGGGCCTTTGGATCACGGGCATCTTCGGATTTTCTCAAATTAGCATAGCAGAAAAGATTTGAAAGTTTTCTTTCCATATCTGTAGACGCATTTAAGAAATGACGAATTCTTTCTGCTGATGACAGTTTGCCTTCAAAGGATGCAGCCACCTTTACCAGATCATCCAGGGCTTCTAAATCCTTTTCCCAATCTGCATCACTCTTATATAAACTTTCCAGATTCCACATAAACCTGGAATCCATCTCACTACGTTCTTTTAATTCTTCAGCCATATTTCACTCTCCTGAATTTTATACATGATATTTCAACCTCTTTATGATAGCACAAGTAGGCCTCGAGAATCATAATGAATATTCTCTCTCCCTAAATTAAAGAGCCCTGCTTTGACTGGTATCAAGGCAGGGATCAAGAGAAGAAAAAATATGAAAACACACACGCAGTGGGATAAACAAAAAGGAGAAATAATCAACAAAATCCCACTGCTGATTGAAATTATAACATAGATTTGCAAAATGTCACTAAACTTTTGCATAAAAGCTTCCTATATTCACATAATTTTCAGTAAATATTAAGAAACTTATAATTTTTCGTTTATAAATGATGCAAATGAACTTAGCACTAGGCCATAAAAGGAAAAAAGCCAGGAGTTTTCACTCCTAGCTTTCATTCACATTTAAATTGTGCAGTGATTTACTGTACCCCCTGATACTGTGCATCACCAAATGCCAGAATTGGCAGGAAGATGATTGACAGGAAAATCAGACCTACTGCAAAGCCGCCGCCCTTACCAAATACCTTAGCAAGCTTAACCATTGTGATGATACCAATGACAGCATTTACGACAGGAATCAGCATAAGCAGGAAGAATAAACCATTGCCCCATGTGATCTTGAATTCAACATAGAGGTTGTAGAATGGAACGATACAAGCCCATCCTGGTTCACCAGCCTTTGCAAAAATCTTCCACATGCAAACAAGGATAAATACGCAAAGAAGTAAATAAAATACGATAAGTCCTGCTGGCATCTGTGGAACTGCTGAGTAATCTGAATACATACTTTTTCCCTCCCTAATAAAATATTGTATTAAGTTAATAACCATTAACAGTGACATCATATCAAATATTTTTTTCAGAGTCAATAATCTGTTGTGTATATCAAATATCTGTTATATAAAATCCGCTTTTCCTTAATAAATTGCATAATAAAATCATATTTTGCAGTTTTAGTTTTCTGTGTTTTGTAGTAAAATATCAACAACTCTATTTTAGTGTATGGGGCTAAGTAGAAATCCAAAAATTATGAAACAGGTGTGTGGGTGTTATGACAATTAAAAACTTACAAAGTATCATTTCCGAAGCAATTTCCTATGCAGATGTGATTACAAACAATCATTCCATTTATCCTGCAGATGCTAAGATGCCTCTCAAGGATTTAATGCGTTTTGATATGATCATGTTCATGGGATATCTGGCTGATACCGGTAACAAGAACTTCCCTGATCAGGTTGAATATATTCGCCAGAACCTCCGCATGGTTCTTCAGGATGAAAAGTTCAAGGAGTTTATCGCACAGAAGTGCTCAGACCCTAATTATCTAAATACACCTCCTCAGTCTCTGGAATATTTCATTCAGGCTGATCAACAGGTAGGTGCAGTGGTTTCCGAACAGGACATCACAAAATCCAAATTCTTAGTTGATACATTCCGCAAGCTGGGTGAAGGCTTTACCAATTACGATGACATTAAACCTGAATACGTAGCTCGCTTAGTGGACTACATTCGCATGATGAATGATCAGTTAGTAAAGGAAGGAATTATGAATCCTCCTAAGCCATCTGGCATCCATATGAAGAGCTATGACAAGCCAACCGAATCCGGTGCAACTAAGAAAACTGTTCCTGACATTGAACATGTAAAAACTTATGATGAAGCATCTGGACGTTTCACAGTAAAGAAGGCCATCTCCACAGAAGGCCACAAGATTATGAAGAAGCGTGCCGATGATATTTCTGAGTTTGCTAATCTGGTTAAGGACGAAAAGCCAAACGAAGGTATCAGCCGTGGTAAGAACAAGATTGGTGCCAACCGTAAGGATGATGAATCCGAAGAAAGAGATAAGCCACTTGATGAACTGATTCAGGATCTGCAGGATCTGATTGGTCTGGATTCTGTTAAGAAGGATCTGATGCACATCATCAATATCATCAAGGTTCGTAAGCTTCGTGAAATTCAGGGACTTAAGAGAATCGAAATGTCTTTCCACTTAGTATTTACAGGTAACCCTGGTACTGGTAAGACAACGGTGGCTCGTCTCCTTGCTAAGATCTATAAGCAGCTGGGTGTAGTTTCCAAGGGTCAGTTCATTGAAGTTGACCGTTCTGGACTGGTTGACCACTATCCTGGTGGTACAGCTCAGAAGACAACACAGGTTATTGACCGTGCCATCGGTGGTATCCTCTTCATCGATGAAGCTTACTCACTGACACATAAGAAAGAATCTGGTGACTATGGTCAGGAAGCCGTAGATACTCTGCTGAAACGTATGGAAGATGACCGTGACGACTTAATCGTTATCGTTGCTGGTTACCCAGGACCAATGGAAGAATTCATTGAATCTAACCCTGGTCTCCGTTCTCGTTTCAATAAGTACATCCGCTTCCCAGATTATAAAGATACAGAACTTATGGAAATCTTCCGTCTCATGTGTAAGGAAAACGATTACCTGCTTACTGAGTCTTCTGCCTTCGTTGCAGAAACATACCTGCGTGGTATCGCTGAAGTTAAGACAAACAACTTCGCCAACGCCCGTCTGGTACGTAACTACTTCGAGCGTTGCGTAGACCGTCAGGCTACGCGTATCTGTCAGGACCCTAACATGGATTCTGCAGACCTTGTTACATTCGTTCGCGAAGACATGCTGGAAGATCCTGCAAATGCTGTTAATGTTACAAAGCTGGAAAAGCAGGACGAAGTACTTTAATTCAGTAAAAAAATTAAGAGGCTGTGAAATAATCAGTCCATGAAAAAAAAAGAGAAGTAATAGCTGGAA
>OMVA01000008.1 GCA_900314445.1 uncultured Lachnospiraceae bacterium | reverse complement strand
CGCCATTACTGGCGAATATCATGTTGAATGAACTTGATAAGGAAATGGAAAAGCGAGGGTTAAACTTCGTACGATATGCAGATGATTGTATCATCATGGTCGGAAGTGAAATGTCTGCCAATAGAGTCATGAGAAATATCTCACGATTCATTGAAGAGAAACTGGGGCTCAAGGTCAATATAACCAAGAGTAAGGTAGACAGACCACAAGGACTTAAATACCTTGGATTTGGATTCTACTTTGATTCTAGGGCACATCAGTTTAAGGCAAAACCACATGCAAAATCGGTAGCGAAATTTAAGAAAAGGATGAAAGAACTCACTTGTCGTAGCTGGGGTGTTAGCAACAGCTATAAAGTGGAGAAACTTAATCAGCTCATCAGAGGATGGATTAACTACTTCAAGATAGGAAGTATGAAATCACTCTGTAAAGAACTCGATGGAAACATCAGATTCAGACTCCGTATGTGTATTTGGAAGTATTGGAAAACTCCGCAGAATAGAGCTAAGAACTTGATGAAGCTGGACGTACCAAGATGGGTAGCATATAAAATCGCCTATTGTGGAGACAGATATGCAAGACTCGCCCACAATGGATGGGTGCAAAAGGCTATAAGTACAAAGAGACTAACCTCATTTGGATTAGTCTCAATGTTAGATTACTACACCATAAGGTGTGTTGCTTGTTAAGTTGATTGAACCGCCGTGTACCGAACGGTACGCACGGTGGTGTGAGAGGTCGGGAGATTAATCAATCTCCCTCCTACTCGATTGTTGCAAAATTGTTGCAGAATTTATCTTTTTATAAACATCCTCTCTCAATCACATCTTTCAGATCTGTATTTTTATAATCTGAAAAGATGATTGTCTTTTGCAGGTTTTCATCATAGCAATCCTTTGTAAAATTATCATACAGGTTGTTTTCATAGCATGCATCCAGACCTAATTTAATCAGATGATTAGTTCTAGCTACGAATTCTGCGAATACATCAGTCCTAGGTGATACATGAATGCGATTGAAAAGAATTGGAAAACAATCATAAAAACACGACTGGAACAACTTTCAAAAGTGAAAAAAATGGAAGTTTTGAAAGTGAGTGATAAGATGGTTTCAAAATATTAAAAATATTTAAGTTTTGAAAGGGGGGAGATTATATGAAGATTATTAAAAGAAATCAATATTTAGATAGATTGATTGGATTGCAATCTACACCAGAAATTAAAATCATCACTGGGCTACGAAGAGCAGGCAAATCAGAATTAGTGCATTCATATATTTCATGGATCAAAGAGAGTGTTGAGAAGAATAATATTATTTTTATTGATTTTGCAAATTTAAGATATTGTTGTTTAGCACATTAAATGATGCTTCTTTATTCACCCATGCAGGATGTCACGAAAGGAGCAACTCAACTTTCAAGTGCCCTTGACATGGGGGACAGTTCAGACAGAAGATCGTTTGTTAATCCTCTGTCCTTTTTTTATGATGTGCTGAATAATGAAAAGAGTTTCTGCACAGAATACACCAACAGCTATTGAAAAAGAGATAGTTAGCAGGGGCTTTTCCAATACAGCAGAGAGTACACCTAAAGTGCAGAGGACAATGGTGGATATTAACATGTATTTCTTCTGATACATAGGTGTTTTCATTTCTGAGATACTGATTATTGGCTTCAGAATAAGGTTGAGTAATAGAAAAAATGAGTAAAATGTGAATACAATAATCGGAGAAATTATAATCTGGTTATAAGAAAACTGCTTTATTAGAATTAAGCAAAGGATCCCAATGACAGTACTAAGGAAGATACAGCGAAAATTGGTTGAAGCATGAAATCCTCCGATATAGTTTCTGAGCAATAAAAACGAAAATAACCAAATTAACATTGGGAGAAAGATATTCATTATAGCGGATAGTATCAAATAAAATATGATAGGGATGCTAGTTGTAATAAGACACTCAATCCCATAAGCCATAATTTCTACGCGGTCAGAGTAAGAGTAGTCCTCTCTGACCGTATTTTTATCTGTCAATTTATTGGCTAGCCTTACTGACAATTCATGAATCATTTTAGTCTCCTTCAATTTTGCAGATGTCATATTTCAGAAAGTTCAAGCAATGAATTACGAACAGCTGCAAGATATATGCGTCCTACAGTTTGGGTGTTCTTAGTTGAAACGGTTAGAGTATTCCCGGCAAGTGAAGTGACGTGATGCATATTGATGATACATGAACGGTGACATCTGACAAATTGTTTTGGCAATCTACTTTCAAATGATTTTAAAGAGACATTACTTTCAGAATAGGACACGTTTGTTGTTTGAATAAAACATACATGGCCAACCTGACTGATAGAAACAATATCATTATAGGGAATCTGAATTATTTTGCCGTCTTTGTGGTAGTAGTAACAATTAGATGAATGCATTGAGATAAAGCGTTCCATACAATTGTTGAGATCCTGATCTGAAATTGGTTTGATGATGTAGCTCATTGCCAACACATCATACCCATGGAATACATACTCACGAAAACTGGTTAGAAAAATAATCTCTCCTTTATAACCATCCTTTCTTAATTTTGAACATACTTCAATTCCATTTATGAAATCTGAGTCTTTTAGTTCGATATCTGCGAAAAGTAGCTGACATTTTTTCATAAAGTCAGAGGATAGAATATCTTTCTTACCAGAAAAATATCCTGTATTTATCTGATGTCCTTTATCTTGTGCCCATGTGTTTAGTTTTCTTACAAGTTCATCATAGAAGACTTTATCGTCTTCAAGTATGGCAACATTAATCTTCATTTTGAGTTCTCATCTCCTATAGAGTTTTGCGATGAAGTAACAAGTGGAATCATAATAGAAACTTTAAAACTATTGGTGTCAGGTTTAATCTCCATAAAGCCATTATAGGTGTCAACGATGCTCTGGATTCGTTTTAATCCTAATCCATGTGCAAGCGATTCTTTTTTGGTTGTCTGAATAATTCCATTTTCAATATTATATATCCCGTCTGTGGGGTTCTCGATTGTGAAGGATAACATGTTTTTATAAGGCTTAATACAAAAGTCAATTCTTCGATTCTCTACAGGTATTTTTTTGCATGCTTCAATGGCATTATCAAAAATATTTCCAATCAATGAACATAATTCAGTGGCTGATAATGGACAATCATCTGAAAAATGTAAGGTGTAGTCAGTGGTGATATTTTCTTTTTTACATAGGACCAGTTTGTTTGAAATGATGCTGTCCAGAATCACATTCCCTGAAGAAACAATAAGGTAATTATTATTAATCGAGTGAATAAGGGAATTGATATATGAGTCAATTTCTTTCGACTTAGAATTTGAATTAAGGGATTTAATTGCTTCCAGGTGGTTTTGTATGTCATGTTTCATAAAACGAATCTCAGAAGTAGCTCCAATCATCTGTTCAAACTGCGTTTGTTCAAGTTTTGAAGCAATCCGTAATTCCATTAACTCCCTATTCTTTTCACGTTGCAATCCTAAATTGTAAATGAGTATTAGGAGGCTTAGATATAGGAACATTACAAGGAAAAAAAGAATAAAAATAATTCTATGGAAATTGGAATTGGCATAATCATAAGTTTGGCTTATGACGATACTTTCTTCAATGGTGATACATAGGATAGACAAAAAAATAAGGGTTATTTTTTCGCCAAATGAAAGTCGAAAAGTCTTTGTTGTGAAGCAAAGCAATATAACCACAAATATAGATATTAGGAGGATATACACAAGGGTGATTGTTATTCGCTTAGATCCTCCTTCCAAGAGTTCGCTTATCGGAATGTTTAGTAATTTAGTAGGGGTTATTGTGTTAATAGCATCGGAGAATATACAAATGGTAACGTAAGCAATGCTCCAAAATATCTGGGAGGTAAATAGAGCGTTAAAAAAAATCATTGAAAATAAGAAGGCTAATACTAAAAATCCCAATGTATTAAAAATTGGTGGCATTTTAGAGAGATTAATAATTAGTAGTACTCCTGATGCGAATAAAATTGCTAAAAATTGTAATTGGAAAATGTAAGGTATGTTTTTTCGCTCTAATTTTTTGTTTATTAATAGACCAAACAGTAAAAACTGGAGAAAATTAATAGTATATTCCCAGAGATACATTTTTCTTCTTTTTCCTCCTACATAAAATCTGAATGTTGATGATTAATTATAGCATAAACAAATTGCCTTAATATCTTGAAATATGTCGTTCGTGCGCGCTAGGATGTCGTTCGTGCGTGGGGGGCTTGAATATCTTAGGTGGGGGGATATTATGCTTAGTACAGAAGGTAAAGCACTTTACTTAATTAACTGGAAGAAAGGGGAGAATAAAAATGTATACCAAAAAACTGATTAACAAATCACATGAGGTAGTAGAAAAGACAATTATGCTTTTTGCAGATAAAAAAGCGAAAGCTAATTGTGCAGGTTTATTGTATGAGCCTAAGAGGCCAAGAGTAATGACAAATAAATACGAGGAGGATCACGTATGAAGAAAATTAAAGGAACATTTTTACTATTTGCAATGATGTTGACGCTATTAGCAATTCCGGCAAGTGCAAGAGATATCGGTTCTATTTATAACTTTACTGTTTATTATGAAACTACCGATGTTGGCGAAAAGTACACGAGTTATTGTTACAAAGAATATACCAACCGATCTGCAGTTATTAATCTTCAGGAAACGACTGCAAACGGTAAATATATTACGGCTATTATGAGGAATAGTGATGGTGCTCCAAGGGGTTCAACATATCTTCAGGTAGGAACAAGAAAAGTATTTGCTTCGACTGGTCAAGCGGGATATAAATACAGACTTGGACTTAGAAAAACATATAATACAGATGGCGGCTTAACTGCGACATTATACGGTTCTTGGTGTCCAGATAGTTATTAATAATTTATGTAAGTAGTGAATATATGGGAAAGCGTATGAATATTTTATTAAAATCAAGATTAAAAAATAAGTATACTATTATTTCCAGCATCGTAACATTTATTGTTACGTTTTCATGGTTATTTGGATCGGAACTTATACAGGTCCTTTTTAGCTATGGTGATGATGTAGCACTAAGCTATAAAGACTATGTATATTTTATGTGGGACCAGCTGCTATGTTGGGAGTTCTTTATGGATAGTATGACAAGATATTTGATTTTTGTATTTCCAATTTTGGTATCATTTTCAACACTAAATATCATCACGGAATTAGAGAGCTATCATGTACTAGCAGCAGTAAGATACAAAAGTCGAAAACAATCAATTATAAGAGGGGCTCTATGGCAAAGTTTCTTTTCATCATTGGTAGTATGCCTACCGATTATGTTTCTAGAGATAATTGTTGATTACTTACTGTATCCAGGACTTGAAAATTTGGCAGGGTTTGCAGAGCTTTTTCCAAGTGGCTTTTATCATCAACATCCGATGTTTTTGATGGTAGTTATGGTTTTAATATTATATATTCCTCTGGCTTTCTCATATGGATTAATATCAGTATCAGTTGGTATTATGTCTCGGAATAGTAAATTAGTCTTGATTGTTCCAGAAGTATTATACATATGTGGAAATGCATTAGCGATGCTTACGAAAGGAAAAACAATGACTGATACATTGGATTTACTTACAGCTTTCAATACTGGGAGAAAGCCAGGTGAATTATTTATGATTTTGGGGATGCAGTTATTTTTTTCATCAATAATATTTAGTTTAGCAATGTATATGGAATCTCACAGGAAAATTATAGGAGATACAAATGAAAATAAGGGTAGATAATTTTTCAAAAAAACTCGGTATGGAACAGGTTTTGGATGATATAAATGTGACGTTTGAGTCTGGAAATTCCTATGGGATAATTGGTGCGAATGGATGTGGAAAGACAATGTTGCTCCGAGCAATATGTGGATTTATAAAGCCTGATTCCGGGGGCGTATATGTGGACAATAAACTTATTGGAGAAAAAAATAATGAATATTTGAATAATGTCGGAATCATAATAGGAGAAGTAGATTTTTATCCAGATTTGTCAGGAATTGATAATCTTAGACTTCTTGCAAATATAAAGAAAAAAATAAATGATAATGACATTGAGTTGATACTACAGAAGGTAGGGTTATTTGAAGCAAAAGATCGAAAGTATCGCAAATATTCTTTAGGAATGAAGCAAAGGCTTCGTATTGCACAAGCGTTAATGGAAAAAGAAGATATTTTAATACTGGACGAGCCTTTTAATGGACTAGATAAGAAAGGGACAGAGGAGATTAGACAATTAATAAAGGAAAATGCAGAAGGTAAATTATTAATAATGACAAGTCATAATGAAAAAGATATTGAAATACTTTGTGATTCTATTATTACGATGGATGGAGGAAAGATTATTGAATAAAACTAGACTAACAGTGGGGATTATTCTGTGTATGTTTGCATTATCTGGCTGTTCTTTCCATAGACCGTCAAAAATATATGATACTCAGGAGAATCTTACAGAAGTTGGAATATCGGAAGAAACTGCGACTAAGTCTGACACAGAATCAACTGAATTTGCAGAAGAAAGATTTGATCAAATTAGGAAAGAAAGTTCATTGAATTTATCAGATAAGGAATTTGGAGAGATATTAGTTCAATTTGGGTATACAAAAGAATTTAATAAAGAATCAGGAATATTTGAATATCATTCATCAGATAATCTAGTGATGTTTGAGATGACTGACTCAGCCAATCCAGCACTATCATTTAATATGACTGTTACGGCATCTTCTTATATGGATGTAATGAAAGACGAGAAAACTAAAAAAGCATATTTGGATGCAACTAAAATACTTTTATCGGCATTGAATGAAGAATGTTCTGATGAAGAAATTTTAGAATTTATGAATAAAGCAGAAGCGTTAAATGGAATGGATTATAACGTGTCTGATCATGTTAAGGCATATGCGCAAGTCAACAGAGGAATTTATATAGTTTTTTCAAAAGACGAGACGGATTAATGAAGATAAATTACAAAGAAATATTAAAAATCTTGGTGAGTGCATTAAGTGTATTTCTAATTGGAGCTGTAATAGTAAGTGATATTCAAAAATCAGTAGGGATTATTTCGCTTAAAACACATATTCAAATAAGGTATATGTCATGGGACTTATATTCAATGCTAGGAGTTGATAAAAGTAATTATTATATATATATATACCAACATTGCTTTTTTTGGGTGGTGTAGATGTTATATATCTGTTTTCTGACATATATAAGAGTCAGGCAGTAAGAGGATTACTAATTATTAGACAAGGAAGTATGAAGAAATGGTATGAATACTATTTCGTAAAATGCAGCGTCTATGCTCTTATATATAATTTGATTTATGGAATTTTGATTTGTACTGAAATAAATTTAAAATACAATGAGCATATTTCACTAGATTTACTAGTTGTGCTTGCGATTACACTTTCCAATTACATTTTGGTTACTCTTTGGAAATGTAATATGTCTGTGTTTCTTATTAGAATCACAGATCGAAGAATTGCGTTATTTGTAGGACTAATTGCGAATATAATTTTGATAAGTATTGATAATTTTTCAGAAAAAATAAGTATTGTATCGCTTCCTGTGAATGTAAAATTTGGTACGATTTCTATAATAATAAATATAAGTACGCTAATAATCTTTATGTGCTTAGCAACACATGGTATTTATAAGAGAGAGGTGGTTAATTAATTATTGTAACGGATGAAAAAATTAAAAAAACTAATAGAAATAGCTTAATTAGGATTTGTATTTCAGAAATTCTGCTTGGTTCAGGAATTAAGTGTTAGAGAAAATATCATGTTTCCAGCGCGGCTGAAGAATAAAGAACTGCCTGAAGATTATTATAATTCCCTTACAGAAAGACTAGAACTTACGGAACGATTCGACCACATGCCAGGAGAATTGTCAGGTGGACAGCAACAGCGAGTCGCAATTGCGAGAGCCTTAATCAATAAGCCTGCGGTTGTTCTCTGTGATGAACCTACGGGAAATCTTGATCAAAAGAACAGCACAGAAGTTGTACGTTTGCTCAAAGAATTGCAGGAGGAATACAAGCTTAAAATTATTATAGTCACCCATGATAATTGTGTCGCAGAAGTGGCAGATATGGCCGTGAGATTAGAAGATGGGAAGATTGTATAGGTGAGATTTGAAATGTTGGGAAGGAGATAAAAATATGAGGAAAACTATGTGGATGGCGCTTTAATTTGTTTATTTGCTCTTTTATTGGTTGGGTGCAAACAAGGGAATGTAAGAGGTGAGACGAAGGTTGAAACTGGCTTGGAAAATAAAGAATTAGGCGTGATGGGGGTCCCTATAATTACATATTTTGATGAAGGTAATTTAATAATGTATGATTCGCAAGGCCTATTAATATTCAATTTTGATAGTGAATGTATTGTAGATTTCATCAATTTTCAAGAAATTAAAATGAATGAATTACAAGGAGATAACTATACGACTGTTGAAATATCAGAAGATGGTAAGTTTGAAAGAATTTATAATTCATCAGAAAAGTATTTATATTCAGTTAATCAGAAAAATGGAAAAAGTGAAGGATTATTTAAATATTCAAGATTTTAAGCCAAATGAGATTAAGAGAATTCCGTTTGAAGATAAAAATTCATTATCGAAAGATTTTGTAAAATATCTCAATAGCGATGGGGATTACGTATCAATTGTAAAAAACACTTGATTATATGAGGAGGTTAAAACAATGAAAATAAAAAGATTATTTGTGTTTTAGCAGTAATAGTTTGTGTATTAGGAGCTATGCCACTTAAGGCTAATGCGGCTTCGACAGGATGGAAATTAAGATATATAAAGGGAGCCCCAAATTCAGAGAATGTGCTGTCGTGGAATCGATCAGTTACAACTACGCAAAATTATATTACGATGTCTGCAACAGTATCTGGAGGAGCTGAAATATATGTATATACAAGCAATGGTATTGCGTCACTTTTTACTTCGACAGGGGCAACTAGTGTGTCTTCTGTAGCATATACTCGTATATATGCAACAGCAAAATATGTTAATTATGGGACAACAACTAATTATTCAAATGGAACTCTAGATTATTAGTTGTTTAGGTCATATATGATAATTGCAATGGGGGAATTCCATGAAAAAATATATCGTATTATTATGTTTAAGCTTAATGGTCGCACTAACTGCATGTGCGGAAGCTCCACAGGAAGTAAAAGATAATATGGAACAATATGGTGATAATGGGGCGATTAATAAGAAGGAGGTTTCTTATTGTAA
>OMVA01000037.1 GCA_900314445.1 uncultured Lachnospiraceae bacterium | reverse complement strand
TTTATTTTTGTCAACAACTTTTTTTAAAACTTTTTGAGAAAGTTTTTGAAAAAGTTTTTCAAAAAGTCTTTGAAAAAGTCTTTCAAAACTGCATGAGTATTTTTTTGTGTCGTTACTTTGCTCGCTCCGACAAGGACGTACTATACTCGTATTGGAGATTAAATGCAAGCACTTTTTTCATTTTTTTGAATTTATATCAATTCTCTGTCATCCACACACATCCCATTTGCAAATGGGATGCGCGAAATCAGCCGCTTACTGTTCCTGTTCGCTCATCTTAGAAAGCTTAGCAGCCTGGTCGGCAGCTGTCAGATTTGAAATCAGTTCTTCCAGGTCACCATTCAGGATGCCCTGAAGGTTATGCATTGTGAGCTTGATACGGTGATCTGTTACACGTGACTGAGGGAAATTGTATGTACGAATCTTCTCTGCACGGTCACCAGTACCGATCTGTGAACGACGAAGGTCGTCTTCTGCAGCATGCATTTCTCTCTGCTGGATGTCATAAAGCTTAGAACGAAGCAGTGCGAAAGCCTTAGCCTTGTTCTGAATTTGAGACTTTTCAGTCTGTGAGTAAATTACAATACCTGTTGGGTAGTGAGTCAGACGTACAGCTGAGTCAGTTGTATTGACACACTGACCACCATTACCTGACGCACGCATTACGTCGATACGAATATCCTTATCCAGGATTTCAACTTCCTTCTCTTCTACTTCTGGAAGTACAGCAACGGATGCTGTTGATGTATGGATACGTCCACCGGATTCTGTCTCAGGAATACGCTGAACACGGTGTACACCTGATTCATACTTAAGAGCAGCATATGCGCCCTTACCCTTAATGAGGATTTCAGCTTCCTTCAGTCCACCGATACCTGTATCTTCATATGATGCGATATCCATTGTCCAATGCTTTGTTTCACAGTAATGCTGGTACATACGGAAAAGTTCCGCAGCAAAAAGAGCTGCCTCGTCACCGCCGGCACCTGCACGAATTTCCATGATACAGTTCTTCTCATCGTTTGCATCCTTAGGAAGAAGGAGAATCTTCAGTTCTTCTTCGAACTTAACCTGATTATCCTTTGCTTCATTCAGTTCTTCCTTAGCAAGCTCACGCATCTCTTCATCAGACTCTTCATCCAGAATCATAAGAGCTTCTTTTTCCTGCTCCTGAGCCGCCTTCAGTTCATGATACTTTTCAACGATAGGAGTGATATCACTCTGCTCCTTCATAAGGCTCTTGAAACGGTCCTGATCCTTAACAACTTCAGGATCTTCCAGTTCCTTCATGATGGCATTTAATCTTTCTTCGATAGCTTGTAACTTTTCTTCCATGTTTCTTACCTCTCGTAATTATCTATAACCAGCAGTGCAAATGAGATTGCCCTGCATACTCTCTACATAAGTTTTCCTGAAACAACTCGATCTAAGCCATTCAGATCCTTCTTGCATACAATCTGACTAAAGCCAGCTCTATGCATCAGGTTTTCAACCGCTGTGGCCTGATCATATCCAATTTCCAGAACCAGATAGCCATTCTTATTCAAATGGTCTGGTGCCTCGTCAATAATCTGTCTATAGAACTTGAGACCATCCTGATCACCGTCCAGGGCAAGGTGTGGCTCAAAATCACGTACATCCTTCATGAGTTTAAAAATCTCTCTGGTTGGGATGTATGGGGGATTACTCATAATCAAATCAAAGCTTGTATCTTCAAATTGGGTAAACAAATCCGACTGCACAATATCCACAGAAGCATTTAATTTCTCCACATTCTCTTTGGCAAGCCCAATTGCAAAATCCGAAATATCCGCACAGGTAACCTGGTCATCATCATGACCTGCTTCCGAGCGCAGTAACTCATAAGATATACCAATACAGCCCGTTCCGCAACATAAATCCAGCGCAGTGATTGTTTTTCTAGACTTGGTTCTTTCCAAAGCCTCAACCACCAGATTCTCCGTATCAAATCTAGGAATCAGCACACCTTCACGACATTTGAAATCAAAGCCCATGAATCCCGTGCTTCCTAAAATATACTGAAGAGGATAATGGGTCATTCTCTTCTTCACGATTTTCTTAAATCGCGCAATAGAGATTTCATCCAGAATCTGACTCTTCTTAATCAGGAGTTCCGGCATGCTACAGTCCAAAACAAACATCATGATATCCCTTGACTCAAAAGCCGAATCCTCAATTCCCGCCAGGTTCAAAGAATCACTGGCCCATTTCATCAGAGCAAATACGGTCTTCTTCTCATCCTTATTTACTTCCTTACTTTCCATGCCGTACCTCCTTTCTCAATTTTTCCTGGTATTTATTACGATACTTTCCATCTTTGTGCAAATGAGTTGCGCATATTTTTTCAAATATTTTTCAAGCATTCTATCTTCAAAGAAATAATGGAATCTATTTCTCAAAAGAATTGTTATTGACGCAGTCAATATATTCTTTCCAGTCGATGACACCTTCCACAGACTTGATTGCAACTTCAATCATATCATCATCTGGTTCCAGGGTTGTAAGTCTCTGTAACCAGAGGCCTGGGCTGGACAGTGCATTTGCACAGGCATTTTCATGCCTGCCTGCATATCGGATAAACTCATAGGATACACCTGCGATTACCGGAATCAGGAGCAGTCGTGACAGAAGTCTCAGCCACATTAAATCTGTATTTACAAACATAAATACAATGATACTGATAATTATGACAACAAAGATAAAGGATGTACCGCATCTCTTGTTGAAACGTGATGTTCCTCGAACATTTTCAATTGTCAGCTCTTTTCCTGCTTCCATACAGTTGATGGTTTTATGCTCCGCACCATGATACATGAATGTTCGCTTAATATCTTTCATGTGTGAGATGGCATAAATATAAGCCAGGAAAATCAGCATACGAAGTATGCCTTCTGCAAGATTTACAAGTAAATTGCTGTCTGTCACTTTATATAGGAAGTTGGCAACAAAAGCTGGCAATAATACAAAGACACCAACCGCAATGGCCAGAGACAGGATTAATGTAAGAATCAGATCTCCCTTGGTCAGGTTTTCCTCTTTAGACTTCTCATTGACTGCACTCTTATCCGCCTTAGTTTTCTTCGCAACCGTCTTCACTTCAGACTTAAGGTCAGACTTCGCTTCAGCCTTTGCTTCAGCCTTAGAATCAGCCTTTGCTTCAGCCTTTACAGCTTCCTCCTCTGCTTCCTCACTGATCACAGAGGACTTCATTAATGTAGAAATTCCTACATATAAAGATTCTATAAAATTCAGGACGCCACGCACAATAGGAATATCAAGGCCCTTATGCTTCGCTGTCATTGTCTGGAATGGCGTAACCGATACATCGATTTCTCCATTGGGCTTTCTTACAGAAAGGGCATAGGATTCTGGTCCCATCATCATAACGCCTTCCAGTACTGCCTGGCCGCCTATTCTAACTCTCTTCATTTTCTTCCTCACATATGCAAATTACATTTCCATAATTCAATATTAGACAGAACGTAATTTACACTTTTATATAATGAAAAATGCAGCCTGAAACTATGTTACCGTTCCCTGCTGCATAAAAAAAATGCACGCTGAATCAACCATAGAAGAACTATGAAATCTTCACGCGTGCATTTACGTTCGCTAATTTTCCTTCTTGTAGCCGTACTTCTTATTGAACTTATCAATACGTCCATCAGCCTTGACAGCCTTCTGCTGACCTGTATAGAAAGAATGGCACTTAGAACAAATTTCTACGTGGATTTCTTCCTTTGTTGAGCCTGTTGTGAACTCATTACCGCAGTTGCAGATAACCTTTGCCTGATAGTAATCTGGGTGAATTCCGTCTTTCATCTTATTTCTCCTTTAAACATTAACGTATATGAAACACTACAAACGCCACATCCCACCGAGCAGGATATATGCAGAATGCCTCGATTCCATACCAGCAACGTTTCGATTCTATCACATGCAATCTTCCTCTGCAAGCGATTTTTTCAGAACAAATTAAAAGAACGCCACAATTAAGTTGTGGCGCCCCATCACTCATTTTACTTAATATTAATTAGCAAATAGTACATACTATTACTCTGTTGAAAATGCTTTTCATTACTCAGTCGCAAGTACTTACTATTAATTAGTAGAAAAGGCTCTACTTCAGCATAATAATACCAGCATTAAGTCCACGCTTACCGCCAGTTACACGGTGCGAATGGAAAACATCATGTAAAGCAATGGTATCCAGACCACTAATAAAAATATGCTCAGCGCGAAGCCCTGCATCCAGAAGGAAAGCACGATTGAGTCTCCAGAGATCCACTTTATACTTATTCTCCTGTCCGGCAAATGTACTTGGCCCCCATACCAGTTTGTCAATCTTGGCCTGTCCTAAATTCATAGAAAGAGCGGCATCTTTCACTGCCTTTGCCACATCTTCGTCTACAATATAGCTTTCTGGACCAGCAGATGGACCGATGGCAACCAGGATATCCTGTGGGTCCGATTCAAATGCTCCCTGCATAGTAGAAATCAGTTTCCTTGCAATTCCTGCAACACTGCCCTTCCAACCTGCATGCGCTGTACCGATTGCCTTTCGAACTGGGTCATAGGCTATGATTGGCACACAATCTGCATCATAAACAATAAGAGGTAAGTTACGTACATTGGTAACCTGTCCGTCAACTCCCAGGTGATCCTCATCCAGAAGTCTTGAGATACCACTTCCTGCGTCCTCTTCTGTAACCAGACGAATGCGAGTCTCGTGAATCTGATCTGGACAAGAAATCTTATTTTCATCTACACCAATGGCACTGCAGAAACGATGATAGTTTTCAAGAACTGCTATGTAATCATCCCCCAGCTTAAGGCCAAGGTTCATATCCGCAAATTCATTTTTACTCACACCACCAAGTCGTGTGGAAAAACCATAGGTAATGCCCGCTCCGATTTTGGCATGCATTTTCATTGCCCTTGTATTATAAAGCGCATCATTTGAAACCGCTTCATCCAATGCTGATAAATGTACGTAAGGGATACCCTTATTCACGAGGAGAACATTTCCTTCTATGGATTCAATTTTTTCTTTTGCATCTTCATAATTAATCATAAATGGAAATATAACACGAATGAAAAGCCACTTGCAAACAGGCCAAAACCGAAGGAAATGTGCTCTTTACCTGTGATTTCTCAAATAATTGCATCCATCATTTTTGAAATTAGTTAGTTTATGCTTTTCTTTTTAGTTAAGCAATAAATTTTTTCGCAAAAAATATTTTTATAAAAATAAAAGAACCCT
>OMVA01000031.1 GCA_900314445.1 uncultured Lachnospiraceae bacterium | reverse complement strand
AAAAATATTTTTATAAAAATAAAAGAACCCTACAGGAAACCTGTAGGGTTCTGAATATGCATATAGTAGTATTTGACTAAAAAGCCAATCTCATTTGCAAAAGGTTAATTAGCAAACGCCCTGAGCGATCATAGCTTCTACAACCTTCTTGAAGCCTGCGATGTTAGCACCAGCAACATAGTTGCCTTCCATGCCGTATTCCTTAGCAGCATCATCGATGTTGTGGTAGATACCAACCATGATATTCTTAAGCTTAGCATCAACTTCTTCGAAGCTCCATGAAAGTCTCTCAGAGTTCTGAGACATTTCAAGTGCAGATGTAGCAACACCACCAGCGTTAGAAGCCTTACCACAAACGAAGAGTACCCCGTTCTTCTGAAGGTATTCTGTAGCTTCCAGAGTTGTAGGCATGTTAGCACCTTCACAAACAGCGTAAACGCCATTTGCTACAAGAGCCTTAGCATCATCAAGGTTAAGTTCGTTCTGAGTAGCACATGGAAGAGCTACATCACACTTAATATTCCATACACCATGGTCGTCCTTGTTAGCCTTCTCATGGTATTCGGCTGATGGACGAGCTGCTGCGTATTCTGTAAGACGTGCACGCTTAACTTCCTTAACGTCCTTAAGAACTGCAACGTCAATTCCTTCTGGATCATAGATCCAACCTGTTGAATCTGAACATGTAACAACCTTTGCACCAAGGCTTTCTGCCTTCTGGATTGCGTAAATTGCAACGTTACCAGCACCTGAAACTGCAACCGTCTTGCCGTTGAAGTCTGTACCATGGCACTTAAGAAGCTCTTCTGTAAGGTATACAAGACCGTAACCTGTAGCTTCTGTACGAGCAAGTGAACCACCATATGTAAGACCCTTACCTGTAAGTACGCCTTCATATGTATCTCTGATTTTCTTGTACTGTCCGAAAAGGAAACCGATTTCACGAGCACCTGTACCGATATCACCAGCAGGTACATCCTGATCAGCTCCGATATACTTATAAAGCTCTGTCATAAAGCTCTGGCAGAATCTCATAACTTCGTTGTCTGACTTACCCTTAGGATCGAAGTCAGAACCACCCTTACCACCACCGATTGGAAGTGTTGTAAGAGAGTTCTTGAAGACCTGCTCGAAGCCCAGGAACTTGATGATTGAAAGGTTTACTGATGGGTGAAGTCTAAGACCACCCTTGTAAGGTCCGATTGCATTGTTGAACTGTACACGGAAACCACGGTTTACCTGTGTCTGTCCATTGTCATCTACCCAAGGTACGCGGAACATGATCTGGCGATCTGGCTCTGTGATTCTTTCAAGAATAGCGAGCTTTCTATACTGTTCCTCATGCTGTTCTACTACTGGACGCAGAGAATTCAAAACTTCAGTTACAGCCTGAAGGAATTCTGGCTGATCAGCGTTCTTTGCCTTAACCTGTTCAAGGACTTCATCAACGTATGACATAGTTTTATCTCCTTTTAACGAAAAATTTTTGGGATATTCCCTAACACGAGCAAAATTATAGCGTATACTTTTTAACTTGTAAATAATAAATTTAAGTTTTTGTTTGATTTTTTTAATTTTATTACTGTAAAAACCGAAATTTATACAAATAATTTACATAAAATCCCAATTTCTACTTAATTAAATAAATTTTTCTATGTTTTTTCACCAGTTAAAATATGGTCCCACCTAAAATAATTCATATTTTCCCTCTTTTCTGGGATTTTCTTTATTGCAAAGGAATTTTACGCGTGTGATAATATCGCTATGGAAAATTCAAAGAAAACAACCACATATTTAAAGGCACAAGTGCCAGGCATGCAGATTCAGAACATTTACTGGGACCGCATCTGGATGTATCTGGAAATAGCAAACGTAAACGCTTCCACTCTTTATTTGTATAATGGAAAGAAATGTTATGCTGCAGAGCTGGAAAAGGTAAGTTTCGAAAATCTTCCGGATATGGTGGATTTCTCCGAAGAAAGTAAAGCCGCTCTTTTGACAGAAAGAGTTTCTCTTTACCGAATTAATATTACCAACCCTGGCAATTGCAAGATGCTTCCTGATGGTCTGTATCGCATTACACCAAAAGCACCTCTGAACGACAACGATACTGACAAGGAATTTGTCAGCATTTCTACAGAAGTTGCCAAGCGTATTGGCGATTTTTCTCGTGTATTCCCATTTGGCCATGAGGGTTGCTACTCTGTAAACATGGAAGCATCCGAGGATGAGAACTTCCTTCCTTTCCGCCTGAGATGTAATACCAGTAAAGAAACAGCTGACTCTGGTAAAACAAAATTAAAGAAGAAGTTGGTAAAGACCGTATATAATTTCGATCAGCTTCTCTTCCATAAAAAGAATGCCAAGAAGATTCTCCTTTTCTCAGATCAGAATGAACAGGGATCCAGCAATCTTAAGGCTCTGGCCAACGCTCTGGAAAAAGCGGGCTACGCTTACGATACAGAATATCGTTCTCTGCTTACAAAGTCCTATTCCTTAAAGGATTGGTTTTCTACTATTAAAAAGATGGCCGCTGCCAATTACATTTTCCTGGATGATCATAGTCCAACAATGAACTGGCTGACTTTAAAGAATACAAAGATTACCCAGCTCTGGCATGCAGGTGTGGGATTTAAGTCCACAGGCTACAGCCGGTTTGGAATGCCAGCAAGTCCTGGTACAGATTCTGGTCACCGCCAGTATACATATGGTGTTGCCGGTTCCAAAGCCGTTCGTCATTGGTTCTCTGAAGTCTGGGGAATTAATACAGCTCAGGTTCTTCCTGCAGGTGTGCCTCGAATTGACGAGTTTCTGGACAGCCGGGTTCGGGCCGATAAGGTAAAGAATCTTTTGCAGATGTATCCGATCTTACAGAATGTGGCAGAACCAAAAGCGGAAGTGACCGAATCTAAGGATGGCTTCCAGAACCAACCTCGCCTGATTCTCTTCGCACCAACCTATCGAGGTAAGAATAAAAAGTTTGCATATTTCCCATATCAGAACCTGGACTTGGAGAAATTGTACTTTATATGTAACAAATGCAATTTGATCTTTGCATTTAAGATGCATCCTTTTGTAAAAGAACAGGTTACCATTCCAAAGAAGTTTGAAGACCGCATCATTGATCTTTCAGGCTATCCGGATATCAATGACCTTTTCTACCTCACGGATATCCTGATTTCAGATTACTCCTCTGACATCTACGAATTCAGCCTCTTTGAACGTCCAATGCTTTTCTATGCATTTGACCAGACTTCCTATAGCCTGAGTCGTGGTTTCCACCGCAACTATGAGAAGTGTGTGCCTGGTGACATCTGCACCAGTTTTGAAGAATTAATGAATTCTCTGGAGAAAGCTGAAAAGGATGAGTCCTACAGAAAATATCTGATTCAAAAAGCATCTCGGGACAGGGATCAAAACTTCGACTATCATGATACCAACGCCTGCGCCCGCATTATCGACTGGGTAATTCGAGACGAGATGCCGGACGACATCCGAGCTGGCATTACCTATGCTGAAAATAAAGTAAAGAAGTGGTAGCTCGCTGCGGAGGAAATGCGAATGCAATGAGCAAGGCCTCGGCACTTAGCAAAAATTAAAAAGAACCCGGTGGGTTCACAAAAAAATCCGCAGACTTCCATCTGGAAATCTGCGGATTTTTTTCATTATATTTTCTTTTCATCAAAGCGCAAATGAGATGCGCAGTTCATTTGCCATATTATTCTTTATCATCAGCCCAGGCTTCTGCAGTACGTACTGCTTTTTCCCAGCCCTTCAGTTTCTGGAATCTCGTTTCTTCAGAAATCTCAGGCTTAAAGATTTTATCGATAGAGTTGCTGGATCTTAAATCTTCCTTTGACTCCCAAAAACCTGTTGACAGACCTGCCAGAAAGCAAGCGCCCATAGCTGTGCTCTCGCGACAAGCAGGGCGAATAACCGTGGCATTGGTGAGGTCTGCCTGGGTCTGCATCAGAAAATCATTGGCAGAAGCACCACCATCTACACGGAGTTCCTTCAGTTCCACACCAGAATCCTTCTGCATAGCAAATAGTACATCACTGGTTTCATAAGCCACAGACTCCAGCGTTGCACGGATAATGTGGTACTTATTTACGCCACGTGTGATACCAACAATGGTACCTCTTGCATACTGATTCCAATATGGAGCACCCAGACCTGTAAAGGCTGGCACCACATAACAGCCATTGGTATCTTTCACTTTCTTAGCCATATACTCTGAATCTTCAGCGCTATCAATGAGACGCATTTCATCACGAAGCCACTGAATAGAAGCGCCACCAATAAAGACAGAGCCTTCCAGAGCATAATTCACTTTTCCATCAATGCCCCATGCAAGAGTTGTTACCAGTCCATTCTCCGAGAAAACTGGTTCTTCCCCGGTATTCATAAGAAGGAAGCAACCTGTGCCATAGGTATTCTTTGCATCTCCCTTGTTCCAGCACATCTGTCCAAAGAGAGCTGCCTGCTGGTCACCAGCAATACCTGCGATTGGAATTTCCCAACCAAACATATGTTTCGCAGTCTCTCCATATACTTCACTGGAGTTGCGAACTTCTGGAAGCATGCTGGCAGGAATCCCAAGAAGATCCAGAATTTCCTGATCCCACTTCAAATCTACAATGTTATACATCATGGTTCTGGATGCATTAGAATAATCTGTAATATGCATTCTGCCACGAGTCAGTTTCCAGATCAGCCAGGTATCTACGGTACCAAAAAGAAGCTGTCCCTGCTCTGCCTTTTCACGTGCACCTGGCACATTTTCAAGAATCCAGCGAACTTTTGTTGCTGAAAAATATGCATCGATTACCAGACCTGTCTTCTGACGAATCATGTCTGTGTAACCCTTTTCCTTTAATTCATCGCAATACTCAGAAGTTCTGCGGCACTGCCATACAATGGCATTGTAGACCGGTTCCCCTGTTTCCTTATCCCAGACAATGGTTGTTTCACGCTGATTAGTGATACCGATACCGGCGATATCCTTAGCAGTGGCTCCAACCTGTGCCAGTGCTTCCACTGCCACACCATACATGGTAGACCAAATCTCATTTGCATCATGCTCTACCCAACCTGGTTTTGGAAAAATCTGTGTAAATTCTTTTTGTGCAATGGAAGCCACGCTTCCATCATGTCTGAACAATATACAACGATTGCTTGTTGTACCGGCGTCCAGGGCCATAATAAATTTTTCTTCCATAAGTAGTAACTCCCCTTTAAGTTTTCCTATTTTCTCCACTGTAAATTTTAGCATCTAAATGTCCTATTTTCATTAAAAATTCAGTGCTTTCGACCTTGATTTTTAGCCATAAATACACTATGCTTTGTCCTGTATCTGAAGAAGCAAGTACATATTGTATTTGTAGGAAACCGAGCGTTTTTAAACAAATACATTTGCACAAACTTTTTTATAAAAATTACAAAATAAGAAAGGTCGTACGAAAATGAAACCTATCAAAGAAGGAAAAGTTCGTGAAATCTATGACAATGGCGACAGCCTGATCATGGTAGCTACTGATCGTATCAGCTGCTACGATGTCATCCTGAAGAACATCATTAAAAAGAAGGGTACAGTTCTTACACAGATGTCTAAGTTCTGGTTTGACCTGACATCAGATATTCTTCCAAACCACATGATCTCTACAGATGTTAAAGATATGCCTGAATTCTTCCAGAAGCCTGAATTCACAGGTAATTCTATGATGTGCAAGAAGCTGGAAATGCTTCCAATCGAATGTATCGTTCGTGGCTACATCACAGGTTCTGGCTGGAAGAGCTACAAGAAGGATCAGACAGTTTGCGGAATCAAGCTTCCTGAAGGACTGATGGAATGTGATAAGCTTCCTGAACCAATCTACACTCCTTCAACAAAGGCTGAAATCGGCGACCATGATGAAAATATCTCTTACGAGAAGTCCATCGAAGTTCTTGAAAAGCAGTTCCCAGGCAAGGGTCAGGAATATGCTGAAAAGCTTCGCGACTACACAATCGCTCTTTACAAAAAGTGCGCTGATTACGCTCTTTCACGCGGAATCATCATTGCAGATACAAAGTTCGAGTTTGGTCTTGATGAAAACGGCAACATCGTAATTGGCGATGAAATGCTGACACCTGACTCTTCTCGTTTCTGGCCAGCTGATGGTTATGAGCACGGTCATGACCAGCCTTCATTCGACAAGCAGTTTGCACGTAACTGGCTTATGTCTGAAGACAACACAAACAAGGAAGAACCTGAAAAATGGTTCCTTCCTCAGGACATAACAGAAAAGACAATCAACAAATACCTTCAGGCTTACGAGCTTCTGACAGGCAAGCCACTGGAAGCTTAATTTCCTTTTCTGGCTTCTGGCAAATGGAATTGTCACAGATTTTCTGTATTTCCAATCACATAAGAGAATCAAAGGGAGATGACATCTTAGTCATCTCCCTTTTTGTTTGCGCGCCCATGGCGCGCAAACACAAAATGCCATAGGTTGTGTAAACAACCCATGGCATTTTTACTATTCTGTACTTTCTAATTCATCTTACACATATCTCAAATGCATCTTCCGAATCTCAATGGTTCTTCCCAGACTATTTATAACAAACTGCAATTTGTTATAAGTCCAGTATCCATAGATACCCAGATTCTTAATAATCACATTTCGATTCTTATACATGTTTGGTGTGCGGCGGGCGCCCATGCGAACTTTCTCACGTTCCCGAATTACATGAATCAAATCATTATTACAGGTAATCGGATGCTTAAATGCTGTGTATGCTGTACCAATCTTCTCTGCCACATGAGCATCAGAGCCACAGGTTTCTGGCTTTCTTAAAATGGCAGCCAATTGCTTGGCAAGCAGGTTGCTGTAAACCCGGACACCTGCATTGAATGTTTCAATGAAATCAAAGAGATAAAGAACATCTGGATTCTTGCGGAAAAGTCTCGTATTCATAATGGCGAAGTAGCCATATCCAAATGGATGTGCCGCTCCAATAACGCCGCCCATTTCATGCACAATATGAGCGAGCTTGCGAAGACCCAATCCCTGCTTTTCCAGCAAAGGACAGTCCACACCATCTGGCAAAATGACAAGAACATGTCCGCCATTTCTTGTATCATACTCAATTCCTTTTAGAACCACAAAGTCTTCCAATTCCTTTGGCTTCTTCTCCAGGTTTTTCCAGGCATTATAACCCTTATAGGAATCATGGTCTGTAACCAGCATTCCAGAATAGCCCTGAATTTTCAAAAGTCTGGCATAATCTACCACACCAATATGTGCATCAATCGAGCCTTCCTTTGTGTGACAATGTAAATCAAATTTATACATTCTTTTTCTACCCATCCAGGCAAATGAACTGCCCCCAACAACCCCATTTACCAAAATACATTCATTTGTCAGTGTATTATTCGTACTTCTTAGAAACTTCTTCGTTAGCCTTTACTGCCGCTTCTTCCATCTTCACACGCTCATCCTGAAGCCTTGCGCGGATTTCTTCATGCTTTACAGCCATAATCTGCAGGGCAAGCCAAGAAGCGTTCTTCGCACCGTTGATTGCTACTGTTGCAACTGGAATTCCTGAAGGCATCTGTACGATTGAGTAAAGAGCATCCATTCCGTCAAGAACAGATCCTGAAAGTGGCACACCGATTACAGGCAGAACGGTCTGGGAAGCAACAACGCCCGGAAGAGCTGCTGCCATACCTGCTGCTGTGATAACAACTTCTGTGCCATTTGTGTTAACTTCATCCATGAATTCAGAAAGTTCCTTGTGAGCACGGTGAGCTGACAGGCAACGAACCTGAACGTCGATACCCCAATCCTTTAAAATTTCGATTGCTGGCTCAACCTTTGCTAAATCACTTGTAGAACCCATAATAATTGCTGCTTTCATCGTCATATCTCCTTTATCCTAATTATTTTTTTATTATTTATTACTTTTTATCCTAATCCCGGCAAATGAACTGCATTATCTTTGTCATCCCGGCAAATGAACTGCGCTATCTTTGTCATCCATGCAAATGAACTGCGCTGTGCTTTCTTTGGCAAAACAAACCTACTTCGCTTACTTCAGCACCAGTTTCATCTCATGCCAGACTTCGCCACCCCAGGTGGAATCAGCCTGTCCTAAATCTACATATCCCATTCTTTTATAGAAAGGAACTTTCTCTTCCAGATTTGTTAAGAGAAGATTTTCTCTTCCCTGTTTCTTTGCATCTGCTTTATATGCCTGCATCATAAGGCTGGCAAGTCCCTGATTTCTATAGGCTGGTAATACATCTACTCCACAGAGCATTACATTTTTACCAGCTGGATTATGAAGACTGGCATCTGTAAAGAAATCATCTCGGAACTTCTCATCATTTGTTGCAATACCATTGATAAATCCTGCAACTGTAAGATGATCAACTGCAAGTACATTGCCAGAAACTTCTGCAATCATGAAGGAATCTGCAGCCTTCTCCACTCTTTCTCTCATCATCTTTTCTGAACATGCTTCATTGGGTGGGAAGCAGATCTGCTCAATGGCAACTGCTGCATCAGCATCCTTTGCTTCAATCTTTCGAATATGGAATTTCTTGATGAGTTTAATATCATCTGGTGTGTTGCCTGTGATATTCAGTTCCACCACATCACCCTCATCAATCTGATTGTTATATAAATACTGGTCGCTCTGCTGAAGAACCAGGGATGCGCCAAGTCCATTTGTAAGGCGAACGGATACTTTGTCCCCGTCCTCTTCCCGTCTTCCTTCGCAACCGAAATCCTCTTCTGTGATTTCAGAAACCAGATATAAATAATTCTTTCCCTCTGCCACGAGCATTCTCCTTGAGTACTTCCTAAGCAATTCCTTAAGTAATTCCTTGGGTATTCTCTTACTATATCCTAAAAACGTACTAATTATAGCGACTGTAAGGGCTATTGGCAAATAGGATTATTGTCAAAAATATGCCCTGTGAAAGGAAAGTCAAATGGAAAAAGCACCTGTCTCTTTCAAGAACAGGTGCCTTCTCCAGGCTTAAACAAATTATTTTTCATATCCCTTGCATCTTAGAATCAGCAAAGATATTTATGCATTTTCTTTCTTGACCAGTTTTCTCGTAAGCAGTCTCAGAACTACAACTACAAGCATAGTGATTGCCATATCTGGCAATGTGTTGCCCACAGGCAGGCTGTAATTCATAAGAATACGGTAAAGAACAAAACCGATAATCCATGAAATGGATGCCACTGCATCCCACTTTTTTCCTGCACGGCCAAGTTCCGAACCGGTCTTCTGGTCGGCAATTTTCAGGATAAATACATCCGCCAGCTGAATGGCAAACATTGGCGCAAAAACAGAACCAATCAGATAGAGGAATCCTGCAATGTTATCCATGGCGAAGAGACAGGCACCAACCGTACCCACAATCGTATCGATAATACCAGGCCAGTTCTCCTTGAGATTGCTGAGAATTTTCTTTTCAAATGATTTTTTTCCAGAAGGGTTGCCAGCTTCTTCAGCACCTGCTTCAACAACAACTGCAGCGTTTTCAGCATTTGATGTGGCTTCTGCAACTGTGGCATCTTCTCTCTTGCTATTTGCAAAAAGAGCGAAGGTGGATGCATTACATGAGTAGGCATCAATAAAGTTCGTCGTTACACATGAAAATACGATAATAATCAGGCCCGCAATACCAAGCCCCGCCTTCAGCATAATCTGATCCACAGAAGACTCCTGTGTCAGAATAGCGGCGCCAAGTCCGATGATGTACATCCATGATGAAATCACAGAATATGTGATGCAGGAAGCAAAGGTGGCACGCACTGGCTTCTTCGCCTTACTTGTGTAGTCGGCAATCATTGGAAGCCATGAAAGTGGCATGGCAATAGCAAGCTCCAGTCCTGCGCCAAATGAGATTGACGCAACTGCTGTATCAGCAAGAGCTGTACTTTCACCAGCAGCGCTCACTGCACTTCCTGTAAAGATAACTCTGCATAAAAGAACAGTCAGTACCAAAAGGGCTGTCATAGTAACAGCATTGAGCGCCCCTCTGGTCTTGGCACCATTTACAATCCAGAAGACTGTAAGCACACCAATCAAAACGCTCCAGAGTACAAGACCAATGCCGGCAATTCTATTTGCAGAAATGGCTGCATCATAAATCATAATGCCCTGCCAGCCAACCAGCTGGAGAACATTTAAAGCAGCAAAGAATTTACTGCCATATTTACCAAAAGAAACGGCTGTGGATGCCATGGATCCCTGACGTGTTTTCACACCAATGAGGCCTGCGAGTATCAGCAGAATGCATCCAACCAGATGACCAAGTAAAATGGCGGTGAGGCCACTTCTCATTCCAAGACCAGCAAGTTCCGTACCAGTCAGAATTTCAGCCAGAGATACAGCACTACCAAACCAGACCAGTGACATTCCAATGGTACCTGTACCATCTAAAGCACCAGTTAACTTTGAAAGTACACCAGCCTTTTCTGGACCAGCATCTATAATCTGTCTTCCATTTCTATTTGAATTTTCTTTCGCATTTCTAGGAAGATCCCCTGACGCGGCTTCCTGTAAAATATAACCTTTGTTATTTAATTCCTTCACTTTGATTCATCTCCTCTAAAACCATAACCGGAAACTTCTCTGACTTTGCAGCAAGCAGAAACTTGTTGCAAATTTTCAGCCTAAAATCTGTCACCCCTGCAACAGATCAAAACATATTGGATTCTGGCAAGTCCTTATTCGTCATGCATCCCATTTGCCTTAGGCTTCGTTTTCACCGATCCATGGACGGATTCTGTAAGTTGCGCCGATTTCTTCACAGATCTTGGCACACTCCTCTTCCTCTTCCTTGGTCAGAGTAGTTTCAACTGTTGTAAATGTAACCTTTACATACTTGGTTGCTTCCTTGGCAAAGTCCAGCATTGCCTGGAAAGAACCCTCTCCAAACTTTGGACGAACCAGTTTGAAATAGTCATCCGCATTTGGTGTGTTGAGGGAAATAGACACCTCGTCGATTTTTCCTTCCAGCTCAGGGCAGATGTCACGGCCGTTGACTAAGTTGCCCAGACCATTTGTATTAATACGCACTGGCTTCTTATATTCCTTCTTAACGAAGTCAGCAACCTGAAGTAACACATCAATTCTTTCTGTTGGTTCACCAAAACCACAGAAAACAACAGACTCAAATTCATCCATGTTCTTTGACTTGAAAGCCTCAACAACCTCTTCGAATGAAGGGTCGTGATCCAGCCAGAGTGAGTCTGACTCACCAACTGTCTCATTGTTCTGTCTCAGACAGAAAGTGCAGGCACATGGACACTTGTTTGTTAAGTTAACGTATAAATTGTTGTAAACCTTATAAAGGATTTCCATTTTTCTTTTTGCCATTTTATTCACCCTATGCAAATGGGATTGCCGAGGAAATTTCTCAGCGCATCTCATTTGCCTTCCTTGTTTTCATATTTTTAATTTTGACTGCTTAAGTAAGCCGTCAGATTCCAAAAGTATTCGCCTTGTTTTTCCTACACATGCAGGCTGTCCAGCACTTCTTCAAATGCCACCCCATCTGTATTTGGAATATCCATTTCCATGGATGTGAGAATACATTTCTTTACAAAGCGGGAAGCACGCTGCACCGACTTTACGAAAGGTACACCATTTACTGCATCCGCCGCAATGATTGCTGCAAAGACATCACCTGTACCATTCCTTTCACAACCAACATGAATCTGGCGTGTGATATGAAGTTCGTAATTGGTAAGGCTTGGTACGTAGCAAACATTGGCTACGAACTGTCCCTGCTGAATACCTGTGATTACAATTTTTTCCGGCCCCAGTTCCACCAGTTTTTTCATTAGCTCTTCCAGTTCCGAGTAGGTCCAGTGACCTTCATGGTATGGATAGTCAGCCAGCATGCAAGCCTCCGTGAGGTTTGGTGTAATGATGGTCGCATACTTGACCAGGTGCTTCATAGCATGACACATGTCCTCTGTATAGGAAGAATACATTTTGCCATGGTCACCCATAACTGGATCCACCATTACAATGGTATCCTTGTCGCGGAAGGCCTTAATGAATTCCTTAATCTGCTGAATCTGCTCAGCTGATCCAATAAAGCCCGAAGTGATGGCATTGAAATGCAGATCAATCTTCTTCCATTCATTTGTGTAAGCCTCAAAACGATCTGTGTAATCATCGATGAAATAGGATGGGAATCCTGTCTGATTACTGAGGATTGCTGTCGGCACACCGCAACATTGAATTTTCAGTTTTGAAATAATTGGTAACTGCACCGCCAGACTACATCGTCCGAAGCCAGTCACATCATTAATCACCGCAATCTTTTTCTGATGATTGTGATTTACTTTCTTACTCATAGAAACTCCTTCGCGAAGAATTATCACTTATGACGCAAAGTATAAAGTTCAACTGACCACATTAAAATATCCAGTTTTTAACTTTTTGATAAGGTCAGCCAATAAATAGAAAAAGCAGGACAATCTCTTATCCTGCTTAATCTTCCGAAAATTTTATAAAAATTAGAGCGACTATGTAGTCGTTGTTATTATAGCTTTATTTATTTGCTGGCTCCCACTTGCATCTTACTGGAGATACAATTGCTGAAAGAAGTCCGTTATAAACTCCCTGTTTTTTAAAGAGTGTATTCACTGACTCACGTGACAGTTCTTCCTGATCCATTCCGAATACTTTTGATGTTTTGCTGAAGTTGTGGCAATTGTTTCCAGATACATAATGTAAAGGAATTTACACCAGTTCATATCCCTTCTGATGTAACTTTAACTTGAGCGCATCCAGATCAATTTCTCTGTCACAAGAAATCTTTGCAGATTTCTTGCCAAGACTAACCGTACCGACTGCACCTTCTACAGAATTGATTGTATTCGTTACAGAATTCACACAGTTCTGGCAGTGCATACCTTCCACCTTGAAGTCATAAGTCTTCACAACTTTTCCATCTAACTTTTTCTTTTCAGGCTTGTCAGAACCACCACCACAACAGCTACCCTGCCCTTTAAAATGCTTGATACTTGCACGAACTGCAAAGAATGCAATTACAAGTAAAATTACTCCAATAATAATATTTCCCATTTTAAACTCTCTTTCGTATAGTAATCGTCTCCCCTGATTCCCCATACTTTTAACCAAACACCACATCCAAAACCATCATCCCTGCAAATCCAATCATAAAAGCAAAAGTTGTCCAATTGGAATGCTGGCCTTCTGCCATTTCCGGTACCAGTTCTTCAACCACCACATAAACCATGGCACCTGCTGCAAAACTAAGCAACACTGGCATAAATGGAACGATGAGTGAAGCCAGAAGAATCGTGATAAAACCAGCCACTGGTTCCACCGCGCCTGAGAGAATTCCCTGCACACACGCTTTTCCTTTGGACATCCCATTTGCGTGAAGGGGCATGGAAATGATAGCTCCTTCCGGGAAGTTCTGGATTGCGATTCCCACTGCAAGAGATACTGCTGCTGAGAATGATACCAATTTGTTTCCCTGCATCCAGCTAGCGTAAAGAACGCCAACCGCCATACCTTCCGGTATGTTATGGATGACCACTGCCAGCACCAGCATGGTAGTCTTTTTCAGATTGCTCTTAGGGCCTTCCACGGTCTGATCCAGATGCATATGTGGTGTCAGACTGTCGATCAGGAGCAGAAAAATCATGCCCAGGCAAAAACCGATAACCGGCGGGAACACACCCAGCTTTCCGGACGTCTCCTTTGCCTGTTCCATGGCTGGAATCAGCAGACTCCAAAAGGAGGCTGATACCATGACACCTGCTGCAAATCCCGTCAGAATTTTCTGGAGATTTTTATTAATATCATTTTTCATGAAGAGAACCATCATAGCGCCCAAAGCAGTTCCGGCAAACGGAATGAGCAGGCCTACAATCACTTGTAAATTCATAATGATTTATCTCCTTGTCAGTTTATCTTATCTAACATAAATTAGATTTCTTTATTATTCTACAGGAGTTTTTTTCTAATTTCCGTAACATATGTCATCTAAAATTACATGTCCACTATTTTTTCCATCAAATTTGATACTAATAATTTTACACTATTTTGCGCTTGGAATGCCATCGGTCTTTACACGAAGACATCTGGTTGCATTCAGCACGCAAAGAACCATAACACCAACATCGGCGAAAATCGCAATCCACATATTCGCAATACCAATGGCACCTAAAATCAGGCAGAGCGCCTTGACGCCAATGGCAAATGTAATGTTCTGGCGCACAATGCCCAAAGTCTTTCTGGAAATTCTCATGGCCAAACTGATTTTCGCTGGATCATCGTCCATAAGAACAACGTCCGCTGCTTCAATGGCTGCATCAGAACCCATGCCCCCCATAGCGATACCAATATCTGCACGAGCAAGTACTGGGGCATCATTGATACCATCCCCAACAAAGGCAAGTCTATCCTTTCCTGTTTCTGCATCCAGTAACTTCTCAACTTCACTTACCTTATCGGCAGGAAGAAGTTCTGATCTATAGGAATCCAGTCCAATTTCCTTAGCAACTGAGGCCGCTGTCACTTCTCTATCTCCTGTCAGCATAACCGTCTGAATTCCCTGAGAACGAAGGCCAGACATGGCAGCCTTGGATGTGGATTTGATCACATCTGCGATTACAATCGAACCAGCAAAACTTCCATCTATGGCTACATAGACAACCGTACCAGGATTTGTATCTTCTACAAAGGAGATGCCATCCTTTACCATGAGCTTTGCATTACCTGCTGCAACAAGCTTTCCATCTACCTTTGCATGAACGCCATGGCCTGCTACTTCTTCAATATCAGATACTTTATTGGCAATCAAAGTTTCAGCGCCGGCAATATCATTGGTAAGTCCCTTTACATCTGCCGCACTCACACCAGCTTCGTAGGCAGTGCGAATGGAAAGGGCAATTGGATGGGAAGATGCAGACTCTGCATAGGCAGCTGCTTTAAGAAGTTCATCTGGGGCAATTCCATTTGCCGGACTGATTTCAACCACCTGGAATACGCCCTTTGTGAGGGTTCCTGTTTTATCTAAAACGATTGTTTTTACATCTGCCAGCACTTCCAGATAGTTGGAACCCTTCACCAGGATTCCGTGGCTGGATGCTGATCCGATACCGCCAAAGAATGAAAGGGGTACGGAAATTACTACTGCACATGGGCAGGAAATTACGAGGAATGTAAGAGCTCTTGTAATCCAGATAATCCAGTCGGCATCCATTCCTAAAAGAATTCTGATGACTGGTGGCAGAAGGGCCAGTACCAGAGCACTATATACTACGATTGGTGTATAGAACTTGGCGAACTTGGAAATGAAGTTTTCTGCCTTGGCCTTCTTCATGCTGGAGTTTTCCACCAGTTCCAGAATTTTGGAAGCGGTGGACTCGCCGAATTCCTTTGTTGTTTCCAGCTTAATCTGTCCGGAAAGACAGATGGCACCAGAATAAACCTGATCACCAATTTCCGCATTTCTTGGAACGGATTCACCAGTTAAGGCTGATGTATCCAGGCTTGTTTTTCCTTCTTTAATTATGCCATCGATTGGAATTTTCTCACCAGGATTTACCACGATGATGGAACCAATCTCAATATCCTCTGGATCTTCCTCTGTCACGCTGCCATCCTCATGTTGGAGGTTAGCCGTATCTGGACAGATATCCATCAGGTCTGAAATATTCTTTCTGGACTTCCCCACTGCGATGGACTGGAAGAGCTCACCGATCTGGTAAAAGAGCATAACCGCTACACCCTCCAGGTTCTCCCCCAGAACAAATGCGCCAATTGTGGCAATGGCCATAAGGAACTTCTCATCAAAGACCTGACCGTGGGCAATGTTCTTAACCGCTCCCTTCACAATATCACCACCAACGATAACATATGGGATCAAATAAGCTGCCAGCTGAATCCATCTGGTCCATTTGTTTTCTTCTGTCCAGACGAATTTAAATACAATTGTAAATGTGGCAACTAAAACCGTCGCAATAATAATTCTAATTAAGGCTTTTTTCTGTTTTGCACTCATCGGCCTTTCCCTGCTTTCTTGGTAGAGTTCAATGCTCTACCATTCTTTCTTTTATACCACTTTTAGTCGTTCTATAAACCACATGCCCAGCATGTATGCCGGGCACATCTCATTTCATTTAGTCAAGGAAGATTTCCATATCGTCTTCAATCTTCTTCACATTCTTACGAGCC
>OMVA01000089.1 GCA_900314445.1 uncultured Lachnospiraceae bacterium | reverse complement strand
ACGGCTTCAGACCGAGCTCAGCAATGATCTGTTCTTTCGAGTAGTCCTGCCTGCCGAGGGTGACGATCTTGGCGTAACGGGGGCTGATTTTGCCCAGGTATTCCACCAGCTCCGTGAAGAGTGTTTCGAGGATCGCTTCTTCCTCAACATTCACATTGGGATCCGCGATGTCGAGACCGACAGTGTTGCCGTCCTCATCTTCGTGGGTATCCTGGAAGGATGTGAACTGGATGAAGTCCTCACGGCTCTTGAAGCGCGGAAGGTGCTCTGCACGTCTGGGACAGCCCTTGCAGCGGTTCTCCTTGCTGCAGAGGATCGGAAAGCCTTCGTTATCCCATCCGAGAACGCATCTGCCGGGGCGGAGCTCCGGGTGCTCATCAAAATAGTCGTTGATGCCGGAGTAGTAGAGGGAGAGCATCTTGTTGAAATCTGCTTCGTCCACCACCATGAATCCGACTCTGAACGGAACGCCGTAGTGCTTCCAGGTTCTCAGGTTCTCCGGAATGATCGTGTTGTTGCTCTGGAATTCTGCATCCGAGATCAGAATCGGCGCGAGAACCTTACCTTCAGTTACGTTTTCGCCGTTGTAGCTTTCGTAGTTACTGCAATATTCGATTGTAATCTTTGCCACTGTAATTTCCTCCGTAGATTGGCTGTGGAGGAAACCACATGGCGATATGCTGTTGTCTTAATCAGTCGGCCATTCATACAGGTATTCCTCCTGTTTTGCTTGAATAGCCAGCTGTTCTGCTTAAGGCTGGTATTTACTTGTTACTTCACACTGAAACCGGCAGAACCTCCTTCAGCGCTAAAGGTAGCGTTTTCAGCATGAAGAGCCTTTATTCAGTCATGCTCAGGACCATCCTTGCCGAAATTTATTCGGCCATTAATTGTCTGTTGCGATTTGATACAGTTCTCCAAAAACTTCTTCATAGTCAGAAGGCGATAAGTCTTCAATGCTGGCGGCGTTGTACCTTCTTAAAACACTCTTAACAACGTCATCACCGTATTCGCTTGCGACTTCAGATGCCGTATTTTGGATACTGATAAGCAAATCTTCTTTTCTGCTATCTTACATAGCTGTACCTCCGCTTTTGAGGAGGCAGCTTACCCTAATAGCTGCTCCATATTCATTCTTGCTTGATAGCTTTCGGGTGACCTTGATCAGGGGTCGTTGCTATCGGACTTAGGAAAAGCATTGCTTTTTATCGTCTTCACGCGGCTTTAGGTTCATAAAGGATTGCTTTTCCCGCCTCTTTGTGATAAACTGAAAAAGCGAGAGTGCCTTTTCCTTTGTAAATATTTACAAGACAATTTTAGCAGGCGCTTCTTGTTGCCTTCGGACTTGGTCGGACTTGACCGGACTAAATCGGATTTGGAGGGGTGACATTGACCTTAAGTGAGTTCCTAAAACTATTGCATTCATATCTGGGGCAGGATTGGGATAATCAGGATTACTTTGCCAATCTGCTCCTGTTTATCATGCCGGAACCTGCTTCAGATGAAGATATCAAAGCTGATGAGAGACATGAGTACTATCCCTACAACGGATCCGATGACGAAAAAGACATGCTTGGCAGGATCTACAATGGAAAACCACTTCCTAAGAAGAAAGCCAGAATGGTGAAAGCGCATTTTAAGGCAGATTCTCTGGTTGAAAAAATTGGCTCGCTTTCATCAGATTCAAAAACAAAACTGAGAGCTGAACTTGCCGGAAAGGGAATAACTGTTCATCCAGGTGACGAAGGTAAGATATGTAAAGAGATTATTGAGCTTTTAATAGATGCAGCAGCTATTGGAGAGAATGAGATTGATGTTCGCCAGATAGGTGTTACGCTTGAAAGCATTGCACCGATATATGATGATTCTGATTTGAAACCGGATTTTGGTGTACGCCTTTTAGCAGAGACGAAACAACACTGCCCGATGTTGGGGTGCTTCAAGCCTTTATATTTTGAAGAAGCCGGGCGTAGTACGTTTGACTATAGAATAGTGCAGGTGAACCCGAGGCTTCCACGACATGTAGCAGATAATCTTGTGGCTATGTGTCCGACATGTGCTACGCGTTATATGGCAGCAATGACTAAAGAAAAAGTTGCTGAGCTTGAAGATATAAAGCTGAATATTTCCAGTATCATGGAAGCGCTCGATTCTATGCCAGAAGAAAGACTGGTGGCAGGTGTCAAGCGTGTTGTTAGCAAGATAGGTTCTATTCCGATTGAGAGAATAATGGATTTGAACTATAACCCGACAGAAGTTATTAAGAAGATGGATAAGACGGATCCGGGATTATTCTTCAAAATCCAACATTACGTCTCCAAGTATTACCCAATTGTCAGGGATGATTGCAAGGAAATGGAGATTGAAGGCACACTGAACTTTGAGAAATTCTGCTCTCAGATGAAATTCAAATATCAAGATCTGAGGGATCGGGGATTAGATCAAACACAAATTTTTGATGTTTTGACAGAGTGGATTGCGGGAGAAACGCATGAGGAAAAATCATCATGCGAGGTAGTGGTTTCATACTTTGTCCAGAAGTGTGAGGTCTTTGAAGCGCAGGAAGGAGCTGATGAAGATGCTGTTTCCGAATAAGCTGATAACGTATAACGAAAGTGTCATTTCAAAAATACCGATGATCCTTGAAATCATTGAGCGAGGACCTATTGGGATAAAAGATTTATATCATCGGGTAGCGCCAAAACTGACCGGTGTAAATGAGTATATGGACGTATTGGATTGCCTTTATGCTCTTAACAAAATCGAATTCGATGAAGAACAGGGGGTAATTTTGTAT
The DNA here is from genome assembly GCA_900314445.1 of uncultured Lachnospiraceae bacterium. GTDB lineage: Bacteria > Bacillota > Clostridia > Lachnospirales > Lachnospiraceae > Eubacterium_Q. The sequence continues at coordinate 12,927 of OMVA01000089.1, read as the reverse complement.
GTATGACGGCGCAATGCTGAAAGAGGTTTATTGCGAACTCTTTAAGTCTACGGCGGGACCGCGAGGAAGAATTCAATTTCATCAGGGCCTAAATACCGTTTTGGGCGGTGAGGCAGCGGATAACTCCATAGGAAAATCAACATTCCTGCTTATCTTGGATTACTGCTTTGGCGGTGAAACGTATGGGAAGGCTAATGTAAAAAATTATGTTGGAGATCACACTATTTGCTTCGCATTTCATTTCAGGGATGGCGATCACTATTACAGTAGAACTGTATCAGACAGCAAGCATGTAAACAGATGCAATAGTGAATACCAACCAGTTGGAGATCCTATAGATTTAAAGGCTTTTAGACAAGAATTATTTGATGGATATGAAATAGCACTAGAAGACATTACGTTCCGGGATATGGTGGGACGCTTTTTCCGTATTTCCGGGAAAGGTAACGATGAGATAGAAAACCCACTGCATTACAAATCGCCAAAAGGAGAGCAGGCAGTTACTGCAATGGAAAAACTATTTGGCATGTATCAGTTTGTAGGGGCTCTCAAAAAACGCTTAAAAGAGGCTGATGAGAAGAAGAAAACATATAACAAAGCAAGGCGATTAAAACTTGTACCTAGTGCAATCAAGACAGACAAGCAGTACGCGAAGAATATCGCGAGAATAGATGAGCTGCAGGTAGAATTAGCTGGTCTTACAAAAGATACGGATAGTGATCTGCTTGAAAAAGAGCTGCAGAGAAAGACGGAAGAGGCAGAGGCCGCAAGCAGATTAAGAGGCATGAAACGTCAATATGGTAGGCTTGCATCCCAGTATAGAGTGGTTACAAAAAATCGTGATGACGCATTTGTAACAACTGAAGACAATCTACAGACGCTGGCTTCATATTTTCCGACGGTAAACATAAAAAGGATAGAGGAAGTAGAAGCATTTCACAGAAAACTTCATGGGATTCTGGATTCCGAGCTTAGCGACGAAGCGCAAAGCCTTCAGGTGCTTATGCAGGCGGCGACTCAGGAAATACAGAAGCTGGAGGCAGAACTTGTCGAGCTGGGAATTCCCATTCAGGTGCCGAAACCATTCCTGGAAAAGTATTCGGAGCTACAAAGAGAAATATCGGCTCTTGAATCGCAGAATGAAGCTTTTGAACAGACGGAGCAATTCAAGGCTGATGTTGAAGCTGTGGAAAAGGACTTGGATGTTGCCGAGAGTCAGGTGCTTCGGGATATCGAGGATATGCTAAATGCCCAGATGGTTCGATACAACGATCGAGTATATGAAGTACGCCGGGAGGCTCCGACTATAAAATTTGAATCAAAGGCAAAGTATGACTTCCACACTCCAAGGGATGATGGAAAGGGTACTGCTTTTAAGAGCTTGATTGTTTTGGATTTGAGTATTTTGAAATTAACAGAGCTTCCGGCTATAGCGCATGACTCTTCAATCTTTAAGAACATAGGTGATCTTCCGATAGACGGAATTATGGATATTTATCTAGAAAGTAAGAAACAGATCTTTATTGCTTTTGATAAGGAAGGCGCATATACAAAAAAAGTTGCAGATGCAGTGACCGATACGGCAGTAATCAAACTTGGAGAAAATGGTGATCAATTGTTCGGTTGGACATGGGCAATAAAAGAAGGAAAGTGATGGTTTATTCATTGTGGCGGAGGAATACAAGATGCATGTAAGCTACAACAAATTATGGAAGCTATTGATCGATAAGAATTTAAAAAAGAAGGATCTTTGCGAAAGATGTGGCATTAGTACAGCATCCATATCAAAGCTGACGCGTGGAGACAATATAACTACGGATGTGCTTTGGAGAATATGTAATGAGCTCCATTGCGACTTTGGCGATATTATGGAATTTGTGCCACCCAAAAAGGAAGAGGCAGAGAAGACAGAGTGAGTCCGTTTTTTTGGACAGCTCATTTGATATGATACGATCGGCGGATGCTGAATCGTATCTGATTAGTGCGGAATGGAAATCAGAGTAAAACGATGACAAGGAAGGAGGTCAGTTCCTGTGGAGATATTTGATAACATCACCAAGGTAGTACGGGATGACCTAAAAGAGAAGATAAAACCCAGAAGCAAAGTCTCCATCGCGGCGGCCTGCTTTTCTATGTATGCGTATAAGGAACTGAAGAGCCAGCTGGAAAAGGTGGATGAGTTCCGCTTTATTTTCACGTCTCCGACATTCATAAAAGAAAAGGCTGAGAAGCAGAAAAGAGAATTCTACATTCCACGTCTCAGCCGGGAGAATAGCCTGTATGGTACTGAATTTGAGATAAAGCTGCGTAATGAAATGACGCAGAAGGCAATCGCCAGGGAGTGTGCTGAGTGGATCCGGAAGAAGGCAACGTTTAAGTCCAACGTTACCGGGGAGAATATGGGCGGATTCATGACAGTGGATTCTCCTGTGGAGCAGACGGCGTATATGCCCATCAATGGCTTTACGACCGTTGACATTGGATGCGAGCGTGGAAATAACAGCTATAACATGGTGAACAGCCTGGAAGCGCCATTTTCTACTCAGTACATGCAACTCTTTGAAACTCTGTGGAACGACAAAGAGAAGATGCAGGATGTTACGGAGATGATCATCTCTAACATCAGCACTGCATATAATGAGAATTCTCCGGAGTTCATCTATTTCATGACACTGTATAACGTTTTCAGTGAATTCCTGGATGACATCTCTGAGGATGTGCTTCCGAATGAGGCGACCGGCTTTAAGCAGAGCAAGATTTGGAGCATGCTGTATGACTTCCAGCGGGACGCGGTTCTTGCCATTATCAATAAGCTGGAAAAGTACAATGGCTGTATTCTGGCAGATAGCGTTGGTCTTGGTAAGACCTTCACAGCGCTGGCCGTTATCAAGTATTACGAGAACAGGAACAAGACAGTGCTCGTGCTTTGCCCGAAAAAGCTTTGTGAGAACTGGAACACATACAAAGACAACTACGTCAATAATCCGATTGCCTCTGATCGGTTGAATTATGATGTTCTTTTCCATACAGATTTGTCGCGTAATGGCGGCGTTTCCAACGGACTTGATCTGGATCGACTCAACTGGGGCAACTACGACCTGGTCGTGATCGACGAATCGCATAACTTCCGTAACGGTGCCGGTACACATGCCAATACGCAGGAGAACCGGTACGTGAAATTGATGGATAAGGTTATCCGTGCCGGAGTTAAAACAAAAGTGCTGATGCTTTCTGCAACGCCAGTAAACAATAGATTCACAGATCTTAAGAATCAGCTGGCTCTTGCTTATGAGGGCAATTCTGAGTTCATCAATGAGCAGCTGGACACGAAGAAGCCGATCGAAGAGATATTCCGTCAGGCCCAGAAGGCTTTTAATGCCTGGAGCAAACTGGAACCGGAAGCCAGAACGACGGATGCCCTGCTGCGGACATTGGATTTTGATTTCTTTGAGGTTCTGGACAGCGTAACGATTGCAAGATCCAGAAGACATATTGAGAAGTATTACAATACAGAAGAGATTGGAAAGTTCCCGGAGAGACTTAAACCGATATCGAAGAGACCGAGTCTTACGGATCTCAACAATGCTATCAACTACAATGAGATTTACGAGCAGCTGATGCAGTTGACTCTATGTATCTACACGCCGTCAAACTACATCTTTCCAAGCAAGATGTCGAAGTATGTGGATCTGACTCACAACAAGGGGAATAACCTGACGCAGAGAGGTCGTGAGCAAGGTATTCAGCGCCTGATGAGCATCAATCTCTTGAAGCGTTTGGAGAGCTCCGTGTATTCCTTCAACCTGACGCTTGGAAGAATTCGTGACCTGATCCAGGGTACCATTGATGCCATTACTCAGTTTGAAAAGTATGGTAAAGCGGATCTGGATATGTACGAAGCCAACGACAATGACTTTGACATGGAAGACGGCAATACCGATTTCTTCACAGTCGGTAAGAAGGTAAAAATAGATCTGGCGGATATGGACTATAAGACCTGGAGGGCGGAGCTTCAGCACGATGCTGATACTCTGGAACTTCTTACCCTTATGGTTGCAGATATTACGCCTGAACACGACCTGAAGCTCCAGACTCTTTTCAAACTTCTTGATGAAAAGATGGCGAATCCTATCAATGAAGGGAACAAGAAGGTGCTGATCTTCTCAGCATTTTCTGATACTGCCGAGTACCTTTATGATCAGGTGGCCAGCTACATGAAGACTCATTATGGTCTGGACACAGCGGTCATTACCGGATCTATCGATGGAAGAACGACTATAAAAGGACTGAAGGCTACGCTGAATAATGTGCTGACCTGCTTCTCACCGATATCCAAGAGCAGGGACGTTCTGATGCCAGGCAGTACAAAGGAAATCGATGTTCTAATCGCTACTGATTGTATTTCTGAAGGTCAGAACCTGCAGGACTGCGATTATCTGGTGAACTACGATATCCACTGGAATCCGGTGCGTATTATTCAGAGGTTTGGCCGTATTGATCGTATCGGCAGCAGGAACCAGTATATTCAGTTGGTGAACTTCTGGCCGGATATGACGCTGGACGACTATATCAATCTGAAATCCCGTGTTGAGACAAGGATGAAGATATCTGTCATGACTTCTACCGGTGATGATGACCTGATCAATCCGGAAGAGAAGGGTGATCTGGAATACAGAAAGCAGCAGCTGAAACGGCTGCAGGACGAAGTAGTGGATATCGAGGATATGTCTACAGGTATATCCATCATGGATCTGGGATTGAACGAATTTCGCCTGGATTTATTGGAATACATAAAGACGCATGAGGATCTGGCGAAGAAGCCAAAAGGACTGCATGCTGTGGTGCCGGCGACAGAAGAAAACCCGGAAGGCGTGATCTTTGTCCTACGGAATATCAACAACAATATCAATATTGATAATCAGAACCGGATCCATCCGTTCTATATGGTTTATATCGGAATCGATGGAGAGGTAGTCTGCGATTATCTGAATCCGAAGAAGCTCCTTGATACAGTTCGGCTGCTTTGCCGTGGTAAATCTGAGCCAGTATTGGAGCTATGCGAGAAGTTTAATAAAGAAACAGATGATGGACGTGACATGGAGGAAGTATCACAACTTCTTTCCGATGCAATCAACTCCATCATTGACGTAAAGGAAGAGAGCGATATTGACAGTCTGTTCTCTGCCGGAGGTACTTCGGCGCTTATGTCAGAGATTAATGGACTGGATGATTTCGAGCTGATCTGCTTCCTGGTTGTGAAATGAGGTGCTGAGATTGATTGGTTTACCGAAAAGCACGGAGTTCAACCGGCGAATACCGAAGCAGAAGTTTTATGAGAATCTGACGGTATCGCCTACACTGAAAAGATTCTTTGTTGATCAGATCAAAGTGATCTACTGGAGAAACAAGATTGCTGCTACCACAATGAACCTGGCAGCGGGTGAAGTGGTTACGGAGATTGAGGTCTTTGAAGTCAAGCTTAACGAATCGAAGCTTGACGAATCTGTTCTCCGACAGATCGATAAAGAGATACCGTATCATATCATTTTCCTGCTGGAACATGATGGAAAGTATCAGGCGTGGACAGCATATAAAGAAGCAGCTGCGTCTGGTAACAATGCCTTTAAGGTCGGAACCTATTACCATACGGACTGGCTGGATGAGACAGCGCTTCCGCTGAAGATTGATGGTCTGAATGTAGATAAGGTTTATGAAAACTATGTCCGGCAGATTGCAGGCGATGCTTTACAGGCCGAAAAGCAGGAAAGCCTAAAAGATTCTGTCGAACGTGATAACCGTAGGCAAGAGTTGCAAAAACAGATTGTGGCTTTACAGCAGAAGGTTCGGAAAGAAAAACAATTAAACAAACAAATACAGCTCAATACGGAGTTGAAAAGGTTAAAAGCAGAATTAGAGGAACTTAAGGAGGGCAGAAGATGAAAGAATCGTGGATTATCCCTTGTAATGTGAAAGTATTTGATGTTGTTGAACATTTTAAATCTTCGGATACTATTTGCTGGAAAAGAGGGGCTGGTGAAAAAAACGGCGATACGGTTTACGTTTATATTGGCATACCGTATAAAGCAATAATGTATCGATGCATTGTTATTGATGATCATGTAAGCGAAGAAGAAATGAAAGAGCATGCATATGCGACAAAAGGTAATTTAGGCGCGGGCTTCCGGTATATGAAACTGCAAAAGGAAAAGGAGTTTAAGGAGCCCGTGGACTTGGCAACAATTAAAGATCTTGGAGTATACATGGTCAGAAAACAATCTCGTGTTGACCGAAAGGTTTTAGCTTACCTTAACAATAAGGAAATAGCCGAGGAGGAAGTCTAAGATGGAGAAAATGAGAATGGAGACGGAAGAACAGTCTAAGAAGAATGTTGAGTTGCTTGAAAAAGTATTTCCAAACTGCATAACAGAAGCTTTGGATGAAAATGGTCAGATTGTTAAGTCGGTAAATTTTGAACTTCTTAGACAGATGCTGTCATCTACGGCTTTGGATACAAATGAATCATATGAATTTAGCTGGGTAGGGAAGAAAGCGTGCATCGCAGAGGCCAACAGGAGAATTAGGAAAACTCTTCGTCCGGTAATGGAAGACAGTGAAAACTGGGATACTACCGCCAATATTTATATTGAGGGTGACAATTTAGATGCACTGAAACTATTGCAGGAGAGCTATCTTGGCGCTGTCAAGTTCATATATATTGATCCTCCTTACAATACAGGAAGTGACCGGTTTATTTATCCGGATCAATACGAGATGGATAAAGATGAATACGAAGATGAGATCGGCCTTTATGATGAAGATGGCAATAAGGTTTTTCAGGAAAATAGCAATAGTAACCCACGTTATCATTCAAAATGGTGTTCGATGCTTTATCAACGGTTGCTATTAGCACGAAATTTTCTTACTGAAGATGGAGCTATTTTCATCAGTATAGATGATAAAGAGCAAGAGAACCTGAAAAAAATGTGCGATGAGGTATTCGGAGCGAGTAATTTTATTGGCACGATTGTATGGCAACATAGTATTCAACCGAAAGGGTACCTTGGAACATTTTCTATACAACATAGTTATTTGATGATTTATTGTAAATCAATACAGTCCTTTAAACTTGGAAGCTTTGAAAGGACTGCAGAAGATAATAAAGCATATTCTAATCCGGACAACGATCCAAATGGTCCTTGGAGAAGTGGAGACGTAAGGAATGCTTTATACAGACCTAACTTGATTTATGACATTATTTCGCCAAGTGGAAAAGTTATAAAGCCTTGCCCAAATGGATGGAGATGGAGTAAGGAAACTGTTGCTGAAAAAATTAAAACAGGAGAAATAATCTTTAGTGAAGATGAGACTCGAATCATAAGAAAGATTTACTTAAAGAACCTTGAGGGTCGTGCACCAGAGACTATTTGGTTTGGAAAAGATGCAGGAACAACCAGGGAAGGGGTTTCAGAGTTAAAAGCTCTTTTTGGAAGAGCACCTTTTGATACACCTAAGCCTACAAAACTTATAGATAGGTGCCTGAAGCTTGTAGATGATCCTGAGATGATTGTAATGGACTTCTTTTCGGGAAGTGCTACTACAGCAGATGCAGTCATGCAAAAAAATGCAAGTGATGGCGGAAAGCGCAGATGGATAATGATTCAATTCCCTGAGGAAGTTGATGAAAACACAAATGCTTATAAGGACGGATATAAGACAATCGCTGAGGTCGGTAAAGAGCGAATCAGAAGAGCAGGGAAGAAGATAAAAGAAGACAACCCTATGATGACACAGGATTTAGACACCGGTTTTAGAGTATTTAAGGTGGATGATTCCAACATGAACGACGTGTATTATTCAGCAGGGGATTATGCTCAGGATATGCTCTCGTTACTTGAATCAAATATTAAAGCGGATCGCTCCGATCTGGATCTATTATTTGGATGCTTGTTGGAGTGGGGCCTTCCGTTATCAATGCCTTATACATCTGAGCAGGTAGATGGATGCACCGTGCATACCTATAATGATGGCGATCTTATTGCTTGCTTTGATGAAAATATACCTGATAACGTAATTAGATTCATTGCAAAACGCCAACCGCTTCGAGCAGTCTTCCGGGATGGAAGCTTTATCAATAGCCCTGCAAAGATAAATGTTACTGAGATCTTTAAAATGCTGGCACCAGACACAAGGGTAAAAGTAATCTAAGGAGGCCGTCGGATGAGAATTCAATACAAGCATCAAAAATTCCAATCGGATGCCGCCAAAGCCGTGGTTGATGTTTTTGCGGGGCAACCCTATTTAACACCTACATATATGATGGATCGTGGATCTGGTTATATTCAGCAAAGCCTTACAGATGAAGAAGATTATACCGGTTGGAGCAATCATAGGATTATTCCAGAATTAAACGATCAATTAATACTGGAACATTTGCAAAAAATACAAAGAACAAATCAAATAGCGCCTTCAAACAAGTTGGAAGGCAGAAGTAGTGGTTTTAATCTCACTATCGAGATGGAGACCGGTGTTGGTAAAACATATACCTATATCAAGACGATGTATGAGCTTAATAGAGCATATGGCTGGAGTAAGTTCATCATTGTTGTGCCGAGTATTGCCATCCGTGAAGGTGTATATAAGTCATTTGAAATGACACAGGAGCATTTTGCAGAAGAGTATGGAAAGAAGATTCGATTCTTCATTTACAACTCCACTCAGCTGACTGAGATTGACCGTTTTGCATCGGACAGCTCCATCAATGTAATGATCATTAATTCCCAGGCATTTAATGCTAAAGGTAAAGATGCCAGAAGAATATACATGAAGCTAGATGAGTTCCGGTCACGCAGACCGATTGATATCATTGCAAAGACGAATCCGATCCTGATCATTGATGAGCCTCAGTCTGTGGAAGGTAAGCAGACTAAGGAAAACCTGAAGCAGTTTAATCCGATGATTACGCTGCGTTATTCGGCTACGCATAAGAGCGATAGTATCTATAACATGGTCTATCGTTTGGATGCAATGGAGGCGTACAACAAGAGGTTGGTAAAGAAGATCGCTGTTAAGGGTATTACGGAGACCGGAAGTACTGCGACAGACAGTTACCTGTATCTTGAAAGCATCAACCTGTCGAAAGGCAATCCGACTGCTACGCTTCAATTTGAAGTGAAGATGGCAAGCGGAGCTCCGAAGAAAAAGAGCAGGATCGTTACGGAGGGCGATAACTTATATGATTATTCCAATGGTCTGGAAGAGTATAAGAATGGCTTTGTGGTAAGCCATATAGATGGCCGTGATGATTCTGTAGAGTTTATTAACGGCATTAAGATATATGCCGGAGATGTTGTCGGTGCGGTCGATGAGGATCAGCTTCGCAGGATCCAAATTAGAGAAACGATCCTGTCACATCTGCAGCGTGAGCGTCAGCTGTTCTATAAGGGAATCAAGGTACTGTCGTTATTCTTCATCGATGAAGTGGCAAACTACCGCGAATATGATGCAGCAAACCAGCCGGTCAACGGAAAGTATGCTGTCATGTTTGAGGAAGAGTATGAAGATATTCTGAACAACATGCAGCTTTCTCTGGGAGAAGATGATTATATCAAATATCTGCAGTCTATTCCTGCCAGCAAGACACATGCCGGATACTTCTCTGTGGACGGCAAGGGTAAGATGATCAACTCCAAGGTGGGAAGAAAAGAAACAACTTCGGATGATGTCAGCGCATACGAGTTGATTATGAAGAATAAAGAACTGCTTCTGGATCGCGATCCGAAGAAGTCCCCGGTACGTTTCATCTTCTCACATTCTGCTCTGCGTGAAGGATGGGATAATCCGAATGTTTTCCAAATCTGCACATTGAAGCAGAGCAGCAGCGATGTTCGTAAGCGTCAGGAAGTAGGTCGTGGACTGCGTCTTTGCGTCAACCAGAATGGTGAACGTATGGATGTCAATGCTCTGGGCAATGACGTTCATAATGTGAATGTACTTACCGTTATTGCCAGCGAAAGCTACGATTCCTTTGCGAAAGGCTTGCAGACTGAAATGGCAGAGGCTGTTGCTGACAGACCGAAGGCAGTCACCAGAGAGCTGTTTGTCGATAAGCTGGTTAAAGATGACCAGGGCAATGAATTCCTGATCACAAGTGATGTGGCATCTGCTATCCATTTCGATCTGATTGTAAATGGATATATCAATAAGCTGGGAGAGCTTACTGATAAGTACTATGAAGATAAGGCGAACGGAGAAATCAAGATAGCAGAAGAAGCAAAGGATATTGCTTCAGGAGTTATCGAGATTATTGATTCCATCTATGACAGTAAGGCAATGCAGCCGGAGAATGCCCGCAGCAATAATGTTGAGCTGCAGGTGGACGAAGAAAAGCTGAACAGCAAGGAATTTAAGGCTTTGTGGTCAAAGATCAATGCCAAGTCCGTTTATGTAGTGGATTTCGATACGGATGAGCTGATCCGGAAGTCAATTGCATCGCTGGATTCGAAGCTGCGTGTTGCAAAGATTTATTTCAAAGTAGAGACTGGAGCGATGGATTCCATCAAATCTAAGGAAGACTTGATTGCCGGGGCTTCATTTGTGAAGGAAGAGTCCGGAAGCTATGGTGTTTCTGTGGCGGCCAATTCCAACGTAAAATACGATCTGATTGGTAAGCTGGTAGATGAAACCGGGCTTACCCGTAAAGCGATTATTGCTATACTGCAGGGAATCCAGCCTTATGTATTCAATCAGTTCAAAGATAATCCGGAGGAATTTATCACGAAGGCGGCACAGCTGATCAATGATCAGAAGGCAACGGCTATCATAGAGCATATTACTTACGATGTGCTGGATGAGCAGTATGGTACGGACATCTTTACGGATCCGACGATCAAGGGCAAGCTGGGTGTTAATGCCATGAAGGCAAAGAAGCACCTGTATGATCATATCGTGTATGATTCTTCCAATGAGCGCGACTTTGCGACGGATCTGGATACCAACACGGATGTCGCTGTATATGTGAAGCTTCCGGATGGATTCTATATTTCCACTCCGGTTGGCCATTACAATCCGGACTGGGCAATTGCATTCTATGAAGGCAGCGTCAAGCATATTTACTTTGTGGCAGAGACAAAGGGATCTATGAATTCCATGCAGCTGAGACTGATTGAAGAGTCGAAGATCCATTGTGCGCGAGAGCACTTTAAAGCCATCTCCAATGGCAATGTTGTCTACGATGTGGTGGACAGCTATACGTCGCTGATGGAGAAGGTTATGAAATAGCAGGAGTATACTCATGGGAATATCATTCAGGCATTCAGCCGGTTTCGGCAAAAGAATGGAATACAATTTAGTCGGGAAAATGCTCATGGAAGGCTTAGATGTATATCTTCCATTAGTAGATGATCATGGCGTGGATTGCGTTATCAAGAAAGAGGATGGAACTTTTATTGAGGTTCAGATTAAGGCTCGATCCAGTGAAGTCACGGATGGTGATGCAGCGCTGTTTTCAGCGATTACTCATGATTTAACTGAGAACTTCTATTTTGTGTTCTATTCTGAACGCCTGGAAATGATGTGGATTCTTTCGTCAGAAGAGTTTCTGGCAGAGTGTGTAACAAATAAAACCGGAAAGAATGCCGGAAAGCGTAGTATTTGGTTTAACGGCAATAGGAAAGATAAGAAGACAGGAATCAAGAAAGAGTATTGCAAGAAGCAGTTCGAGAAGTATATTGCAACGGACTTTTCAAGATTCCATTGATTTAGGAGGGAAGCCGTGATTTCCGATGAGTTAAAACAGGTTATTGAACAGATTAAAGATCAGGGGAAAATGCGTTTCCTTGAAGCGGCAACAGAAGAACAGATTGCCCTGTTTGAAAAGGAAAACGATATTAAGCTGCCGATACATTATAAGGAGTGGTTACAATACTCCGATGGGGGTGAGTTATATCTGCCTGCCGGAGTCCAGCTGTATGGTGTAGCACATAAGCCGCTGATTGATAAAGATGATAATGACAGGCCAGATGATAATTACATTGTTGTTGGCGCATTAGCTTCTGGTGAGCCGGTGCTTTTTAAGAAGGATGAAGAGAAATTTTACATCTATGATCATGAAAGCCAGGAGCTTGATGATGATCTGACATATGATGATTTCGTTGCTTTACTAAATGACCTTTATGATCTTCTTGGGATAGGAGAGTGATCCTATGTCAAGAACCAGCATAAAAGAACGAAATAAAGCGATAAGGCAAGCCTGGGAAAAAGAGCAGCAATTAGTCCGAGAGGGAAAAGGAACGAGGGAATGGACGAAGGAACAGCAGCAGGACATCCTTGATCCGGATAAAGGTAAAGCCTACGATGATCAGGGGCGAGCGTTTGAAGGCCAGCATATGAAAAGTGCCGCAGAGTATCCGGAGTATCAGGGTAACCCAGATAATATTCAGTTCCTTACAAGAGAAGAACATCTAGCTGCACATAAAGGTAGCTGGCAGAATCCTACTAATTGGTACTATGATCCTGTTACAAAAGAGTTCCACGATTTCGGGGATGGAGACATTGTCCCTTGCAAGATTATTGAGTTGAGTGATCCGATTGCTGTGCTCGAATCTTCAGAGTATAGTGAGAAAACAGCTGTTGAAGATGATAAGCCGAAGGAAACGGAAAAAGAACAGTCAGCACCGTCATCGGCTGGTAATCAGGAATCTAATTCTCAAAAAGCGAGGACGGAAAAGACTACTGCAAAAACATCGGCCTCTTCAAAATCATCAGGAACTGCAAAGGTGCCGAAAACTGAAAATAGATTAGTAAAAGGCCTTAAATCTGTAGGGAGATTTATAGTAAATCATCCGGTAGAATCTATTGAGATAGCTGGAACAGTGATCGTAGGAGGAATTGAACTGGCATCAGCTTTTGCTGGAAGCCGCAATAAGGGCG
>OMVA01000006.1 GCA_900314445.1 uncultured Lachnospiraceae bacterium | reverse complement strand
AGGAAATCCCTCTTTTTCTACAAGTGTTTTTACTCTGTCATTTTCTTTAATCATCCGTCTTTCATTAAATATCTCTAGCTTCACCACCTTTATGCTTCTCAGCTAAATATCTTTTGCACCCATCCTTCCATTTATCATAATCAGGTTCTTCAAAAGCCTCTGTTATATCAACATATTCTATTGTCTTTATGAAGTTTTTTGCTAAATCTAAGCTGTTATCAAGAGTTATGTTTTTTCCTTTAACGAATCTGCAAAAATCATCATAGTACGCTGGATCAGCAGAACTTATATCTTGCCACAAAAAAGGGTTCATTTCGCCAATCAAATTATTGATTCTATCATCAGTAGTATCGGCATAATAACAATCTATCCAAAAATACATTATAGTAAATAATTCAAATTCGTTCATTTTCTATCTCCAAAAATATTATAACTTAATCCTGTACGTTCATCCCACGAGTGTGGTGGGTTATTTACCCCTCCATCCTGGATAATTCCATTCCTCGTTGTGACCCATAGCTGACTCCCATCGTCCAAAATCCTGTAATGCCAGTCAAGACCTCTTCTATCTTTCCCGCCATAGCATTTAGGGTCGTTTGCCAATTCCAAAATCTTTTGTCTATTCTGTGGAGAATCTTCTAAATGCCCCCTTGCTTTTCGAAAAATGTGCTTCAACTGAGAATCATTTGACGGAAGTTTTATCTTTCCTTTAAGACACTCGGGAATATTTTCCTCGTTATCTCCATACGTTCCCTTATATAAATCTGATTGTCCTGCCCCCATTAATCATTCCTCACTACACTCGTCCAATCTGGATACTCAACAAATCTTGTGTCAGGATATTTTTCTTCGATATGATCCGGCATCTCACTATATACAAGAACAACTTCAGGCTCTAATTCTTCCATCATAGCATCCATACCGGCTTCAAAATAATATCGATTAACTCTATCTTTTAACTGACCATAACTTCCTACTGAAACGATAGAATGCTTTTCAACCCCAGCGAAAGCCACTCTCTCAGGCAAAAACTTGCGCGTATATGTTCTTTCATCTCCCCATCTAACACAGGGAATCACATAAACGCCATGCTTTTGGAAGCAATAGCCAATAGCTCTACTACGATAAATATTTGTAATCTGGATTGCCAAAGGCATATCTCTGTATACAGAGCAATCCGGCGATATAAATCCCTGATACTTTTTCAGGATTTCAATATACTCATCCGGATGAATAAGAATGTCTTTAAACTCAACATCATTTTCATATTCGCATACAGCAAAAGACTTTGGATCAGCCTTGTCCATTTTGCTGAACGGAACAAGATTATCTGGAATTATTATTTTTTTCGGTCTTTTTATTATCGGCATTTCAAAAATACCGTCGAACTCAGCACCAATAACAAACTCCGAGTTACATCCGTCACTTAAGCATGCAGCATTTCTGACTGCACTGTCTACCACGCTTCTCTTTTTTGTGGTTCTACGCTTTCTTCTGCCTTTTGTAGCCTTCTCTTCTGCCATTATAAATCCCCCCCTCGTCAAGTTGATTAAAATGATCCGCCACCTTCAACCAAATTCCTGACCTCAGGAAATTGGTCAAGAATACTGCGTCCTGAGTTTTCACAAGAAATCATTGCTCAGTTATTCTATATTTTTACGGTCTGGGATTTTTGATCGACAAATCACCACTCCTGCATTTCTTTGTCAGATCCAAATGTTATCTCCAAAAGTTCTTCAGCTATTTCTCTACTACAAACCCTCATAAGATTATCATCTGCATCTTCCTTTGATAGTAAATTCATACTTCCATACCAGACAATTTCATCGTCTATTACCGCATAATGCTCACATAAATCCTCGACAAGCCTGATTTCAAATCCTGCCTTACGAAGTCTCTCCATAAGCTCCATCCTGGTATCATCTCTGCCATATTTGTATGAGTCAGGATGCCATGTAACAACTGTCGCCTTGATGCCCAGTTCCAGTCGTTTTCCGAGCACTTTAATGATATGATTAACTTTTTGATTATTTATCGTCGGGCTGGATACAATAATGGAAAATTTAGCCTCCTCGAGATCTCGCCAATAGACTTCTGCATAGTTTTCAATATCATAGATTGCGTTTACCTTTTGCTTTTCGCCATCCATGTTAACACAAAGTTCATATCCGATCTTTTTATACGCCTTCATCCGTGAAGCAAACATTTTATCGAACTTAGGAATGTGACTGTCCACATAATCATAAACAATTACATTTTCCTTGCCCTCATAATCCCTGTTAAGTCGGCCGACATACTGCTCCACTACATTTTCTCCTGAAACCGGAGTCGCCATGAAGAGAGTATCAAGGCGCGGATAGTCAAAACCTTCCCCCAGCAGAGATCCTGTCCCAACAAGAATAAGGCTTTCCGCATCATCAACATTATTCAATTCCTCAACCTGTACTCTGCGTACTTTGGTACCATTTGCGCCCGTCAGAAGGATCAATCTGTCTGCATATTCCTTAAGCCTCGCGGAGAGTTTCTTTGCATGATCAACATATTTTGTAAGAATAACAGGAGTTCTTCCTGCCTGTACACACTCAACTACATCCCTGATGATTTGCTCATCTCGAGCATCGTTATTCCTTATCAATTCAAAGGCCTCATTGCCATATGGTGTTTTTGACAGATGATGTGGCTTTACAGTCTTTGTAAAACGTGGATATACCAGATGATCTATATTCTGCTCCTCGGCTCTGTCCTTTGCCGTAAATCTATATCTTATAGGGCCAAGCAGAAATTCATTTATCTTTTCCTTGCCATCACCACGTTTCGGAGTCGCCGTTACCCCATACACATATTTTGCATTTATCTCCTGAAGTACCTCTATTGCACTATCTGAGGCAGCGTGATGACATTCATCAAAGTATACCTGTGAATACTCCTTCAGCATAGGGTGGAACCCATCTTTTTTCTTTAAAGATCGTATCATCGCCACATCAACTATTCCCGTCAGTGTATCGTGCGCCCCCTGAAGATTTCCAATCAATGTTTTTCTTTTTCTTGTGCGTCCGGACTTTGTCTGATATTCCGGCAAATCCTCATCGATATCAAGGAACTCATCCAAACGCTTAAGCCATTGATTCATCAGATCCACTCTGTCTACAAGTATCAGAGTACTAACACTCCTTCTTGCGATCATATCGCAACAGACTACTGTCTTTCCAAATGCCGTTGCCGCATGAAGTATACCCGTTTCATTTTTAAGCATCGTTTCCACAGCGGGAATCTGTGAGTCCCGCAAATCTCCCTTAAAAGAAATATTGAGTTTCCGCCCTACAGTTCGCTTATCTTCTACCTCATATCTAACTCTCGCATCATCAAGCTTCTTCAGAATTTCCTCTCGAAGTCCGCGAGGCATAACAATATATTTTCCTGCATCCATTCCAAGATAGATAAATCTGGACGCATCGTAGTTTGGAATATCCATAGCCTGGTTTTGGAAATACTGCTTATTTGAGAAAGTCGCCATACGTCGAAGCTGTCTCTTCGTTTTATTAGTCATTCCCGAAGAATCTATGTATATGCTATCAGAAAGAACGATGTGAACCACACCTTCTACACCACCAGATTCAATTTCAGTACTCTTATCCCAAGGCGTATCGTTTCCATCATCTTCACCGGCAGCCCCTGCACTATACCATAATGAAAGATAATCTTCGATTTCTTGCCTTGTCAGGCGTCTTGTACCGGCAAGCACTTTCAACTGATCCTCATATGCGTTCCAATTATCGTCTACAAAAGCGCTGTTTCCGGATTTTAATGCCAAGCCCTGCAATGGAAGGGCAATCACATTTCCAAGTCCGCCATCTGGAAGAACATCCTGAGTTGGTATCATCCGATCATAATACCTGAACGATTTAAGATTCACAGATTCTGCCCCTTTTTCAAGAAGTGCAAACCCAAATCTTCTCGCAAGTCTGGCAGGAATCATTTCTTTGAAGAAAATCCATAGATGCGCCCCTCGCCCCGATCTTGAACGTTCAACTACAGCATCTACATCCAGTTTCTTACAAATACGTCGTAGAGCATTTATTTCTTCTTTCCAACTATCATCAATATTCGCATGGTCATCCTGCTCTGCCCCTTTTGCATGATTATCAAAATCAAACACAAGTAGCTGGCAAAGATTATTCTCAAGCATCGGATAGATTGCCACCACATCATTTCCATTAGGATTCGTTCCCATCATATGCGCTTTTATTAACGGCAATGTAATCGGCTTATACGCCCTCAATTCACAATCTTTGCACCGAACGCCATCTCTTTTTTGAATATGGCAATCTCTATCCCACCTATTAAAACATTGCGTATAGTATCCATTTTTTCCTGTCTTGGGATTCGTATAACGAAGATCATATACATCCTTTCTGCCGCGACAGAACATCACAAAAAAATCTCGTGCAACTTTATCTGTAATCTCAAATCTTTTAATACGTGCCCCCTGATTCTGATCATACGATTCCGCCACTACTTTATCATTATCTGATACTATATCCGCATAAGAAACACCGGCTTCATCCATACGTTCTTTCAAAAGCCGGTTCTCCATTTCCAATTCAGATATTTTATTTCTTAATTCTATAATCTGCGTTTCTGAATAATCCATCATACTTCCAGCAACCTATATGGGTTACCTGCCAGTTCCTCCTTGAGTATATCAAGTACTGCCTCGCGAGATTCCAAATAAAGCTCCGTTCCTTCATCCATCAAAGCTTCATATACAGTTGTCTTTATCAAAATTCGACAGCCTCATCTCTTGAAAAGCCCTTGTCATTCATAATATATTCCACCAGGAATGTTGCTATGTTTCGCATGGCTTTTTTCTGATTTGCGTCTGTAATCATTATCCAATCACCTGCCTTTTTATCCTATCAAAACTTAAGGTCTTTACTGTCTCCTGCGTTCTGAAATAATACTGTTTGGGCAGATTTTCCGGCTTTAGTTCAGAAATCACCTTCTCACATACTCAGCAGAGTACCCTGATTCTTCAAGTTCGTCATAGTATTCGTTGAGTATAGTAGTTGTTTCGACATCGGCTGTCGGTCCGATAACAATATCATAATCATGAGCGCAGCCATCACATTTACGATTCTGAAGAATAAAACACAGCCACTCTTTGTCTGCCTCACCTAACTATAATATCGCAGCCATATAATACGGCAAGTAGATTATCTCTCCGTCGCGCTTGACATCTCCATCATGAAGCACATATTGCAAACCAACTCGTTTTGTAAATTTCGCCTTAAATTTTTGAAGCGATTTTATAGCAAATGTTTTCCCTGATTTTGCCTCTATTGGAATAACCTTACGATCTTTACGAATCAAAAAATCTATCTCCATCACCGGCTTGCCCTTTTCATTATACTCTATATAAAACAGAATCTTATGTCCATTACTCCTCAAGCATTGGGCAACAACATTTTCTACAAACATTCCCTCATTAATGTGAAGCTTATCCGTAAGAATAGCCTTATAAAACTCGTTGTCTAAATATGATCCATCACCAAAACTTAGATTTATTAAAAGGCCTGTATCCAATAAATAACATTTGAATCGCTCCTCATCCATATTTAATGTTAACGCAGGGCTTGGATCCGTTACATTCCTGGCCTCATTTACAATCATTGCTTCTCTGAGCCAATTCAAAGGCCCGCTATACTCACGATACCTGGCATTCTTATCAACATGCGTCAGTTTGAAAGTACTGCTTTTTTCATGCTTAGAAAGTTCGGACGGAATGTTTTCCAAAATATTCCCTACATATATTTTGTTTTCCTCTTCCTGATTTTTAATGTCATTTCGATAAAGTTCAATAATCTCTTTCTTTGCAAAATCCACTTTTTCAAAATCCTTTGAATCCATGTACTTTACAACTGCTTGTGGCATTCCCCCAACACACATATATTCTCTAAACTTGCGAAATATATCTCGATGAAGTGTTCCTAATGGTTTTAATGACTCATAACTGTTTCGAACAATAGGCATCGTAACCTCATCATTCATTGCCCATAGAAACTCCTCAAAATCTAGTGGAAACATTTCAACAGAATACTCTTCGGAAGGTATAAGTATCTCAGCTTTCTCCGACTTTTTCTTTATTCCGGCCAATGATCCTGTTTCAATAAAATCATATCTACCATCAGCTAGCAATGTTTTCAACGCTTGTCTTGCCAATGGAAAAAGTTGAATTTCATCAAGTATAATCAACGATTCTCTATTGTATAGTTTCTTACCATACTGTATTTGAATGACACTATAAAAATAATCCAAATCTAACAGACTATTAACAAAAAGATCTCTTATTGTGTCATTAGCGGATTGAAAATTAATTGTGATATATGATTTGTATTCATTTTTACCAAGTTCTTCTGCTATCGTCGTTTTACCAACTCGACGTGCGCCTTTTATGAACAAAGCATATTCAGGGGCATATTCTTTTTTCCATTTTTGTAATTCTGTATAAATCTTCCTTTTAAGCGTTATTTCCTGCATCTTGCGCACTCCAATCACGAAATCTCCTGTAATTAATACGCATTATATCACAAAATCTCCCATGCGTAAACTACTTAGCATCACGAAATCTCCTTTGTAAATTGCTATTTCCGCAATTCCCCTTCAAAATACTTTTCTTGCTTTTGTAACCTAAAAAGGCAATCCGCAGAGAAACGCGAATTGCCTTGTGATTCTTATTACCTGCAAACCACCGGGAACAACTATCATCGGGCACTCTACTTTATCCTTCAAAGGGCAAAGTAATAAACCTTGTAGTATTTGGCATGGGTTATACACGAAATGTCGCATAATATCTATAGATTTCGGGACTATCTTAACAGATTTCTTTAACGATCAGTCCTTTTAGTTGATCATACGATTTAAAAGCAAATAATTCGTTTTAAAAGAATCCAGTAATCATAAGGGGTGGAACCACTTTTACAGAATCCCCAAAAACAAGAAGAAAAACTACTATGTCCTTGGGCACACCACTTTATCCTCCCAAGGGCAAAGCAGCTTATCTTCCACCCATAGATAAAGAGTACCCATAGTACTTCTTAACAGTTATCTGTAAAAGCTCTTACTCTTAAGGCATTAAATCCCATCAACGCCTTATACTACAAGGATTAATAAACAAAAGAACAGACCTTGGAAAGGGATCTTTTTAGTCCTTTTCAAGGTCTGTTACCATTGTTTTATTTAATTCTTAGAGGCTAAGACAGTTTACCTCTGGGAGGATAATCTGCTTTGCCCTTGAACACCGGGTACTACTCCATCTCGGTAGTTCCAAATCTGTTTTTGGTTGCAAATCATGTTAAATA
>OMVA01000099.1 GCA_900314445.1 uncultured Lachnospiraceae bacterium | reverse complement strand
GGGACCAGTAGTTGAAGAACCAAAGGCTGAAGTACCAGCAGGTCCACAGGGTCCAGTAGTAAATGGCCCAGTAGTAGCAGAAGCTCAGGCTCCTGTAGTTGAGGGAGCAAAGGTTGAAGAGGCTCCTGCACCTGAAGCTCCAAAGCCAAAAGAAAAGAAAGAACCTGAACAGCCTGAATTTGATCCAAATGCACTCTTTGATCCAATCCCTGGTGAAATCAAGCAGGAAAAGCCTGCTCAGCCATTTGCACCACAGGGCCCGGCATTTGGTCAGCCAGCAAACCCGGTACAACCACAGGGATTTGCACCACAGCAGCCTGTAAATAATTTCGTGCCACAGCAGCCACAGGCTCCAATGAATAATTTTGCACCACAGCAGGTTGCGCCAATGGCAAATGGTCCACAGACACCTGTTCAGGCTGTAGCACCACAGGCACCAAATCTGGCACCTCAGGGAAATATTAATATGAAGATTCAGGGATATCTGCTTCGCCAGCGCACTGGTGAAAAGATTGAAATGGGCAAGCCAATGTTCAAGATTGGTAAGTCACATCTGCATGCTGACTATGCAATTGAAGGTAATCCAGCAATTAGCCGTGTACATGCACTGATTCAGCAGGTATCTGGAAAATATGTAATTAAAGATAATAGTTCAACAAATGGAACATTTGTTGATGGGGTAAGGGTATTACCAGGTGAAGAGAAGGAACTTGCACAGGGTTCAGAAATTCGCTTAGGAGATGAAAAATTTACGTTTGAAATCGTGACAAGATAGGGGACTTAGCATGGAATTTTCAGCAACGTACAATACAGATATTGGAATCCGAAAGGAAACAAATCAGGATTCCGTAGCACTTCGAATTATTGATACGCCAGAAGGTCAGGCAGCCTTTGCCATTGTGTGTGATGGTATGGGTGGTCTTTCCAAAGGCGAACTGGCAAGTAAGGAAGTTATTCTTTCCTTCTGCCGCTGGTTCGACCACGATTTCCAGAATGAAATCGTAAGTGGCACATTTAATACTTCTCGTCTCAGAGATGAGTGGAGCGAGATCATTCAGAGGGAGAATCAGAAACTTGGGGCTTATGGTTCTGAGCATAATATTATGCTGGGTACAACAGTTAGTGCCATTCTTATGATGAATGATTCCTTCTATATCGTTCATGTGGGCGATAGCCGTGTATATGAGTTAAAGGAAGGTCTTCGAATCTTAACCAAGGATCAGACTTTTGTAGCAAGAGAAATTGCAGCAGGTCGTATGACTCCGGAAGAAGCGAAGGTAGATCCAAGACGAAGCGTACTTCTGCAGTGCGTTGGGGCGTCAGCAACAGTCAAGCCAGATTTCTTAAAGGGTGAACTTAGAAGAAACGCAGTTTACTTCGTATGTTCAGATGGTTTCCGTCATCAGATTTCTGAAGATGAAATCATGGAGAAACTTGGTCCAAATGTAATTCGTAGGGACGAAGACATGAAGTATGGCTGTGTGTATTTGACAGAGTTAGCGAAGAACCGTAAGGAAAGCGATAACATTACCGTTGCCGCAATTCGTACATTTTAAGTAGGGGTGGATCGATGTTAAAGGAAGGTACCGTACTAGACGGAAAATATGAGGTCCTCAAGAAAATCGGTGAAGGCGGTATGTCCGTCGTTTATCTGGCTCGTAACAACCGACTGAATATGCAGCTGGCTGTTAAGGAGATGAAGAACGATGGTTCTAAGTCAACTGAAGTTCTTTTAAAGGGTCTCGAAAGAGAAGCAAATATCTTAAAGGATGTGGACCATCCTGTTATTCCAAGAATCGTAGATATTGTAAAGTATAAGAATACAATCTGCGTAGTCATGGACTTTATCGAAGGTGAGAACCTACTGGATCACCTGAAAAAACGTGGGGCTCTGGAACAGGAGCAGGCAATTAAGTGGTCTATTCAGCTTGCAGACGCTTTAAAGTATCTGCATTCCATGAATCCACCAATTATTTACCGTGATATGAAGCCAGGTAACGTCATGATCAAGCCTGACGATAACGTTAAGCTGATTGACTTTGGTACAGCGAAAGAGTTTAAGGATGAAAATGCCCTGGATACCACAGCTCTGGGTACTCGTGGATACGCAGCTCCTGAGCAGTTCGGTGATGCCAAAGGTCGTGGTCTTCATAAGACAGATGCTCGTACTGATATTTACAACCTTGGTGCAACCATGTACCACATGCTGACAGGTAAATATCCATATGAAGCAGCAGGAACCATGTCACATATTCGTGAAGTAAATCCTGCCGTTTCGGTTGGTCTTGAAAAGATCATTGCAAAATGTACGATGGCCAAGCCTGAGGACAGATATCAAAACTGTTCCGAACTGATTTATGCCCTTCAGCATTATACAGAGCTGGATGACAAGTACATTCGCGAAAACAGAAGAAAGGTTGGTCTCTTTATTGGAGCATCCGCTGCAGCTCTTCTCTTTGGCGGTCTTTCCATTGTCGGTAAGGCTGGCATGAATCGAGTAGAGAGAGACAACTACTATTCTTATATTGAAGATGGAGACCGCGCTCGTGCCCTTCGTAAGTATGACGAAGCGTCACTTGGTTATCAGAAAGCCTTCAATTTAAAGCCGGAAGAATCAGAAGCCTACATTAAATATATTGATTTATATATTTCTCAGGCAAATGATCTTGCCGCAACCGACCTTGATGAAACAGAAGAAGACAGCACACCAGAAGAAATTCTGCAGGGTGGATTAAATGAAGTTGCCGGTAACCTGAACAAAGGCAATATTTCAGCAAAGAATAACAGCGATGTAATCTATCGTCTGGGACTTACTTATTTCTCAGAACTTTCAGATTATCAGACGGCCGCACAGTACTTTGCCATGATTGAAGGTCAGGATGATGCCAATGCAACATATGCAAAGTATTATGGCTCCATTGCACAGACACTTTCCTCTCCATCTCCTGATGTTTCTTCCTTAGTAAAGGATATTAATAATTTCGCTGATCAAACCATGAATACAGCAGAAAACAATCAGGAAAAATTTATTAACTATAAGACATTAGGTTCCATCTATGTTCGTTACCTGAATGCAAAGGGTGTAGATGGACTTGCTGAAAAGGCTGAAGAAGTTATGACTCAGGCGGAAGAAGACCTGGCAAACTACTCCGGCGATGATTCTGCAGATTTTGATTATGCATTCAGTGATGACCTTTCCGAAATTTACTTCGCTGAAGGCAAGAATGCAAACTCTGTAGATTACTATCGAGAATCCATTTCCGCTTGTCAGAAAGTGCAGTCCCTGGCACTTGCCAAGCTGAAGGATGCAGATGTACAGCTTACAGACACGGATACAAATGATAGTGCCAAGGCATATATCCAGAAGTACATCGATAAGGTAAATCGAATTGCTGAAATTTATGGCACCTTAAGTAACATGGATGGCAATGCATCAGCAAAGGACGATTTCACTGCAGCAATTGATACCTATGAAGCTGCGGAAAATGAGATTGGCACAGCTTCTGCAAATGCAGCAAGTATTTACGTTGCTCATTTGAATTTCCTCTATGGGGAATATGAAGAACAGTACGGAAATGATCCAGCCAAGTGGCCTGAGACAGCGCAGAATACAATTATTGCTGTATATACAGAAGGACAGAATGTTCCAGGTATTGGCAATAATCATAACTGGGCAACACGTGTATCAACAATGGATAAACTTGCAGATGGAAGCCTGAATGCACAGGCAGATTCCGAGAAGGAACAGGATGCAAACATCAATCAGTCAGAAAGCACTGATGATGAAAATGCAGATGAAAAATCGAATAGTGAATCCGGTAAAGAATCAGATGATTCTGACGAGAAGGGAGAGTGATAAGGAATGACAGCATTTCGTATTATGTTTTATGCCGGCCTTGTCCTGGCAATCCTTTTCCTGATTGCAGCAGTCATGATTTTCTTCCTGCTTCACGTTCCGGAAGCGTTTGGTGTTGTAACTGGTCGTACACAGAAAAAGGCAATTGAAGCAATTGATGCGGGAGGAAATCCAGAAGCATCCGTTAAGAAGAAGAGCAAAATTAAAACAAGAGTTGTTGGAGCGTCTCAGGATACGGGCTACATGAGAGCCAGAGGTATTGATCCTACAACCACAGGTGCTCTCGGAAAAGATAAAGCAAAAACAGGGGAAGCTGCCAAGGCTATGTCTGATGATGAAGCCAAGGCTGCAGCAAGCGCAGCAGCTGCAAGATCTGTTGCAGAAAATGCTTCTACCAATGTAACTACTCGTTCAGAAAACATTCAGTTAATTAAGAATGGCAAGATGAACCTGGATGAAGAAACCACGGATGTTCTCACTTACCGCGAAATGCAGGAAGCACAAAAGAGAGACAGTGATTCAACAGAAGTTCTCAGTGAAAAGAAGGACGATAGTGAAGACGCAACAGATGTCCTCACAAAACGCAGCGGGGATGCTGATGGTGAAGAGGCGACAAATGTACTGAACGGCGATGATAGCGGTGAAGCTACCGATGTCTTAAGTACAGGAGCGGATGATGACGAAGGTGATGAAGCCACCGACGTACTTACATCCAATGGTAAACACGCTGATGAGGAAGGCGAAGAAGCAACGGATGTCCTTTCTCGCATGAAGAAAATTACGTCTGAAGAATCTGAGGAAGACGAAGAACTTGATACAGTGGGAAGTCACATGACTGACAAGGGTGAAACAAAAGCCCATGGTGAAGTTCACAGAGTTGGAGAAACCAGTATGTATGGTTCAACAGCTGCAGATCAGACTTCTGTTCTTGTAGAAGATATGGCTAACGGTCCTGAATCTACAGTTAGTGACAGTGAACGATCCCAGAAGATTCGTGTACTTTATAAAGAAACAATTATTCATACAGACGAGTTTTTATAAGGTGTAGGTTAAAAAGAATATCATTCTTAATGGAAAGGGTGAGAGAATGAATAGACTAGTGAAAACAAAAGCAAAAAGAAAGTATAGTCTGGGGAAACGAATCCTTGCAGGCGTTCTTTCGATTGCTATGATAGGTTCCGTATCTTATGTAGGTAACTATGTAAGTAAGAAGAGCGCAAAAGCAGATCCTGACACGGAGGTTGCTTCTAGCGCAGCTGAGTATGATATTACCAGATATGTTTATAATCTTTTTGAACATGTGGAAGATGATGGTAACTACTATTTGAATAAGGATGCAAAATCTTCTTACACAATATATGTACCGGCTAAGGCGGAAATTGTTCAGACGCTTGAGACTGGTAATGGGTACAATGATGCGAAAGTACATGTGTATCAGGATGATAGTGGAAAGTACTATTTTAATGAAGGCGATACGCCTGCGACAGAGGTCGTTGCGAATGTGGTGCTAACAAACAATGCTCCTGAAATAGGATCTTGGGATACCGAAAACAAAAAATACACGGGAGACGCAACAACAGGTGAGATCAAATATAAAATAGGAATATCATATACAACTACTGATAATAATGGGATTCCATCATTCCAAGATAGTAAAAACGTGTCCGAAATAACTGTACATATTGTTCCACAGAGGTATTCAAGTGTAGTAGTGACAAGGAATGATAATGGGACAATTTCCTTATCTGATGATAACTGCGAGAAGAATGATAC
>OMVA01000080.1 GCA_900314445.1 uncultured Lachnospiraceae bacterium | reverse complement strand
ACATTTGTAAGCCAAGTACATTTGCAAGAAAAGTATATTGCAAGAAAAATAAGAGAATAGATTCGCCGGAGAGAAGTGGGAATCCAGGAGAAGGAAATATGGCAGGTTCAAACATTACAAAGAACGCATTGGCTCAGGCGATGAAAGAGCTGATGCTGGAGAAAAAATTTGAAAAGATTAGTGTCACGGATATTTGTAATCAGTGTGGCATGAACAGAAAGTCTTTTTATTATCACTTCCGTGATAAGTACGATTTAGTCAATTGGATTTTCTATGTGGGATTTATGGATCATGTGAGCCTTGGGGATTACCAGGGAGACGAGGGAGAAAATAATCCGGATCGTCCTTGGAAATTGCTGACAGCCGTTTTGGATTATTTCTACGAGGATCGTGCCTTTTATAAGAAGGCACTTATGATTGAGGGACAGAATTCCTTCCGGGATTATTTCCACGATGCGGTAATTCCGGTTTTCCAGTATTTTTTATTTGATGTACTGGATGGAGAGGATTATGCAGATATGTTCGTTATGATGATCTGTGATGCCTTTATTGATGCCCTTGTGAGATGGCTGCAGAGCGATGAGCCAGAACGTCCAGAAGAACTGATTTCCGGAATTAAGGAAATGTCCATCCGTCTTGCAAATAAGATTGTCCAGGAGAACAAATAGGACAAAGCAATTCATTTGTCCTCTTTACCCGAGGGGCTTTCTGAAGGATGATATATGGTGTATTTACAAGGGAAGAAGAAAACTAGGACTGATATTTGTCCGAGGAGAAAATATGGTACCAAAGAGAGATATTACGCGTACACTTGCTGAAGGCACTGTGCGCATGCATATGAAAACATATAACTCAGATCCCAAGAGAACGATTCGTCGCCTGATTGATACGGGATACAGACTGTCACACAGTTGTGTTCAGAAGGAAATACTCTTGCAGATTGGTGGGCTTTTCCAAAAGGAGAACAGTGCCTATTATACAGCAGTGGATAAGGAACTGAAGAATGTAGATAATGAAAAGCTTCTGCATTTTGGCCTCAATCTTGCCCTGAACAGTTGGCGCAGAGGTGCTCATCGCATTCATTTACATGAGCGTCTTACAGGCAAGGAAATGCCTTGGATTCTGAATCTGAAACTGACAGGTGAAAATGCTGGCCAGTATACAGAAGAGTATATGGATAAGCTGATTGAGCATTTCGAAGCCCAGGGCATTTACGCATATCATGTGGAGTGCATGCCTGAAGCAGTCAATCAGTTACCTGAAATCTGGAAAGCAATTCATAGTCATCAGGAGTGTGATTTCTTAATCAAACTTCCGGATGTGGAATTGAAGGAGACTTTCCTGCTGGCTCTGGAAAATCTGAAGAATGTACTTTTAGGTGTTAGCATGGAAGGCGAACATGTGGACGCACTTTGCGAATCTCTTTTAGCTCATCACCTTTTCTATGCCAGAACCAAGAGCCTTTCAGCAGAAGATTTATCCGTTCCTGTAACGGAGATGAAGGCTTTGCTGAAGAAGATGACCTCCTGCCTGGAAAACAAGGGAACTTCCATTTTGCTCCTGCGTACAGATGAGGGTGTAAGCAATCTTACTATGCAGAAGTTCTTCAATCAGGTTATGGACTTCCGAAAAAACTGCAAGACACCAGTCCTGCTTGTGTCTTATCATAACGATTGTCAGAAGATTAATCGCATCCTTTTGGGAGAAAACGTTAGTACAGATATCAACTCGTACCTTCCAATTGAATAAAAATCTTTGCAAATGAGATTTGCATAGAATGGCTAAAAAATTGCTGGCAAGATTTTTGTTCGGATATAAAAAATACAGGCACCGCCAGATGCGATGAAGAGCATTGGGCGGTGCTTTCCTTTTAGAGAAATGATAGAGAATAGCAGAATTCTTGTTTAGGATTGTGAACAAGTTCTGCTAATTCATTCACAGAAATATCACAGCCCTTTCCTTGCGGCGGGTTTTGGTAATTGTTATACTTTAGATGTTTTAGTTGTGTACTATATTATTTCAATGCCATAAATTTGATATGGCAGAGTTTTAGAACGCTATTTCTTTTTTGTATGTGGGATGGAAAGAAAAGCAGAATCGGGGGCTGCTTATTAAACTGATAGTTTACATACAGACGAGACGCTTAGGTCTAAACTAGGAAGTACATAGATAAGGAGGCTTCGTATGGAGACCATGAAACCAAGCAAAAAGCCCCAAATCACGTACCTCATCGTGACTTTGGTGATCTTTCTTGTTTTAAATGTTTTGATTTATAACTCGATGATCAAACGTCCAACACAGGAGACAAGCTACTATACTTTCATGAAGATGATTGATGAAAAGGAAGTAAAGGCAGCAAATATCGAGTCGAACCAGATTGTATTTACAGATAAAGATGGTAATCAGTATAAGACTGGTATTATCAATGATGAAGATTTATATAAACGTTTGTATGAGGCAGATGTTGATTTTGGTGCTGAGATTATTTCCCAGTCCAATCCAATCATTTATTACCTGGTAACAACAGCCATCTGGATTGTAGGTATTGCCCTTCTCTGGCGCTTTATTACAAAGCGTATGACAAAGAAGCTGGGTGATAGTCCGGACCTTATGAGTTTTGGTCTGGGTGATGGTAAGTCCAATGCCCGGGTATATGTAAAGTCTACTAGCGGTATTCGTTTCCGGGATGTTGCTGGTGAAGATGAAGCAAAAGACTTGCTTACAGAAATTGTTAATTATCTACATGAGCCACAGAAGTATACAGAAATTGGTGCAACTCTGCCAAAGGGTGCACTGCTCGTCGGCCCTCCTGGAACAGGTAAGACACTTCTGGCAAAGGCTGTAGCAGGTGAAGCCAACGTTCCTTTCTTCTCCATTTCCGGTTCTGAATTTGTTCAGATGTTCGTAGGTATGGGTGCAGCAAAGGTTCGTGACCTCTTCAAACAGGCAAAGGAAAAAGCACCATGTATCGTATTCATCGATGAAATTGATGCCATTGGTAAGAAGAGAGATTCTTCTCTTTCATCCAATGATGAACGTGAGCAGACACTGAACCAGCTCCTTTCAGAAATGGATGGTTTCGAAGGAAACAATGGTGTAGTTATTCTTGCGGCAACTAACCGCCCAGAATCACTGGACCCAGCCCTTCTTCGTCCAGGTCGTTTTGATAGAAGAATCCCAGTAGAACTCCCTGACCTTAAGGGACGTGTGGATATTCTCAGAGTTCATGCTAAGAAAGTAAAGATATCTGATAATGTTGACTTCGATGTTATCGCCAGAACAGCAGCAGGTGCTTCTGGTGCCCAGCTGGCAAATATCATTAATGAAGCAGCTCTTCGCGCAGTACGTGAAGGCAGACGTTGTGTAACACAGGAAGATCTGATGGAATCCGTAGAAGTTGTAATTGCTGGTTACCAGAAGAAGAATAAGATTATGACCAATAAGGAAAAACTTACAGTTGCTTATCATGAGGTTGGTCATGCTCTGGTTGCAGCAATGCAGACAAATTCAGCTCCTGTCACTAAGATTACAATTATTCCTCGTACTTCTGGTGCACTTGGTTACACCATGCAGGTAGATGAGGGTGAGCATAATCTTATGTCTAAGACAGAAATCCTTAACAAGATTTCTACTTTCACAGGTGGCCGTACAGCAGAAGAACTCATTTTCCATGAGATTTCTACAGGTGCATCCAACGATATTGAACAGGCAACAAAGCTTGCTCGTGCCATGGTTACTCGTTATGGTATGACGGATGACTTTGACATGGTTGCCATGGAGCATGTTCAAAATCAGTACCTGGGCGGCGATACATCCATGTCATGCTCAGATGAAACAGCCACAAAGATCGACCAGATGGTTGTGAAGATTGTGACAGAACAGCATGCCAAGGCAAAGCAGATTCTGACAGATAACATTGGAAAGCTTCACGAAATTGCCAAGTTCCTCTATGAGAATGAAACAATCACAGGTGAAGAGTTCATGGAAATCCTGAACGCAAAGCCGGAAAGTGCTGCGAATGCTAGTGAGAACGCTGCAGAGAATGCAGCTGAAAACCCAACTGAAAACGCATAAGTAAATATCTCAGAAAATTTCGAAGCAAATAGTTACTTTGAAAACTGAGTCAAATGGAATTGCTTGGGTTTACAGCATCCATAAATAAAAAGAAACCGCTGACTCTAAGATAAATTTTTAGGGGCAGCGGTAATTTTTTTGCTTAAATATTGGTTTTGAATATTTATATATTAATCAAACACTACTTATATATTAGTCCAAATGAAATGTTTTTTATTAAATTCCATTAATTTTATAAGTAACCCTAGTGACATGATGAAGTGAGGAAAATATGCTATAATTCCGAGTTAGAAAATAAGAGTGTTCTTGATGAATTGCGTATGTTCTCTACACAATTTGTCATTGAAATTTAGTAATAAGATGAAAAGGAAGTCCTAAAATGAAGGCACTGATCGCAATGAGTGGCGGTGTTGATAGCTCAGTGGCTGCACTCCTGATGCAGCAGAAGGGTTATGAGACAGTCGGCGTCACAATGAAATTATATGATAATGAAGATATTGGTATGTGTAATGTTCATACTTGTTGTTCCCTTAAGGATATTGAGGATGCGAGAGCGGTAGCAACAACTTTAGGTATGCCATACTATGTCATGAACTTCCAGGATGGCTTTAATGAAAAAATTATTGAACCATTTTCAAGAACCTATTTGCATGGTGCAACACCTAATCCATGTATCGACTGTAATCGTTACATGAAGTTTGGTGCCCTTCTGCAGCGTGCAAAGGAACTGGGCTGTGAGAAGGCAGTAACTGGTCACTACGCAAGAATTGAACAGGATCCAGAGACAGGAAAGTATCTATTAAAGAAGGCAATTGATCCAAAGAAGGATCAGTCCTATGTTCTTTATTTCCTAAGTCAGGAGCAGCTTGCTTTCCTGGACTTCCCATTAGGAGGCCTTGAAAAGACAGCAGCTCGTGATCTTGCGGAAGAGCACAATCTGATCAATGCACGTAAGCATGATAGCCAGGATATCTGTTTCGTTCCAGATGGCAATTACAGTCGTGTAATCGATGAATATCTAGAGGCACATGCAGATGAAGCTGCTGCAAGCTTCAACATCCCCGATTGCCATGTGGGACCTGGCGATTTTGTTGACCTGCAGGGAAATGTACTTGGTCAGCATAAGGGCTTCTATCATTACACAATCGGTCAGCGTAAGGGCCTTGGTATTTCAGCAAAAGAACCTTTATATGTTGTAAAGATTGAGCCAAAGGAGAACCGAGTTGTTCTTGGTTCCAATGATGATCTCTTTAAAAAGGAAGTATCTGCAGTTCAGGTTCACTGGATTAATGAGCCAGAAGAAGGAACTAAGGAAATTAGATGTGCTGCCAAAATTCGCTACCAGGCCAAGGAAGTGATGGGCACGGCTGAGATTCTGGAAAAAGCAGAAGATGGCTATCTCGTGATCATGCATTTTGATGAAGCGGTTCGCGCGGCAACAAAGGGACAGTCTCTTGTATTCTATGATGGCGATATCTGCCTGGGTGGCGGAATTATTTCTGAATAAACTGGCAAATGAGCTTGTCATAGATTAATATTTTCTAAAATAAAAACATAAAGTTGCATTGGATTGAATGTCTGATGCAACTTTTTTTGTGCAATTATTTTGAGTGCAAATGGATAAAATCAACATAGTTTTTGCTTTTTATAATAGATGTGCAAAGTTTGTTGATATTTTTGGGAAAATATCAAAATTATAGGAAAAAGTTATTGACAGATATAAGTAAAAACAATATATTTGTAGGGTACGTTTCATGGGACACACAAGAAATATTTTTGTAATTTCAATAAAAACGAAAAAAATTACATTATATTCATAAATATATACGAAAATTGTATATTATACAATAAAATACACGCAATATACACAGATTATAAATTTTAATGATTTTGAAATATCAGTTTTGACAAAAATAGATCGTTAAAAGTGATAATTTATATTTTATGGGTTGTAGGAGGAAATTGAAGTGGATTCAGAAAAGAGAAGTACATTCTCGAGTAAGCTGGGATTTGTACTTGCAGAAGCAGGTTCAGCAGTAGGTCTAGGAAACATCTGGCGTTTCCCATATTTAGCGGCTAAGTATGGTGGCGGTGTATTTCTGGTAATCTATTTAATCCTTGCATTTACATTTGGTTTTACAATGATTCTTGCAGAGTCAGCTCTGGGACGTCATACACAGAAGAGTCCAGTTGGTGCCTTTAAGAAGATGGGAGCAGGAAAGATTCTCATGACTGGTGGATGGTTCAATGCAATCATTCCTCTTATCATTGTTCCTTATTATTCAGTAATTGGTGGTTGGGTATGTAAGTATCTCTTCGAATATATTATAGGAGATGAACAGGTTGTTGCAGCGGATGGCTTCTTCACAAATTTCATTGGCAATACGGATAATCTTGCAGCAAGTGCTAAGTCCTTAGAGTGCTGGTTCCTTGTGTTCTCACTCATTACTATTGTTATTATTTTTCTGGGTGTTCGTTCTGGTATTGAAAGAGTTTCAAAGATTGCTATGCCAATCCTCGTTATGCTTTGCTTAATTATTGTTGTGTATTCAGTAACAAGACCTGGCGCTATTGAAGGTGTTAAGTACTTCCTGATTCCTGATTTCTCAAGACTTTCCGGTTCTGGAATCTGGCTTGCCATTGTGGCAGCTATGGGACAGATGTTCTATTCTCTTTCAATCGCTATGGGTATCCTGATCACATTTGGTTCTTACATGAAGAAGAATGTTGACATTGAAGGTACAACAACTCAGGTTGAAATCTTCGATACATTCATCGCTATTGTTGCTGGTCTTATGATCATTCCTGCAGTATTTGCCTTTGATCCAAATACAGGTGAAACAATGAGTGCTGGTCCATCTCTGATGTTCATTTCCCTTCCAAAGGTATTTGCATCTATGGGTGGAGGACGTTTCATTGGTATTGTATTCTTCGGAATGGTTCTTTTCGCAGCTGTAACTTCTTCTGTTGCACTTGGAGAATCTGTAGTTTCAACATTTGAAGATGAACTTCATTGGAATAGAAAAGTAGCTACCCTTGTTATGGCAGTTATTATTGTTAGTCTTGGTACACTTTCATGTCTTGGCTTCAACGTATTGTCAAACGTTACACCACTTAAGATGGATATCCTTTCCTTTTTCGACTTCCTTACTAATTCAGTAATGATGCCAATCGCTGCAATTTCAACGGTCGTACTTGTACTGAAGAAAGAGAATGCAGAAGCAATTGAAGGTGAAATTATGTCAACTTCTAAGTTTAGAAGAAAGGCGGTATATCGTTTCGTTCTTCGTTACCTTGCAATCATCTTCCTACTGATCATCCTGATCAGTTCAGTTCTGAATGCGTTTGGAATTATTTCGCTGTAAGCTTAAGTTCCAACAGGTAATATGTTCTAATATCTTCCGATAAGCAATACGGATTTTCTAAAGAAAATCCTAGACTTATTCGCGTTGCACGCTCGTAAGTCCTGTGTGATGAAATAGAAAAAGGCGTCTTTTCTGCAAGCAGAAGACGCCTTTTCCCTACTCTATCCCTGTTGCTTTTCGTGCGCAAGAATGAGATGGTGTGTTTTCTTTTCATTAATCCCTTTTGCTTTAGAAGATATGGATTCCCATGTATCCGCCTTCTGTAGCTTTGTCATAGGATGCAAGGGATTCGTCGTAGTTCTCTAACATTTGTGGTCTTACTCCAAGATAGAAGCTATCTGCAGTAATTACCATTTCGCCTTCGTTACGAGTGATGTTGGATGGATCATCGTTGTATGGAGGCTGAACACATAAACTTTCCACGGCATCTGAGAAGTATGGCATAGAAGATGGAAGAGAAATGTACTTCTTATTAATGACAGTTGAACCAGTTAAATCCTTCAGCTGGCACATACGTTTCTTTTCAACCTTGGCAGCACTTCCTTCTACGAAGGCCTTGGCAGCCTTGTTCATGATAGCCTTACGAACTGGGCTATCAGGAGCGACGAACATCATATTGATATCTGCCTGAGTAGGTTCATCATCTGCAAAGGCAGTGGCAATCAGTTTTTCTGGAGCGTATACGCCCACACCAATCAGGAAGTTCTTATAGAGATGAGTCATGGCATCGGAAATAGGAACAATCTTTTCGATGTTAATATCATTCTCGTGATCAACCATGAGATTATTCAGACCTCTCAGCATATCGTTGATACGCTCTTCGGACATGTAATCCTTAGGCAGGAACTGAGTTCTTGCTGCATCCTTTAAGAGGAAGCCAGTGATACGCTTGCCGTCAGCGGCAAGTTCGTTTACAGCATTTTGAAGGTCAGTGAAGAATGGTACGAAGATATCGTAAATCTGCTCGGAACGCTGACGTAACTGGAAGATTAAATCTTCCAGTACGTCAGCTCTGTTCATTTCGTCCATGAGCATGTTGCGCTCTTTTGCCAGGGCACTCTTTACAGAAGCGTCGAAGTAACCGTTTTCTGTTTCCTTCTTGGCAGACGGGAAAGCGAAGAATCTCTTGGCTACGATGGCATGAATGGATTCAATAATACGTTCGAATTCATTGGATGGCTCATAAGCTTCCAGCTTTTTCTGGAGTTCCTTAACCTCAGCTACCATACCGGTATCTTCAGGGATTCCATTTATACCTCTGGCTCCTATAATGTTCATTGTGACAAATGGTCCATAGGCGTGCAGGCATTTATCAATCTGTTCATTTAGTTTTGTTGCAAGGTTGATTCTTACGGACTTTGCAATAACTGGCATGTCATTTTTCAAATTTTCAATCTGACGAGGCATAACCGTTGTGAATTCATCCATGCGCTTTTTGATCAGCTTGTAGGCTGGCTTTGTGAACTGGCCCGGGTGAATCAGTCCCTTAACATCAAGGTTTACTTCATCGCCAGGTTTTCCGTTCAGGAAGTTGCGAACTTCATCGAAGCAGTTGCTAATTTCTGCTTCCATGGCTGCATCTCTTGGTGGCATAACCTTCAGGCGGTCTGCAACAGCCTTAAAGATTTCGCCTTCGCAGATGTGCTCGATTTCCCTGATAGGGATGCGGTAATCTGCTTCGTTGATAACTTTGAAATAACCAAGTGTGCTTGGCTTAAAGAAGGAGTCGCGGAGCAGGCTCTTAACGGATTCTCCCTCTGTCTTTTCTGTAATGAATTTATTAGAGGCAAGCTTTGTCAGGAAGTAAGCCACATCACTGCAGAGGATTCCAGTAGGAATGTAGCCCTGCTCATCCTGTCTGCCGGAAACCAGCATGCAGGAATCGAAGATGTTGTCACACATGGAGAGACGGTGTGTTGTGCTCTCGAAGGTGTAGGTTTCACCCTTATATTTTGCCTGCATCAATCTGCTCATTTCATCCATCATGGCAAATGAGTTTGCCTGGAGAAGTGTACGTTTTTCTTCATTCTCACGAAGAGCCTTATCAGAGAAGAGTACATCAGGCATCATGAGACATCCGCCAATACGGAAGTTTGTCCACTTCTTAGAGTGAGCATATGCTTTGATGTTGTATGCAAGGTCAGAAAGAATACCGGAACCAGTACCACCGCAAGTTGAAGTAACAATGATAACATCCAGTCTACCATTTTGGCTGTGTGTATAGGCTTCCTCTAACTGTTCGAAAAGAAGAACACGAAGATCCTTATAAGCGTTGGAGAACATCAGTCGACCGATCTGACGGTTTGCGTCAGCACCATTTGTGCCGATCTGAATCTTAGGGAAATCAGATGGCATCCACTTTGCCAGAGCATCCTGTACAGGCTGACCGTGGTATCCCTTTTCCAGGATATCGTCCAGATTTGGACGGTAAATACTTAAGATTTCCAGAGCATTCATACCAACTCCATCTTTGGATGCCTGAATGGTGTCTTCCATTTCAGGAATGCTGGAATCGATATAAAGATAGCGAACATTGTCCTCTGGTTTGAGACGGTCCTTCATCATGCCCTTAAAGCTGGTAAGGACAGTACGTCCAATACCACCCAGACCGATGACCAGTAAGTCTCCATTTATAGAATTGTCTGCTGTAACTTTGTCAAAAAGATTGATGTCCTTCAGACGAGTAAATTCGTCTTTCTGTGTTTCAATCAAAACCATAACCAATTCTCCTTTGGATATAATCTTCCCACAAAAATCAATACATGAAGGCATTATACTATAAAAAAAGACAAAAAAGTAGTATTACATGGTCAAATTAGACAAAATTTATAAATAAAATTGTCGAAATATAACAGACATATGCAAATGAGATGTGCTGGGAAAAGACTGCGCTGGTTATTATCAAAAAAGGGCTGTGGAAAATTCCACAGCCCTAAGTTTTGTTTTGATTTAGTTACTCGTCAGGAATGACAAGTTTAATTATAGATCGCTAGGCGACTATAATTACTCAGCCTTACCGATTGAACCAAATACTTCAAGACGATTGCGAACTTCGTCGCGGATTGCCTGAGCACCAGGTGCAAGAAGCTTACGAGGATCGTAACCCTTACCCTGCTGGTCTTTACCTTCTTCGATGTACTTACGTGTAGCAGCGGCGAATACAAGCTGGCACTCTGTGTTAACGTTAACCTTAGCTACGCCCATAGAGATAGCCTTCTTAATCTGCTCATCAGGGATACCTGAACCACCGTGAAGAACAAGTGGAGTATTACCTGTAACGGCACGAATGTTTTCAAGTACCTGGAACTGAAGACCTTTCCAGTTTGCAGGATACTTACCATGGATGTTACCAATACCACAAGCGAGCATTGTAGGACCGAGGTCGTTTACTGCCTTACATTCTGCAGGATCAGCGCATTCACCAGTTGAAATAACGCCGTCTTCTTCACCACCGATACCACCAACTTCAGCTTCAAGTGAGATACCAAGTTTTTCGCAAGCAGCGATGAGTTCCTTAGTCTTAGCGATGTTCTCATCGATTGGAAGAGAAGAACCATCGAACATGATTGAAGAGAAACCAGCTTCGATACAAGCCTTAGCACCTTCGTATGAACCGTGATCAAGGTGAAGTGCAACAGGAACTGTGATACCAAGTGATTCAACCATAGCCTTTACCATAGCTGCAACTGTCTTGAAACCAGTCATGTACTTGCCAGCACCCTCAGATACACCGAGGATTACAGGAGCCTTGAGCTCTTCGCACTCAAGAAGAATGGACTTTGTCCATTCAAGGTTGTTGATGTTGAACTGTGCAACTGCGTAGTGACCTGCTTCAGCCTTCTGAAGCATTTCCTTAGCGGATACTAATGCCATAATGACACCTCCATAAAATATTAAATAATTAAAAACATTATTAAGCTGACTTAAATAGCCCATAACTATGTGCTCATTATATCGCAGATGAAGATTTATCACAATAAAAAATCTTTTTGACGAAAGACGGCTGCGCAGTCCATTTGCACAAATGGATTAGCCACAGATCTATACCTTAATATATAGGAAATTCTATGTTTCGTACCCCTCTTTGTGCTATAATACAATATCTATGTGCTATAGAAACGGGGAGTCAAAATGGCTGGCAGATATGTCTTAATTGATGAAATTTTAAAGAATCATTATGAACGTGAATTGAACCTTAGAAAGTTCTATCCCTTCTTCATATTACAGCAGACTGGCTTCCGAAGTTTTCAGGAAGGCAGGTTTGCTTCTATTGATATGGGCTATCTTGTGATGGCCTCTCTTGGATTTTTCATTCACGAAAATTCTCTCAATGAAAGAGAAGTAAGCTATGAAATTTTCGCAGACTTTATGCGGGAACTTCTCCTTCGTGATTTTCCATTGGTATTTGAAAAGAATGCAAATGAACTTGGCGCGCCTTCTGCTTACCAGGCAGGAAAGGATGAGGAAGATGATGATATAGCTCAGCTCATCCGCTATTTCTTTGACCGCCTGACAAATGGCGGTAAGGCTTTCTCCATGGATTTCTATGATCCAGAAAGCAAGTCCACCAGAACAGCAAGGGTTCGTTTGATTGATAGTCTGGTGAGAGAGAAGGATGTAATCTACCAGATCACAGAAGATGGTATTGAATTTTATCTTTCCACCAAGGAGATGAAGGACGAGAGCAGAATCTCTACGGAACAGCTCCTCTTGGAAAAACTCATTCGTGCCGAGAATTTCCGTGGCTCCATTGATGTTATTGAAAGAATCAATGTGGAAGTGAGAGCCCTGGAAAAGAGATGCGATGAAATAAAGAAATTACTGCTGACAGATGTAAAGGCTGGTACAGCAGAAGTAGATGCCTTCATGGACCGCACATCCAAGTGGTTTGATGAAGAGAAAAAATCCTTCGCCAAGAACAGAGCCCTGGCAGATAAGGCCCTGGCCAGAATCAGAGGTGATGGGGCAAAGAATGCGGCGAGAGATATTGTAAAACTGGAATATCTTTTGCAGCAGACCATTCAGAATCACAGTCGTCTGATTGCCAATGCCGCAGAACTTACAACCTTTGCAGATGAAATGGTAAGAAGAAGCAGACAGAGATCTCTGCTGTCAACCTTCTCCTTCTCCTCCAGCCTTCGCCGCATGGAGAGAGTGGACAGAGCAGATTTAATGGAGCAGGTACTGGCACCATTCTTCCTGCCAAAACGTTATCAGTCTCTTACGGAAAATGCCCCAGACCATATGGTGCTGGATAATGTGAGATTGGTGGAAAAGAATGAAATCCGGGAACGCCGTGCGGCGGATCTGGACTTTGAATATGATGACGAAAAGCTTTCCAGGACAGTGGGTCAGAACTTCGCCAAGATGTTTACAGAAATCTGCGAACGCTTTGACAAATGGGATGCTTTTGATTTGAAGGAACTCACAGCCATTCTGGAGATTCGCTTCAGTCAGTCCATTTACAGAAACAGGGATTATTATTCCTTCTTCACTCAGCTGGCAGAGAAGCCTGTTTACAAAATCAGTGACATGCTGGAGAAGCAGGAGACCTTCCTGGAGGAGCTTGTGGTGGAGCATACGGATAAGAAGCAGCTGGAGAAGTACAAGGATCTTTCCTTTCGCCTTGCCTTCCCAGATGAACTGGTATCGGTGGAGAAACGCATGGACCCAATCCCTGCGGATGCTCATATAGAAGATGAATTTGAGGGCGGCCGATTTGCCCTGACTAATATTCAGTTTATAAAGCAGTAGGCAAATGAAATGTGCGTATATGAAATACAGGACTTAGGCTGCTCTTGCGGTGCGCAACTCATTTGCAAAAGGATAAAGAAATAAGCAGTTTGAATTAGAACTGGAGAAAAGATGGAAGAAAAGAGTTTAGACACAGCGCTGGAAATTTATTCCGTGCTGGCACAGGGAAAAAGTTTAAAGAGCGATGAGGCGGAGACGGCAGAACTCTATCAGGCCTATTATTCCGATGCGGAAGTCTATGATATTACAGCGCGCCTTCTGGCCAAGTTGGGACTGAAGGCCTATGAGTATAAGGATGCTGTTTTTGTAACAGCGGGAGCGGGCAACAAGGTCTTTGGTCTCACCAATGAAGATATTAAGAAGAGACTTACACTGAAGACCAACCGGGAACTGTATCTGGTTTACTTCATCATGTACCAGGCATTGCTTATGTTCTATACAGATTCTGCTTCTGTGCAGGTGAGGGAATATGTGCGATTGGATGAAATGATGAAGGCTGTGACGGAGGGCTTAGCTGCTGTTTCCAAAGAGGTGGCACCGGATGTGGAGAGAATGGAAGAAACTTCCTTTGAGGCAGTGCACATTCTTTGGGAGAGTCTGCCACAGATGCTGCAGGAAGACAGAACTCGTAACCGTGCTTCCCGTGGTTCTCAGATGGGATATGTAAAATTGGTATTTAACTTCCTGGAAGAGGAAGGATTATTTAAGCTTGTGACGGATCGCTACTATCCAACAGACCGTCTGCATGCCATTGCTGAAAGTTATTTTGAGGATGGCAAGAGTGCCATCGAAAAAGCGCTGAACGAAATTACCGCAAGTGTAATTGATTCAAAGAAGGGAGAAGAGGATGCCTAGTATTAATCGAATCAGGGTCAATAATGTGAAATACAATTTTGGCACCCAGGCATATGATGACTTTGTTCTTCGCATGTATGGTAAGAACACACTCTATGATCTTGCCAACGGTGGTGGTAAGTCTGTCCTCATGCTCCTTCTTATGCAGTGTATGATTCCAAATTCTACACTGGATGAGAAACAGCCAATAGAGAAACTTTTCCGTGACCATGTAAATACAGTCATTCACTCTCTGGTGGAATGGAAATTAGATCCAAGTGATGTGAAGGATGGCTTCCGCTATATGCTGACTGGCTTTGCAGCCAAGCAGGCTTCCTCATCTTCCACCAACGTAAATGCAGATGAAGAGACGGAGGGAGAAAATGCGGATGCAGATAGCGGCAATGGAACTGCATCCATCGAGTATTTCAATTACTGTATTTTCTATCGGAACTACAACAAGAATGATATTGTTAACCTGCCACTGATTAAGGGGAAGGAAAGAATTTCTTATCGTGGACTTCGTAACTATCTGTCCGATCTTGCCCGGAAAGATAAGAACCTTCAGGTATTTATTTTCGACCGTAAGGGTCAGTACCAGAAATTCATTGCAGACTATGGTCTCCATGAAAGTCAGTGGGAAATCATTCGTGGTATCAACAAAACGGAGGGCCACGTTCGTACATACTTTGAAACAAACTTCCGCACCACAAGACGTGTTGTGGAGGATCTTTTAATTGAAGGAATTATTGAGAAGGCTGAGAAAGCCAGAGCAGAGGGCCGTGGCCAGACTGCGGAGAATACAGCAGACCTGCTTATGACCATTCAGGGTCAGCTGAAGGAACTGGCAGAAAAGAAGAAGGGCATTCGTGTCTTCGACCATGAGGATGAATTACTGCAGCTTCTCATCGACCGCCTCCAGTCCTTCATGGGACTCTTCGAGGAACAGAAAAAAACAGCCAAGGGCTTTGCGGACATCCATGCCACACTGCAGAAATTCTCTGCAGAGCAGGAGTCTCATCATGAATCTCTGGCAAATGAACTGCGCCAGGCTGAGGAGAGAGCCAGTGCCTTTGCCAAGCAGATTGATCTAATTAAGTATCAGATTGAACAGGACAAGGTTCGTCAGAAGTCTGAAGAACTTTCCAGACTGGAATTGTCTTTAAAGAATGCTCTTGCCAAGGAAGAACATTTACGTATCGAGAATCAGAAGGCAGAAGCGGCTGCTGAATTCTTCCGTCTTTTGGAAGATAGTCAGAAACTGGCTCGTCTTGCTGCCAAGGCAGAACTGAGAAAAGAAAATCCAGATAAGGCAAAAGAAAATCTGGATGCCATTGTATATAACCTGAAACTTCGTATGGAGGAAGAAAAGCAGAAACTGGCTGAACAGGAAGAACAGTATCGAACAAGCCTTGCTTCCCTGAAGGAAAAGGTTGAAAAGACAGCGGATTTAGAAAGAGAAATTAATTCAGAATCCAACCTTCTTCGTGGCCGTCTGGAAGTTACAGAAAATCAGGAGAAGGAAGAGAATTCTCTTCTTTCTGAAATGGAAAAGGAATTATCCTTCCAGCAGTTTGGAAGAGCAAGTGACTTGCTTCAGGAAAAGCAGTCCATTTGCACAGGACTTACAGAGGAAGCAGAACTTTCTGCAGATAAGCAGGAAGAACTTTCTTCCTTGCTTGCAGGACTGAAGGTACAGATTCAGGATGCCAAGGCTGTCTCTCGTGAGAAGACAGAGGCTCTGGCTGAACTGGAAGGAAAACTGGCGGATATTCGTCAGGCTGCAAAGAGACTGAAGGATCTTCGTGAGATTTACTGTGAACAGGAATCTGATGATTTAGAGACCAGTCTTGCTGAGAAGATTGAGGCGGACTTACATCTTTCCTTCCTGGCGGAAGAGAGAAGTAAGGAGCTGGAAAAGATGGCTGCTAGATTTGCGGACAATCTGCCACTGGTGGCAAGTAAATCGGCAGAAGAGGTTATGCACTATCTTTCTACTCGTCATCAGGCAGAACTTATCTTTGGTACAGATTTACTCCACTCTCTGCCAAAGGCAAAGCAGGAGAAATTACTGAACCAGATTCCAGGACTGCCCTATGCTGTAGTTGTGAGAAATCTTAACCAGCTTTCCACAGACCCGGCTCTGGAAACATTGGATCTGGATTCAGAAGTGCTTCTTTATGACTGGGATAGTCTTGCTGATATTGAAGAAGTTCCAGAAGCATATCATGTAGTGGTTCGTACCAAGGAAGAAGATTTCCTCAGTGGTGCTCTT
The DNA here is from genome assembly GCA_900314445.1 of uncultured Lachnospiraceae bacterium. Classification (GTDB taxonomy): domain Bacteria; phylum Bacillota; class Clostridia; order Lachnospirales; family Lachnospiraceae; genus Eubacterium_Q. The sequence continues at coordinate 22,328 of OMVA01000080.1, read as the reverse complement.
CTTTCCCGTAAGAAGAAAAAGCTGGAACAGGAAACGGAGGCCATTCGGGAAGAGATTCGTACCAGACAGGATCAGCTGGAATCTGAGCGGGAAGATATCAGATTCGTAAGAGAGCATAAGGATGCAATCTATACAGATCTGAATGCAACGCTGAGTCGTATGAAGTCTGAGGCGAGAGAGGCTTCTGCTCTTGTGGAAAGGCTTAGTAAGGAGGAAACAAAGGCAAGTGAAAAGATGGTTGCTCTCCAACTGGCAGCAACTGCAAGAGAAAACCAGCTTGCCATTTTAAAGAAAGATATTCAGGTGCTGACCCAGATGGCAGCCTCTGAAAAGAAACTTTCCCTTCTTGCATCTTCTAAGGAAGAAATGCAAAGACATTTAAAGGAACTGGATGCAAAAACGCTGGAAGTTTCAGAGACCTTAGAGTCTGCGGTGGAGGAGAGAGATTCAGCCAGGGACAGACTGCAGCTTCTGGCTCAGGAAATCCGTATGCAGGATTTGTCCTGGAAAGAAAAATATGCCCCATATGATAGTGGCAGAAGTTTTGGAAAAATGGATGATGCCACAGAAGTTCTGGAAGAGGCCTTCCAGGCAGCTGTCTCTGGTGGACTTGCTGCAAGGGATGAGGAGCAGGAAAGACTGCTTCGTGAGACTTTGCAGAAGAATATGAATCGTGGACAGCAGCGACTGAAGAGACTACATACAAGCTTTGAAGAATTAAAGGCTCAGTACGATGAAAAAACTCTGCTTGCCCAGTCGGATGAAGAAATGGATCGACTGTCTCAGGAACTTTCTCAGCAGGAAAGAGAAACAGATGCCCTTCGTCAGTCCTTCCAGAAACTGGAAAGAGAGACTTCTCGTGAACTGGGTTCTCTGGAATATCTGGAGAAGCAGTTAGTGGAGAAGTATGGGGAAAGTTCATTTGCTGAAGTGAGACAAGTACTTGATCCAGAAAAGGCTCTCGGGGAGGCCAGCCAGCAGGCAAAAGAAACGAAGACTTTAGTGGACGAATTAAGCAATCGCCTGGCAGAGGATGAAAGAAATAATCGTTCTGCAGAAGATACCTTAAAGATTGCAGAACATGTAATAAAGCAGAATGCCCTTTCCCTTTCGGATGGAGAGGTGCTGGATTTGGATCCTCAGAAATGTAAGGATGAATTTGACCAGTTGCTTCTTGTATATGACAGAACAAGTAAGAATCTGGAAAGAGCAAAGTCTGATACCCTTAAGGTTCGCTCCATGGTTGTGGAATCTCTTTATGATCTGGGAGTGGCAGAACTGGGTGCTTCCATTCGAGATGAGGCAGATGTGCCAGGCAATCTGGAAGAGGCAGAGGATTTGATTTCTCGACTGTCCAAGATGCAGGATCTGATTCGTCTGGAAAAGGACAGAGTAGAAAAGACTCTTACTGGTATGGAAGAACTGAAGGATCGCTTTGTGGATCAGTGTGTAGAAAGATGTCTGTCTGTACGTACAGCTCTTGGACTTCTGCCAGGTCTTTCAGAAATTACCATGGATGGCAAGAAGATTCAGATGCTTCAGCTTTCTATTCCATATGTAAAGGACACGTTTATGAAGGAACGTATGAGTTCCTATATCGATGGCGTGGTTGCGGAAGTGGATACCAAGAAGAATGAAGCAGAGAGACAGAAGTTCCTTCATGCAAGCCTTTCTATGAAGAAGCTTTTCTCTGTAATTGTTACCGACATGTCTCGCATTACTCTCAAACTTTACAAGCGTGAGCGTATTGCAGAGCAGTCCAGATATCTTAAATACGAGGAAGCAGTAGGCTCTACTGGTCAGTCCCAGGGTATTTATATCCAGTTCCTGATTTCAGTAATCAACTACATTTCCGGTATGTACGCACCAGCGGATGATAAGGCTCGTATGAAGACCATCTTCATTGATAACCCATTCGGTGCTGCCAAGGATATCTATATATGGGAACCTATTTTCCAGTTGCTGGCTGAAAACCACGTACAGCTTGTTGTTCCTACTCGTGGTGCAACACCGGAAATCACAGGACGTTTTGATATTAACTACATTCTCGGCCAGCAGAAGATTGGCGCAGAAGCAGTTACCGTCGTTGTGAACTACTCCAGCCGTACAGAAGATAAGGAAATGGAATACAAAGATTTGGAATACGAGCAGGCAACCTTTGACTTCATCTAGTACATTATTTTAAAGGAAGATTTTATGTACGAAATCGCAACCTCCAGCATCTTAACACCCCAGAACGGTATGAATATTTACCGTGGCCGTACCGAGAATACCATGTGGGTAAATGAGATTCCCCGGGCGGATTCTATGGACATTGGTGTGAAAAAAGATGCGGAAGAAATTTTGAATATTACCCTGAAGAAGCGACGCTCCAAGTCTATGCTGATTGCCGGAAATCTGGGTGACCCTTACAATCGTTTGGAGGAAGAATTCAAACTTACCAAGGGGGCTCTTTCGGTAACTCTGCAAAATGACTTTGGCATAAACATCACCACTCGCAGCAAACTCATTTTGCGGGATCTGGATCTTTTATCCGATCTTGTCAAATACACCAAGTGCTGTGTGGATGTGCCATTTCCGGCAGCAAGTCAGGAAATCTTTGATGGTATGGAAGGCCAGGGAGCATTTGCGAATCCTGAGATTCCTTCCATTCAGTCTTCCTTCCAGGAACGACTGGACATGATGGCAGGATTACGCGCCGCTGGGGTTCCAGTTTGCATTCTTATGCAGCCGATCATTCCAGAGCTGAATGATAAGATTGAAGAAATCCAGGGCATCATGAAGCTGGGAAAAGAGCTGGGAATTGGGGCCTTTGATATTGGCCCATGTAAGACTCTGCTTAAGAAAAATAGTATGGATTTCTTCTATAATAATTATGCAGAGAGATTCCCGGAGCAGTACAAGGCTTTGGAAGAAAAGTACGGTCAGTGCCAGGAACTGATTCCGGCAGAACAAAAAGAACTGCTGAAGGCAGTGAGAGAGCTGGGAGAAAAGTATGGTCTGGAAACAGATTCCCACGTACTTTCTGAATATAGACGCCACTATACCAACCAGCAGACAGGTTCCCAAGCCAGTCTTTTGGACTTCATGTAAGTTCAGGCAAATGAGATGCGCATGAACTTTGCCAATTCCATTTGCGCAATTAATATTTTGCATATTGGCTTTTATGTGCTATAAAAGGAAACGACATATTTTGCTTATTAATCAGGAACGGAATATGTGCTAATATAATGAAAACTTTTTTCTAGGAGGATATCATGGATTACAATCAGTTAAGTTTAAAGATGCACGAAGAACACAAGGGTAAAATCGAAGTTGCTACAAAGGTAGCTATCGAAACTAAGGATGACCTTTCAACAGCATACACACCAGGTGTTGCTGAACCTTGTCGTAAGATTCATGAGAATCCTGCAGATGTATATAAGTATACATGCAAGGCTAACACAGTAGCTGTTGTATCTGATGGTACTGCAGTTCTTGGTCTTGGTGATATCGGTCCTCTTGCAGCTATGCCTGTAATGGAAGGTAAGTCTGCCCTCTTCAAGCGTTTTGGTAATGTAGATGCATTCCCAATCTGCCTGGATACAAAGGATACAGAAGAAATCATCAGAACAGTTAAGGCAATCGCTCCTTCCTTTGGTGGAATCAACCTGGAAGATATCGCAGCTCCAAGATGTTTCGAAATCGAGAAGCGTCTTAAGGAAGAACTTGATATTCCAGTATTCCATGATGATCAGCATGGTACAGCAATCGTTGTAGCTGCAGGTCTTGATAACGCTCTTAAGATCGTTGGTAAGAAGTGGAGTGAAATTACAGCCGTTATCTCTGGTGCCGGTGCAGCTGGTATCTCCATCTGCAAACTTCTTCAGAGATTTGGTATCGGTGATGTTATCCTTTGCGACCGTAAGGGTGCAATCGTTGAAGGCCGCGAAGATATGAACTCAGCAAAGGCTGAGATGGCTAAGACAACAAATAAGAACAATCAGGCTGGTACACTTGCTGATGTACTTGCAGGCAAGGATGTATTTATCGGTGTTTCTGCTCCTGGTCTTGTATCAGTAGAAATGGTTGCTTCAATGGCAAAGGACGCTATCGTATTCGCTATGGCTAATCCTACTCCAGAAATCATGCCAGAAGATGCCAAGAAGGGCGGTGCTCGTGTTATCGCAACAGGTCGTTCAGATTTCCCTAACCAGATCAACAACGTTCTTGTATTCCCTGGAATCTTCCGTGGTGCTCTGGATGCCAATGCATCAGCAATCACAGAATCTATGAAGGAAGCTGCATCTCGTGCGATTGCGTCTATCGTTAAGCCGGAAGAACTGAATGAAGAATACATCATTCCAGATGCATTCAATGAAGATGTTGCTAAGGTTGTAGCTAAAGCAGTAGCTGACGAAGCTCGTAACGCAGGCGTTAGCAAATAAATTTTGAACCAATTTGCGCAAATGAGTTTGTCGGGGGCCTGAAATCTCCGGCAAGTCCATTTGCACTCTTTTCTATAGTGAGCAAATTTAAAGGAAGGTATTTATGTCACTGGCACTTTACGAAAAAGCGAAAAAATCAGGGGACAAGGCCTATAAGGAAGCTATTTCCAAAGGAAATCACCCATATTTACCAGTACTGGACGACATCATCAATCGTGAGGATATTGTTGGGGATGTGAATCTGGGTCTTGTTACTATTCCTTTAGACCGAGTTGTGGGTACTGCCACGGCAGGCAGAACACAGGCTTTTGCGAAGAATTTCATGCCAATCATGAATGAGAAAACGGAGTTCGGTGTAAAATGGTCGGCTCTTTGTGACTCTCATCTGGAAGAGGGAATTCATGATCCAATCAAGGTTTATGAATATCTGAATTACTACTATGTAGTTGAGGGCAATAAGCGTGTCAGCGTTCTTAAGTTCTTTGAAGCAGATTCTGTTCCTGCTTTTGTGACCAGACGTGTACCCAAGAAAACAGATGATCCGGAAATCCGGATTTATTATGAATTCATGGAGTTCTATAAGCAGACTCGTGTTAACTTTGTCTGGTTTTCTAAGGAGGGCTCTTTCCCAGAGCTTATGTACAGAGTGGGTGTAGATGAGGATGCGCCTTTAAAGACTTCTGAAACCATGGTGGGCACGGTTACAGATTCTGCAGACGGTGCCGGTACTGCAGTGAGACAGGAAATTGGTAAACTCTGGACAGAGGATACTTATCTGGATTTTAAATCTGCCTACTATCGTTTTGAAAGAGCTTATAAGGCGGCCGGTGGTGACAGCCTGGTGGATGTGACCACAGGAGATGCCTTCTTAAATATGCTGGAACTTTTAGGTTTCCGTGCTATTTGTGATATGACGGATGCCCAGATGCTTGCCCAGGTAAAATCCATGTGGCAGGAATTCCAGGTAATTAATGAAAAGGAAGAAGTAGAAGTATCCATGGATGCTCCGGATGTGAAGAAGGCTGGCCTTCTGACTCAGCTCTTTACTTCTGCTTATTCAGAAACAAATCCTTTAAAGGTTGCCTTCATTTATGATAGAGAACCGGTGCTTTCTGACTGGCTTTATCAGCATGAACTGGGACGTAATCATTTAAAGGAAGTATTTGGAAATAAGATTACGACCTTTAAGGTAACCACTGCAGGAACCAATGCAGATGCAGTTGCCCTGATGGAAAATCTGATTCGAACCAAGGGTATTCAGGTAATCTTTACTACCACATCAAGACTCATTGATGCGTCACTGAAGACAGCCATTAAGTATCCAAACGTTCATATTCTCAACTGTTCTCTCAATACCAATCATCGTTATATGAGAACTTACTATACAAGACTGTACGAGGCTAAGTTCCTGTCTGGTATGGTTGCGGGTATTATGACAAAGAGTAATAAGATTGGTTATCTTGCGGATTATCCAATTTTTGGTGTACCTGCCAATATCAATGCCTTTGCTCTGGGTGCCAAGATGGTAAATCCAAATGCCAAGGTTTATTTGAAGTGGACAACTCTGGATGACTCCATTAGTCGGGATGACATTTATCGCATGTACTATGAGGGTGGTGTCGATTATCTGTCCGATCTGGATATGATTACACCAAAGAGAGCGTCACGTCGTTTTGGTATGTACAAGCTGGAAGAAAATGGTGAACCAGTTTCTATGACAATGTCAGTGAATAACTGGGGCGTTTTCTATGAGCGTATTATTAATTTCATTATGAATGGAGCCTGGGATGATACAGACTCGGATAATGAAAAGAAGGCTATAAATTATTGGTGGGGATTTTCTTCTGGCGTTATCGAAATGATTATGTCGAAAAATGTGCCAAAAGAAACGGAACGATTGATTAATGCTATGATTGATCTCATTCGCTATGACAGACTGGTGCCTTTTGAGGGAGAAATTCGTTCTCAGGATTCCAAAGTCCGTAATAAGTCAGGCGAACGAATGGAAGTAGATGCAATCATGGAAATGGACTGGTTAGTAGATAATGTTGTGGGAATAATTCCGACAATCTCTGAACTGAAAGATCGTGCAAAACAGATTGTGGAATTAAAAGGGGTAAAAAAGACCGAAGATGAAGATCCTGGTAATCGCTGATTATGAATCTCCATATTTATGGGATTATTTTGAAAAGAGTAAATTAGAGGGTATTGATCTGATCTTGTCTGCAGGAGATTTGAATTCTGCATATCTGGAATTCCTTGCTACCTGTGCGTCAATACCGGTTATGTACGTACATGGAAATCATGATCATTCCTATGATAGTAAGCCACCGCTGGGCTGCCAGTGTATTGACGATGATGTTGTCGAGTTTAAGGGCCTGCGCATCTTAGGGCTGGGCGGAAGTATGTGCTATAACTATGGTAAGTATCAGTATTCAGAAAAACAAATGCGTGCTCGTATTAAAAAGCTTCGCATGAAACTTTGGAGAAAGGGCGGTGTGGATATTATTCTCACTCATGCTCCAATCAGGGGATTTCATGATCAGGAGGATCTGCCTCATTTGGGTTTTGAATGCTTTGGTAGTCTGGTGGAAAAATACCATCCAAAGTATTTTATCCATGGTCATGTGCATAAGAACTATAGCAGGGACTTTAAGAGAGAAGATCTCTATAAGGATACCATTGTAGTAAATGGCTATGAGAGATATATTCTTGAAATTCCAGATTCTTATTTTGAAAAAGAGCAGAAAGTGAGTAATTCTGCGGAAGAAATGGAGGTTCAGGAAGTTGCCATAGAGGCAGGAGAACAGCATAAACCTTTAGAGGAAAAATTGAAAATAAATTCTTTTGTAAAGGTTGGAATTACAAAATAAATTCTCTAAATCAAGTTCATTTGCAAAAATAATACTTGACTTAAGGGAATAAATGGTTAAAATTGTCCCAATTCGGACAAAAATTTATATGCACAAGTTAATAGAAGACGAGTGGCTGTAAAGGATCACATCGTTGGGGTGTTGAAAGCGTATTCTGAGACTAAAATGATATGAACTCAGGGTATTTGAATGACAATGGTCTGCGGTGGGAATAAGGAGGAAGACAGCATGTTCAGCAACTATGATTTTGCCAAACTAGTCGACAGGTACGTGGAGTATTGTGGTGATTCCGGAAGAATCGACCAAGGGTTATACAAGACGTACGACGTAAAACAGGGGCTGCGTGACGCGGATGGACGAGGTGTCCTGACGGGTCTTACGGAAATCTCTGATGTACAGGGCTTTAAAAGGGAAGGGGACAAGCGAGTGCCTATTCCGGGAGAACTCTACTATCAGGGTTACAATGTACAGGATCTTGTAAGGGGATTCCATGGAAGCAAACATGGATTTGAAGAAACAACATTTTTACTTTTATTCGGCGAACTGCCAACCCAGGATCAGTTGAATGAATTTATGGAAGTTATGGGGAATCTTCGTTCTCTTCCAGAAAACTTCAATCGCGATGTAATTATGAAGGCACCAAGCAGAAATATCATGAATGTTCTGCAACGTTGCGTTCTTACTTTATATTCCTATGATGAGGATCCGGATAACATCAGTGTGCGTCACGTGCTGGAGCAATCCCTTTCTCTGATTGCCAAATTTCCGGTGATTGCCGCCTATGGTTACCAGTCCTACCGTCATAAGTTCAATGACTCATCATTGATTATTCATAGACCAAAAGCAAATCTGTCTACAGCAGAAAATATTCTGCGTCTGCTTCGTTCAGATTGTAAGTATACAGATTTGGAAGCTCAGGTTCTGGATATCTGCCTGGTTATTCATGCAGAGCACGGTGGTGGTAATAACTCCACGTTCACTTCTCACGTTATTACAACCACGGGAACAGATACCTATTCTACTGTTGCTGGTTCTCTGGGTTCTCTCAAGGGACCTCGTCATGGTGGTGCCAACATGAAAGTTCAGCAGATGTTTGCGGACATGAAGGCTAACATTTCCGACTGGGAAAATGAAGACCAGATTCGTGCTTACCTGAAGGGACTTCTCAACCATGAGGGATTTGATCACAGCGGACTGATCTACGGTATGGGACATGCGGTTTATTCCATTTCCGACCCTAGAGCTGTGATTCTGAAGGAGTATGCAAGAAAGCTTTCTGAAGAAAAGGGTTATGTGAAAGAGTTTGCTCTCTACGACAGAGTAGAGCGTATTGCCAAGGAACTGATTATGAATGGCCGAAATGTGGTGAAGCCAGTTTGTGCAAATGTTGACTTTTATTCTGGCTTTGTATACACAATGCTGAATATTCCTACAGAACTCTTCACACCAATCTTTGCCATTTCCCGTATTGCTGGTTGGTCAGCTCATCGTATTGAGGAGCTTGTTAACCGCGGAAAGATCATCCGCCCAGCTTATCAGTACGTTGGCGAGCATAAAGAATACCTGCCAATCGAAGAGCGAGACTGGTATTAATCCCTTTGCAAATGGGATTTGCGTAAATCAAACATGCTTAAGAATGAAAAAGAGGTTCGTGTAAATTACACGAGCCTCTTATTTTTGATTGGCGTATTTATAAATAAATTTTGTGTGGCAGTATTTCAAGCTGGTTTGTTCTGCAGGCTTGCGAGTGAATTTGCGTTGCGCACTTGTGAGTGAATTTGCGAGACTATTTTGCTGTCCATCTTCCGGATGCACCGCAAGGAAGTACAAGACCGTTGTCCTTAACAGGAAGTCCGACTTCTCCGCAGATTGTGTGACCGCCGTGCTTTGCTTCGATAGCAGTGGAAATCATGTACTGAAGAACGGCAGGCTGAAGTCCTGTTGTATAGGAATTGATCAGGAAGAAGAGTGGGTCATCGGAAATCAGTTCTGACGTAAGGGAAATCAGTTCAAAAATTCTTTCTTCGATTTTCCATACTTCACCCTTTGGTCCGCGTCCATAAGAAGGTGGGTCCATGATGATGGCGTCGTACCTGTTGCCGCGACGGATTTCTCTTTCAACGAACTTTACGCAGTCGTCGATGAGCCATCTGATTGGGGCGTCAGCAAGACCAGAAGATGCTGCGTTCTCCTTAGCCCAGTTTGTCATACCCTTAGAGGCGTCTACATGTGTAACCTTGGCACCGGCAGCAGCGGAGGAAATGGTTGCGCCACCTGTGTAAGCGAAAAGGTTCAGTACTCGGCACTCTTTGCCTTCCAGGGTTCTTTCCTTAATCAGTTTAGAAAACCAATCCCAGTTCGTAGCCTGCTCTGGGAAAACACCAGTGTGCTTGAAAGCGAATGGCTTCAAGTGGAATGTGAGATTGCGACCCACTTCCTTTGGAAGAGGGTATTGGATTGTCCATTCCTCTGGGAGCTTACGCATTTCCCACTGACCGCCACCACGGCTGCTTCTATGATAGTGACCGTTCCAGTTAGTCCAGCCATCATCCAGCTTTGGAGTGTTCCAGATAACCTGAGGATCCGGTCTGATCAGTTTATATCCTCCCCAGACTTCCAGCTTTTCTCCATCTGAACAGTCTAATACTTCAAATTCTTTCCAACCATCGGCGAGCCACATAATATTCTCCTTCGAACTTTTTCTTCTATATATAAAGATATAATTAATTTTGCTGATTCGTAAAGATAAAAGCAACTTTACTATTTAATATAGCAGGAAGTAAGAGTAATTCATCCGGAAATGGGTGATTACTTCAATTAGTTTCTACATTATATAGGAAAGTGCTTAGATAATCTATTAGTAATATTTGACGATAGCCAAACTCATTTGCAATTAAAATGAGATGATTTATAATGAGGGCACTTAAAAAGAAGAGTAAGACAGAAAAATGACATAAATATATTGTGGACAATACTTTTTTCTGGGTGGGTCCTGAGGTGAATAATATTTGAAAAAATATTCATAAAATCCCTTGCAATTGGGAAAATCATCTGTTATACTCTCTCTTGCTGTGACATTGATAGCGTAGAAGCGGAAGTTACTGCGGCATTTCACAGGAATGTAGCGCAGAGAATTTCGTGGAGCAAGTCAAGTTCAGAGAAACTGGCGACAAGTCACTGTACTGAATAAACCATCTGGGTAACCCAGAGATGACGTGTGTATTGATTCCTAACTATTAGGACACACACGGGAGAGTTGTACAGTCACCGCTTGTCGTACTTATCATTAAAAAGTGCGAAAAGGAGGCGGCTTTTTTTATGGCAAAGACAAAGAATATCATGAGAATCTCATTAAAGGCATATGACCATACACTTGTAGATCAGGCTGCAAAGGAAATCGTTGAGGCAGTAAAGTCAACAGGTGCTAAGGTTTCAGGACCTATCCCAATGCCTACGAAGATTGAAAAGGTAACAATTCTTCGTGCTGTACATAAGTACAAGGATTCTAGAGAACAGTTCGAACAGAGAACTCATAAGAGACTGATCGACATTCTTACACCAAACGGCAAGACAGTTGACGTTCTTAAAAAGTTAGATGTTCCTGCTGGTGTATATGTTGAGGTTAAATAATTAATCCCACCATAAATAAGCTAAGCTTAACAAGCTAAGTTATTTAAAAACTGCGAAATTGATACTCAGCAAAATCAGTTATCGCACAGTACCTAATTGGTAATGCATAAGAAAACCTGTGATGCTTATGATTACTATTTAGTATGATTACCGAAAGGCAATCCGCTGTAAAGGTTTAGAATGATCGGGTATCCGATCCGCTGTAAATTAATTAGGAGGAATTCAAAATGAAGAAAGCAATACTTGCTGAAAAAGTCGGAATGACACAGATCTTTGATGAAGACGGTCATCTGATTCCTGTAACAGTACTCAAGGCTGGTCCTTGTGAAGTACTTCAGGTTAAGACAATCGAGAACGATGGCTATGAAGCAGTTCAGGTTGGCTTCCAGGATAAGAAGGAAAAGATCGTAACTAAGGATGGCGCTGGTAAGAAGGTTGTTCGCAACCCTCACGGTGCAACAAAGGCAGAAGTTGGCCATGCTAAGAAGGCTGGCGTAGCTCCAAAGAGATATGTTCGCGAAATCAAGTTCGAGAACGTTGCAGACTATGTTGCTGGTGAAACAGTAATCAAGGCTGACATCTTCGCTGAAGGCGATAAGATTGATGTATCTGCAAGATCTAAGGGTAAGGGATACGCTGGTGGTATCAGCAGATGGGGACTTAAGTCTGGTCCTTCAGGACATGGTTCAAAGTACCATCGTCATGCAGGTTCTAATGGTTCAGCAACAACACCTGGCCGCGTTAAGCCTGGTAAGAAGATGGCTGGACATAAGGGCTTCCTTAATGTAACCGTTCAGAATCTTGAGATCGTTAAGATAGATGCCGAAAATGATTTAATTCTCGTAAGAGGCGCTGTTCCAGGACCTAAGAAGGCACTCGTTTACGTAGCTGAGTCAGTAAAGGCTCGTAACTAACAGCATCATTACGGAAGGAGGAAATAATAATGGCAACAGTATCAGTTCTTAATACTGATGGTAAAGAAGTTGAGAAGTTAGACCTCAACGACAATATCTTCGGTGTAGAAATAAATGAAACAATCGTACATAAGGCAGTTGTTACTTACCTTGCTAACAACCGTCAGGGCACACAGAGCGCACTGACACGTTCAGAAGTTAGCGGCGGCGGCAAGAAGCCTTGGAGACAGAAGGGCACAGGTCATGCTCGTCAGGGTTCTACAAGATCACCTCAGTGGACAGGTGGTGGTGTAGTATTTGCACCAAAGCCAAGAGATTACTCAAAGAAGATGAATAAGAGAGAAAAGCAGATCGCTCTGTTCTCAGCTCTTACATCTAAGGTTAATGACGGAAAACTTATCGTTGTAGATAAGTTTGAGCTTGAAACTCCTAAGACATCTGCATTCGTTAAGGTTCTTGAAAACCTTAAGGCAAACAAGGCTCTCATCGTAACAAACGAAAAGAACGACAACCTTGTACTTTCTGCTCGTAACATCGCTGATGTTAAGACAGAAGCAAGAGAAGCAATCAACGTTTATGACATTCTCAAGTATGATTCACTTGTAATGACAGTTGACGCTGTAAAAGCAATCGAGGAGGTGTACGCATAATGGCAGCACTTAAGTATTATGATGTAATTTTAAAGCCAGTACTTACTGAAAAGTCTATGAATGCCATGGCTGAGAAGAAGTACACATTCCTGGTACATCCAGATGCAACAAAGTCTCAGATCAAGGACGCTGTAGAAAAGATGTTCGAAGGTACTAAGGTAGCTTCAGTTAACACAGTTAACTACGACGGTAAGACAAAGAGACGTGGAGCTACAGTTGGTAAGACTGCAGCAAAGAAGAAGGCATATGTTCAGCTTACAGCTGAATCTGCTGATATCGAACTTTTTGAGGGTCTGTAAATCGACCAATAATTCCGCAAAGCTTTCGGGCGATACATATGAACAATATGTCTGAAAGCAGTAATGGAAAATTTATATATAGGAGAAAATGAAATGGGTATCAAAGTTTATAACGCGTATACACCTTCCAGAAGAAACATGACTGGTCTTGACTTCGATGTTATTACAACAGACAAGCCTGAAAAGTCACTCCTTGTTTCTAAGAAGAAGACAGCTGGTAGAAATAACCAGGGTAAGATCACAGTTCGTCATCACGGTGGCGGAAACAGACAGAAGTACAGAATCATCGACTTTAAGCGTAATAAAGATGATGTTCCTGCAAAGGTTGCATCAATCGAATACGATCCAAACAGAACAGCAAACATTGCTCTTCTTGTTTATGCTGATGGTACAAAGACATATATCCTTGCACCAAACGGCCTTGAGGTTGGCGACACACTTATGAACGGTGCTAATGCTGAAATCAAGGTTGGTAACACACTTCCACTTGCAAACATTCCAGTAGGTACTGAAATTCACAATATTGAACTTGTTCCTGGCAAGGGCGGACAGCTTGTACGTTCAGCTGGTGTTTCTGCACAGCTCATGGCTAAGGAAGGTAAGTATGCAACACTTCGTCTTCCATCAGGCGAAATGAGATACGTTCCAATCAATGCTCGTGCAACAATCGGTGTTGTTGGTAATATCGAACATGCACTTGTAAATTATGGTAAGGCCGGAAGAATCCGCCACAAAGGCATTCGTCCTACAGTTCGTGGTTCTGTAATGAACCCTAATGACCATCCACACGGTGGTGGTGAAGGTAAGGCTCCAGTAGGTAGATCTGGACCATCTACACCATGGGGTAAGCCAGCACTTGGTTACAAGACACGAAAGAAGAACAACAAGTCTAATAAGATGATTGTTCGTGATAGAAACGGAAAGAATGTTAAGTAAGGAGGAAAGATTATGGCACGTTCATTAAAAAAAGGACCTTTTGCAGATGTTAGCTTATTAAAGAAGATTGATGAACTGAACGCAAAGAATGACCACGAAGTAGTTAAGACATGGTCTCGTCGTTCAACTATCTTCCCTCAGTTCGTAGGCCACACAATCGCAGTATACGATGGTAGAAAGCACGTTCCAGTTTTCGTAACAGAAGACATGGTAGGACATAAGCTTGGTGAGTTCGTTGCAACAAGAACTTACAGAGGCCACGGCGACGACGCAAAGAAAGTAAACGGCAGATAAGGAGGTAAGAAATCATGGCAAAAGGACATAGATCTCAGGCCAAGAGACAGAGAAATGAGAATAAGGACACAAGACCTTCAGCTAAGATCTCTTACGCAAGAGTATCAGTAACTAAGGCGTCCTTCGTATTAGACGCAATTAGAGGCAAGGATGTAAATTCCGCACTTGCACTCCTTCAGTACAATAACAGATATGCTTCAAGCGTTATCTACAAGCTGCTCGCTTCAGCTGTAGCAAATGCTGAAAACAACAACGGCTTAAAGAGAGATAACCTCTACGTTGCAGAGTGCTTTGCAAACAAGGGGCCTACAATGAAGAGAATCCATCCAAGAGCACAGGGTAGAGCATACAGAATTGAGAAGAGAACAAGCCACATCACAGTTGTTCTCGACGAAAGATAGGAGGAGAAACATGGGACAGAAAGTTAATCCACATGGTTTAAGAGTCGGTGTCATCAAGGACTGGAATTCAAAGTGGTATGCAGACACAAAGAACGGTGAGTTTGCAAACAACCTTGTTGAGGATCACAACATTCGTGAGTTCCTTAAGAAGCAGACACGTGACATGAGCGTCTCTAAGATCGAAATTGAAAGAGTAAGCAACCGTGTAACGGTTAAGCTTTACACAGCTAAGCCAGGTCTTATCATTGGTAAGTCAGGCGCTGGTATTGAAAAGCTGACAGCACAGGCACAGAAGCTTTCTAAGACAAAGCTTGTTATCAGAGCTCTTGAAATCAAGAAGCCTGATATGGATGCTCAGCTTGTAGCAGAGAACATTGCAAAGCAGCTCGAGGAACGTGTTTCCTTCCGTAGAGCTATGAAGCAGAACATGGGTCGTGCAATGAAGTCTGGAGCTCTTGGTATCAAGGCTCAGTGTTCAGGACGTCTCGGTGGTGCTGATATTGCTCGTTCAGAGACATACAGCGAAGGTACAATTCCTCTGCAGACACTTCGTGCAAATATTGACTATGGATTCGCTGAAGCAGATACAACTTATGGTAAGGTCGGCGTTAAGACTTGGATCTACCAGGGTGAAGTACTTCCTACAAGAGCGAAGAAGGAAGGGAGCGGTAAGTAATTATGTTAATGCCTAAGAGAGTTAAATATCGTAAACAGCAGCGTGGTTCTATGGCTGGTAAAGCTACAAGAGCTAACAAGATTACTCGTGGTGAGTTTGGTATCGTTGCTCTTGAACCTTGCTGGATCAGATCAAATCAGATTGAAGCTGCCCGTGTAGCTATCAATCGTTACCTTAGCCGTCAGGGTAAGGTTTGGATCAACATGTTCCCTGATAAGCCAGTAACATCTAAGCCAATCGGCGTACGTATGGGTTCTGGTAAGGGTGCTGTTGAATTCTGGGTAGCAGTAGTTAAGCCAGGCAGAGTTCTGTTTGAAGTAGGCGGAGTTCCTGAAGATACAGCTAGAGAAGCTCTTCGTCTTGCTACTCACAAGCTCCCACTTAAGTGTAAAGTAGTATCTAAGGCTGATTTAGAAGGAGGTAGCGAGCAGTGAAAACTAAGGATTTCAAGAATGAATTAAATGCGAAGTCTGTTGAAGAACTGAACAAAGATCTGGTTACTGCAAAGAAGGAACTCTTCAATCTGAAGTTCCAGAACGCTACTAACCAGCTTGAAAACACAAGCCGCATTAAGGAAGTTAGACGTAACATTGCAAGAATTCAGACTGTAATTGCTGAAAAGGCAAATGCTTAATTTCGGGAAGGAGAAAACAATGGAAAGAAATCTTCGTAAGACTCGTGTGGGTCTTGTTACAAGTGATAAGATGGATAAGACAATTGTTGTTTCAATCGTCGATAATGTTAAGCATCCACTTTACGGCAAAATCGTAAAACGTACTTACAAGCTGAAGGCACATGACGAGGAAAACAACGCTAAAGTTGGCGACCGCGTAAGAGTTATGGAAACAAGACCTCTGTCAAAGGATAAGAGATGGAGACTTGTTGAGATTATTGAGAGAGCGAAGTAAGGAGGCGTAAACATGGTACAGCAGGAAACAAGACTTAAGGTTGCTGATAACACTGGTGCAAAAGAGCTTCTTTGCATCCGCGTAATGGGCGGCTCAACAAGAAGATATGCTGGTATTGGTGATGTCATCGTTGCTTCAGTTAAGGATGCAACACCAGGCGGCGTAGTAAAGAAGGGTGAAGTTGTAAAGGCCGTTGTTGTTCGTACAACAAAGGGCACTCATCGTAAGGATGGTTCATACATCAGATTCGATGAAAATGCAGCTGTCATCATTAAGGATGATAACAATCCTCGTGGAACACGTATATTTGGACCAGTTGCAAGAGAGCTTCGTGATAAGAAATTCATGAAGATCATTTCTCTCGCACCTGAAGTACTGTAAGGAGGAACGCAGGATCATGGCAATGTCAAAGATTAAGAAGGGTGACCTTGTAAAGGTTATCGCTGGTAAAGATGTCGGCGCTGAAGGTAAGGTACTTTCAGTAGACGTAAAGAATCATAAGGTCCTCGTTGAAGGTGTTAATAAGGTCTTCAAGCACACAAAGCCATCTATGCAGAATCAGCAGGGCGGCATTGTAGAGAAGGAAGCACCAATCGACATCTCCAATGTTATGTATCTCTATAAGGGTTCTCCAGTTCGCATCGGATTTGAGGGAACAGGAAAAGACAAGAAGAGAGTTGCCAAAGTTGATGGCAAGCTCGAAGTAATTGATTAATTCGGAAGGGAGGCATAACTTTGAGTAGATTACATGATTTTTACAATGACGAAATCAAGGAAGCTATGACAAAGAAGTTCGGTTATAAGAACGTCATGGAAATTCCTAGGATCGAAAAGATCGTTATTAATATGAGTGTTGGCGAAGCTAAGGAGAACAGCAAGGTTCTCGAAGCTGCAGTCAAGGACCTCACAACTATTTCAGGTCAGAAGCCTGTTATCACAAAGGCTAAGAAGTCTATCGCTAACTTCAAGCTTAGAGAAGGCCAGGCTATCGGATGTAAGGTAACACTTCGCGGAGAGAGAATGTACGAGTTTACAGACAGACTTGTAAACCTTGCTCTTCCACGTGTACGTGACTTCCGTGGTGTTAGCGCTGATTCCTTCGATGGAAGAGGAAACTATGCCCTTGGTATTAAGGAGCAGATCATCTTCCCTGAAATCGAATACGATAAGGTAGATAAAGTAAGAGGTATGGATATCATTTTCGTAACAACGGCTAAGACTGATGAAGAAGCTCGCGAGCTTCTCAGACTTTTCGGTATGCCGTTCAGAAAATAAGGAGGAATTATCATGGCTAAGACTTCTATGAAGGTAAAGCAGCAGAGACCACAGAAATTCTCAACCAGAGAATATACTCGCTGCAAGATTTGTGGCAGACCACACTCTGTACTTAGAAAGTACGGAATTTGCAGAGTTTGCTTCAGAGAACTTGCATATAAGGGCGAGATTCCTGGTGTTAGAAAGTCCAGCTGGTAAGATTTGAGATAGAGGAGGAACATCAAATGTCAACAAGCGATCCAATTGCAGATATGCTTACAAGAATCCGTAATGCAAATACTGCGAAGCATGATACTGTAGATATCCCTGCATCTAAGATGAAGCAGGCGATTGCGGACATTCTTCTTGCAGAAGGTTATGTCAGTGCAGTTGATGTTGTTAAGGAAGGAAACTTCGATAACATCAGAATTACACTTAAGTATGGTAAGGATAAGAACGAAAAGGTTATCAATGGCCTTAGAAGAATTTCTAAGCCAGGCCTTCGTATTTACGCAGATGTAGAGAACATGCCACGTGTACTCGGCGGTATGGGAACAGCAATCATCTCTACAAACAAAGGTGTAATCACAGATAAGGAAGCTAGAAAGCAGAATGTTGGTGGCGAAGTCATCGCATTCGTTTGGTAAAGAATTAGGAGGTAAAGGCAAATGTCACGTATCGGAAAAATGCCTATCGCTGTACCAGCAGGTGTAACTGTTGATATTGCAGAAAATAATAAGGTGACTGTTAAGGGACCAAAGGGAGAACTCAGTCGTGTACTTCCAGCAGAGATGAAGATTACTCAGGAAGACGGTGAAATCAAGGTTGAAAGACCAAATGATGAAAAGAAGAACAGATCTCTTCATGGTCTTACAAGAACTCTCATCAACAACATGGTTGTTGGTGTAACGGATGGTTATAAGAAGACACTTGAAGTTAACGGTGTTGGTTATAGAGCAGCTAAGCAGGGCAAGAAGCTTGTTCTGAATCTTGGTTACTCACACCCAGTTGAAATGGAAGACCCAGAAGGTCTTGAGACAACTGTTGAAGACAATAAGATCATTGTAAGCGGTATCGACAAAGAGAAGGTTGGCCAGTTTGCAGCTGAAATCCGTGCTACTAGAGCACCAGAGCCATATAAGGGCAAAGGTATCAAGTATGACTATGAGGTTATCAGACGTAAGGTTGGTAAGACTGGTAAGAAGTAATATATAAGGAGAGATTGCAATGATTAATAAGGAATCAAGAAGTGCGATTCGCGAGAAGAAGCATTTAAAAATTAGAAATCGTTTCAGCGGCACAAATGAAAGACCTAGACTTGCTGTTTATAGATCAAATAACCACATCTACGCACAGGTTATTGATGACAGCCAGGGCAAGACTCTTGTTTCTGCTTCAACGGTTGAGAAGAAATTGGCATCCGAATTAGAGAAGACAAATAATGTTGACGCTGCTGTAGCAGTTGGTACAGCTATTGCTGAACGTGCTAAGGCTGCTGGTATCACAGAAGTTGTTTTCGATAGAGGCGGATTTATCTACACAGGCAAGATCAAGGCATTAGCTGATGCTGCAAGAGAAGCCGGTCTCGTATTCTAATAAGGAGGATTACTAAATGAAGTCAAAGAGAGTTGACGAAAGACAAGACGAATTTGACGATAACGTAGTAGCAATCAAACGTGTAACCAAGGTTGTTAAGGGTGGACGTAACATGAGATTTGCTGCACTCATCGTTGTTGGTGACCGCAAGGGTCACGTAGGAGTTGGCGTTGGTAAGGCTGCTGAAATTCCTGAAGCGATCCGCAAGGCTCGTGAGGAAGCTAAGAAGAAGCTTATCACAGTTCCAATCAATGAAGCTGGTTCTGTACCTTACGGTTATACAGGAAAGTTCGGAAGTGCTGAAGTACTTCTTAAGACTGCTCCTGAAGGTACTGGTATCATCGCTGGTGGTCCAGCACGTTCCGTTCTGGATCTTGCAGGATACCGTAACATCCGTACAAAGTCTCTTGGATCAAAGAATAAGCAGAACGTAGTTCTTGCTACACTTGAAGGCCTTCGTGCTATCCGTGATCCTGAGAAAATCGCAAAGCTGCGTGGTAAGACAGTAGCTGAGATTCTGAAATAGGAGGGAAAGACAAATGGCAGATACAGTTAAGGTAACACTGGTTAAGTCACCAGTTGGTGCTATCCCTAAGCATAGAAGAACAGTTGAGGCTCTTGGTCTTCACAAGCTTCATCAGACAGTTGAGCTTCCAAACAATGCCGCAACTAAAGGCATGGTAGCTCAGGTTAGCTATTTAGTAAAAGTAGAAGACTAAGGAGGTTTAAGTCATGGATTTATCAACACTGAAGCCTGCAGATGGTGCAGTCACAAGAGATGACTTCAGACGTGGCCGTGGTCATGGTTCAGGAAATGGTAAGACAGCTGGTAAGGGACACAAGGGTCAGAAGGCTCGTTCAGGTGCTCCAAGACTTGGCTTCGAAGGTGGTCAGATGCCACTCTTCCGCCGTATTCCTAAGAGAGGCTTTACTTGCAGAAATTCTAAGAACATCGTTGCTCTTAACGTTTCTGATCTGAACCGTTTCGAAGACGGCGCTGATGTAACAGTTGCAGCTCTTATCGAAATCGGTCTGGTTAAGAACCCAAGAGATGGCGTAAAGATTTTAGGAAATGGAGAGTTGACAAAGAAGCTTAATGTTTCTGTGAATGCAGTTTCTAAGACTGCTGAAGAGAAGATTACAGCTGCCGGCGGAAAAGTAGAGGTGATCTAGTATGTGGAAGACCATTCGTGACGCTTTCAAGATTAAAGAGATTAGAAATGGACTTTTGTTCACACTCTTTATCATTGTTATCGTCAGACTTGGCTCTCAGATCCCAACGCCGGGAATCAATGTTGAACTCTTGCAAGAATATTTGAACAATAACCTGGGGGGTCAGGCGAGTGGATTGCTTGACTCCTTCACAGGTGGTTCATTCTCGCAAATGACGATTTTCGCGCTTTCTGTTACGCCATACATTACATCATCCATCATCATTCAGCTTCTTCAGATTGCAATTCCTGCACTTGAAGAAATGCAGAGAGATGGCGAGGATGGCCGAAAGAAAATGACAGCAATTACACGTATCGTGTCAGTTGCTCTTGCTATTATCGAGTCACTTGGCCTTACAATCGGCTTCGGCCGTGAAGGCTTACTTACAAAGTATGATTTCCTGCATGTACTTGTAATTGTTATTACACTTACAGCTGGTTCTACATTTGTCATGTGGCTTGGTGAACGCATTACTGACCATGGAGTTGGAAATGGTATTTCCATTATCCTCCTGGTTAATATCGTTAGCCGTGTTCCTGCTGATATGTACAACCTTTACAACATGTTTGTTAAGGGTAAGAACGTAGTAGACATGGTATTTGCGTCAGTTATCATTCTGGCAGTTATTGTTTTAACAACTATTTTGACAGTTCTTTTAAATGATGCAGAACGTCATATTCCTGTTTCTTATGCACAGAAGGTGCAGGGAAGAAGGAAAGTTGGTGGCAGACAGACCTTTATTCCTCTTAAGGTTAATACAGGTAATGTTATGCCAATCATCTTTGCATCCACATTGATGTCACTTCCATCGATTATTGTCAATCTGTTTAAGATTTCGGTTACGAGCAAGATTGGTAATAACATTTTGGAGGGATTGAATTCTAATTACTGGTTCCGTCCATCTTACAATTGGGCATACATCGGACTGGCTATCTATATGCTTCTGGTTGTATTCTTTGCATACTTCTATACATCGATTACTTTTAATCCTATGGAACTTGCAAACAACCTCAAGAAGTCAGGTGGTTTCATTCCTGGTATTCGTCCTGGTAAGCCAACAGAAGAGTATCTGAATAAGGTACTTAACTACATTGTAGTTATTGGTGTTGTAGGTCTGCTCTTAGTAGCTCTTATCCCAATCTTCTTTAACGGCAGATTCTCTGCAGACGTTTCCTTTGGTGGAACATCACTGATTATTATCGTTGGTGTTATCATCGAAACAGTTAAGCAGATCGAGTCTAAGATGATCGTACGTAACTACGAAGGATTCTTAAACTAACGTGACCTTGCACACGACGAAAGGAACAGACAGGATTCTATCTTGTCTGTCCCTTATTGTCGTTTAGAGAAGGGTCAGAAAGAGGGAGCTATATGAAAATTATTATGTTGGGCGCACCTGGTGCTGGTAAAGGTACTCAGGCAGATATGATTACTAAGAAGTACAATGTTCCTCATATTTCTACTGGAGACATCTTCCGTGCAAATATCAAGAACGGTACAGAACTTGGTAAGAAAGCAAAGGGTTACATGGATCAGGGACTTCTTGTTCCGGATTCACTTGTTGTTGACCTTGTCATTGATCGTATTCATCAGGATGACTGTAAAGAAGGATATGTACTGGATGGTTTCCCAAGAACAATTCCTCAGGCAGAAGCTCTTGATGCAGCACTTGCAGCTGAAAATGAAGAAATTGATGCAGCAATCGATGTTGAAGTACCGGATGACAATATCGTAAATAGAATGTCTGGCAGACGTGCATGTCTTAAGTGTGGTGCTACATACCATATCGTATATAACGCTCCTAAGACTGAAGGCGTTTGTGATAACTGCGGCTCTGAACTTGTTCAGAGAGAAGATGATAAGCCAGAAACAGTTCTTAACAGACTGTCTGTTTATCATAAGGAGACACAGCCTCTTATCGACTACTATAACCAGAAGGGTAAGGTAGCTGAGATCGATGGTACTCAGGATCTGAATGCAGTATTTGCAGACATTGAAAAGGTGTTAAACAAATAAGAGGTAAAATTTAAATGGCCAAAACAGATGATATCGAGTGCGAAGGTATTGTATTGGAAAAACTTCCCAATGCAATGTTCCGCGTAAAACTGGAGAATGATCATGAGATTCTCGCAGTAATTAGTGGTAAGCTTCGCATGAACTATATTAAGATTCTTCCTGGTGACAAAGTCACTGTAGTAATTTCTCCTTACGATCTTTCAAGAGGTAGAATTACATGGAGAGGAAAGCAGTAAAGTAAA
>OMVA01000072.1 GCA_900314445.1 uncultured Lachnospiraceae bacterium | reverse complement strand
TGTTTCCAGCTATTACTTCTCTTTTTTTTTCATGGACTGATTATTTCACAGCCCCTTTTTACATTCATGCCTTTATGATCGTCTATTTACTTACCCACATTCTTGCTGTGTTTTACCTTCAGTCGTGACATGGCACGATTGAGGGAAGCTTCTGCCAAAACATATTCCTGCATACTACGTTTCTGCAACATAGCTTCTCTAGCTGCTTCCGCTTTCATCTGTGCTCTATGCTCATCGATTTCATCAGGGTGTTCTGCGGAATCAACCAGAATCAGAACCTCACCGCCTTCGATACGAATCATACCGTATGAAACAAAGGCATACTGCATCTCTCCACCAGGGATACGATACTTCATCATACCAGGCACGATGGCAATAACAGCATTTCTGTGATCAGCAAGCACACCATATTCACCATCATAGATTGGTATAATAAGGGACTCCAGCTGTCCTTCAAAAAAGGTGCTGTCAGCTTCATAAATTTTGCAATTAAATGCTTTCATAGATTTCCCATTCTTTTACAATCTAAATCTCAACCAATTACTTAAGAGTTTCTGCCTTCTTCAGTGCATCTTCGATTGTTCCAACATTGTAGAATGCAGCTTCTGGAACGTCGTCGTACTTACCAGAAAGAATTTCCTTAAAGCCACGAACTGTCTCCTTAACTGGTACGTAAACACCTGCCATACCTGTAAACTTCTCAGCTACGAACATTGGCTGTGAAAGGAAACGGATGATCTTACGTGCACGGTTAACGACTGCCTTATCCTGATCGGAAAGTTCATCCATACCAAGAATAGCAATGATATCCTGCAGTTCATTATACTTCTGTAAGTACTCCTGTACCTGACGGGCAACATCATAGTGTTCCTGACCAACAATGTCTGGTTCCAGAATTCTAGATGTAGATGCCAGAGGATCAACGGCTGGGTAAATACCCTGCTCAGCAATCTTACGAGAAAGTACAGTTGTTGCATCCAGATGTGTAAATGTTGTTGCTGGTGCTGGGTCAGTTAAGTCATCAGCAGGTACATATACGGCCTGTACTGATGTTACAGAACCACTTGATGTTGAAGTGATTCTTTCCTGAAGCTGTCCCATTTCCTGTGCCAATGTTGGCTGGTAACCAACGGCTGATGGCATACGTCCCAGAAGTGTTGAAACCTCAGAACCTGCCTGTACAAAACGGAAAATATTATCGATGAAAAGAAGCACATCACGATGCTGAACATCACGGAAATATTCAGCCATTGTAAGACCTGTAAGAGCTACTCTCATACGTACACCAGGAGATTCGTTCATCTGACCGAATACCATGGCAGTCTTATCGATTGTGCCTGATTCCTTCATTTCATTCCAAAGATCGTTACCTTCACGAGAACGTTCACCTACACCAGTGAAGATGGAATATCCACCGTGCTCCATGGCTACGTTGTGAATCAGTTCCTGAATCAGTACGGTCTTACCTACACCGGCACCACCGAACAGACCGATCTTACCACCCTTCTGATAAGGTTCCAGAAGATCGACTACCTTGATACCAGTTTCAAGAATTTCTGCATTTACTGACTGTTCAGCATAAGAAGGAGCCTTACGGTGAATCTCCCAGTGCTCTTCATCTGCAGATACTTCTTCTCCGCCATCGATTGGCTTACCCAGAACATTGAACATTCTACCGATGGTCTTATCACCTACTGGAACAGTGATACCATGGCCAGTTGCGGTAACTTCCATACCACGAAAAAGTCCTTCAGACTGAGAAAGGATGATACATCTTACACGGCGATTTCCCAGAAGCTGAGAAACTTCCATGATTTGTGTATCTCCGTCAACGACAACTTCCAAAGCATCTCTCAGTTTTGGCAGTTTGCCTTCTAAAAATTCTACGTCAACTACAGGTCCTGATACCTGTACAATTTTTCCTTTATTCAAGGCCGTGAAGCCTCCTCTCTGGCTCTTCTTTGTTTCTGAGCCTTTGCTCCAGCAGCAACCTCAGTAATTTCCTGTGTGATTGCCGCCTGTCTTACACGGTTATACTCTATGGAGAGATCTCCCAATAATTCTTCAGCATTCTTATTTGCAGAAGACATGGCATTCATACGTGCGTTCTGCTCAGCTGAAAATGAATCTACCAGACCACCATAAATGAAACCTGATAAATAAGATCTGATAATCGAATCCAGTACTTTGTTAACTGAAGGATAGAATTCATAATCCTTTTCCTTCCGTACTTCTGATTCAGACATCTTCTCGATTTCTTCCTTCTTGGTTTCGAACTGACCTCTCTCCAATGGAAGTAATCTGTGTGTCTTTACATCACAAAGCAACTCGTTCTTCATATCACTGTAAATGATACGAATTTCATCAACTTCGCCATTCAGATATTCGGAAAGAAGTCTTTCACAAATCTCTCTGGCTCTGTGGAAAGTCGGATTCTGTGCTGTGTATAAAAAGGACTGTGTAATTGGAATATCGTGCTTCATAAAATAATGACGACCATATTCACCAACTACAAAAAGTTTTACCTTCTTATGTTTCTCCAGCACGCGTTCTGCTTCATGGAGTACATTGTAGTTATAGGAACCAGCAAGTCCCTTATCCGCAGTAATTACCAGGTAAGCATAACTCTCACCTTCTTTACGACCAGTCTCTGGATAGAAGTAAGGAGAATCAACTTCCTCCGCATTACGGAAGATACGTTTAATTTCCTTTCTCTGTAATTCAAAGTAAGGTCTTGTACGATCAAGCTCCTCCTTCGCCTTTCTCATCTTAGTAGATGAAATCAGATACATGGCATTTGTAATTTTCTGCGTATTCTTAACACTGCTGATTCTATCTTTAATTTCTTTTGTGGTTGCCATATTCTGCCACCTGAAATCCTAATCCTGGCAAATGGGATGCCCGGCAAACCAGATTTGCCAGCAAGCCATTTTCCATTATTTAATCTTTCGTGTTCTTTACTATACTAGTTGCTCTTTTACGAGCTATTTTTACCAGTTATTTTTATCCTAGTTATTCTCAGCAAGGAATTCTGCCTGACACTTCTTAGCCAGATCAATGATTTCCTGCTTTGCATCGTCACTCAATATGCCTTCATCATCAATGGATAAGCAAAGTGGACTTGCTGCAACATGGAACTTATTCAGCATAAAGTCTCTAAATTCCAGAATCTTATCTACTGGCACATCCTGCATACAATGTGCAGTCGCTGCAACCAGGATAATTACCTGTTCATGCAACTTGAAAGGATGTGAGTTTGGCTGACGAAGTAACATCATCAGGCCCTGTCCATAAACCAGCTGTTTCTTTGTTGTCTCATCAAGATCGGAAGAGAACTGTGTGAAGATTTCCATTTCACGATACTGGGCAAGATCAAGTCTGAGGGAACCTGCAGCCTTCTTCATTGCCTTAGTCTGTGCTGCACCACCTACACGGGATACAGAAAGACCGACGTTAACGGCTGGACGCTGACCTGCGAAGAAGAGATCAGACTCCAGAAAAATCTGTCCATCCGTAATGGAAATGATATTTGTAGGAATATAAGCAGATACATCACCTGCCTGTGTTTCTACGATTGGAAGTGCTGTAAGAGAACCTCCACCGATTTCATCTGCAAGGCGAGCTGATCTTTCAAGCAGTCTTGAATGCAGATAGAAAACGTCACCAGGATAAGCTTCACGACCTGGAGAACGTTCCAGAAGAAGTGAAAGGGCACGGTAAGCAATGGCATGCTTGGAAAGATCATCATAAACGATGAGAACATCTTTACCCTGATGCATGAAGAACTCACCAATGGCTGTTCCTGAGTAAGGTGCAATATACTGAATAGGTGCTGTTTCAGATGCGGAAGCATTGACTACAATTGTGTAGTCCATAGCGCCATGTTTCTTCAAATTTTCAACCAGCTGGGCTACAGAGGAAGCCTTCTGGCCGATTGCTACGTAAATACAGATTACGCCGTTACCCTTCTGATTCAGAATGGTATCAATAGCGATAGAAGTTTTTCCTGTCTGACGGTCACCGATAATTAATTCTCTCTGTCCACGTCCGATTGGGAACATGGAGTCAATTGAAAGGATACCTGTGTTCATTGGTGTATTTACTGACTGACGATCAACGATACCAGGAGCAGGTGACTCGATTGCACGATATCCCTGAGCCTGGATGGCAGGACCACCATCAATAGGATTACCCAGAGCGTCAACAACACGTCCAAGATATCCATTACCAACTGGTACACCAGCAGTCTTCTTTGTTCTACGAACACGACTGCCCTCTTCTACATCTGTATCATCACCGAAAAGAATGACACCGACTGTATCATCTTTTAGGTCCTGTACCATTCCGCGCACACCAGATTCGAATACCAGAATTTCACCGTACTGAACCTGTGCAAGGGCAGAACAACGTACGATACCATCACCTACAGAAAGTACAATACCTTCTTCTTCAGCAATGGCCTGTACAGAAAAGTCATCAACAGACTGTCTAAAGATAGGCATGATATCCTTCTTCTCTTCAACAGCTACCCGCTGCAGACCCTGCAGTTTTTCACGGAACTGTTCGAAACGACCTTCCTTAGTCCAGTCATATACTTCATTACCATATTCCAGTTTGAAGCCATCCTGAATAGAGGAATCCTCTACCCATTCAAATTGAGTATCCTGTCCGTACTTTTCCTGTACAAATTTTTCAAAACGGCTCTTTGCGCTGAGAGATGGTTCAACAGCAGAATAAAGCCGCGCAATATTAGGCTTCTGTTCCATCCTGCTTACCCCTCTCTGCACTGTCGAAAAATGCGTCAAAGGCAGCTTCTGTGTCGCCACCAACGGCAACCTTCTTTGCTGCTTCTTCAATAATCTTTGTAATATCTTCCTTAGCGCCAGTTACAATACCTGCACGCTCAGCTTCTGCCTTCTTTTCAGCAGATGAAAGAATGGATGCTGCTTCTCTCTCAGCTTCCTTCTTCTTATTCTCGCGGAATGTTTCCAGTTCTGCAGCTGCAGTCTTCTTATTTTCAGCAATCTCTGCATCAGCAGCAGCAATCTTTTCTTCGTATTCCTTAACTTTAGCTTCTGCGTCTGCCAGCTTTGCATTTGCTGCCTCATCAACTTCCTTGTAATGATCTGCACGCTTCTTCATAAAGTTATTAACAGGCTTATAAAGGAGAAGATAGAGACCACCAAAGAGGATGGCAACATTGAAAAGATGAAGGAAAATCTGTCCAAAATCGATTCCTAATGGCATCTTAATTACCTCGTTTTCTTAATTTGCTACTTTGCAAATGAGATGTGCGTAAATCTACGCCAAGTCCATTTGCATGCTTCTAATTGATTTTCTCTGTAGGCACACTACATTACGAAAATAATCAGAATGGCAACGATCAGTGAGTAGATGATAGCTGTCTCGATGAACACCAAACCAAGCATCAGTGTTGTACGGATCTTACCATCAGCTTCTGGCTGACGTGAAATACCTTCACCAGCTCTACCAACAGCGATACCCATACCAAGGGCACCTGCACCTGCAGCAAGACCAATAGCGATACCAGCAGCAATCGCTCTGTCGCCTGTTGTGCTTGTAGAGGCATCTTCTTCAACTGTTTCTTCTGTGTCTGCACCTTCTTCTGCAGCAGAAACAACAACTGTGCTCTTTGCAGGAGATGCCTGAACTTTCTTAGGAGCGATTACTGATCCCAGTGTTACAACTAAAACCAGAATTGCCAGTAAACTTAAACTTTTTTTCAAACCCTTCATGGATGAATCCTCCAAAAATATTATTTGAGACTACTTTGCTGTCTCAACTTCTGACATAGCTTTCTTTGACTTCTTAACAACTTTTTCTGAAACTTCACCATAGTAAACGCTTGTGAGCATTGTAAGTACGTATGCCTGAATCAGAGCATGCATAACTGTAAAGAGCACGCCAACGATTACAGGAAGTACAAAACTAAGATGAATGAAGTAGTAAACAAGTTCTGTTACTAACATACCAGAAAGTAAAGCACCGAAAAGACGGAAACTCATGGATACAGGTAATGAGAATTCCTTCAGAGTCTTAAATACTCCCTTGATCTTATTAGATGCAATACCACCACCCATAATTACAGCATAGGATAAAAATCCCATACAAATCGCGCCATTGATATTGGCAAGTGGTGCTGGCAGGGAAACAGAATTGCCATTTGTTGCCACACCCTGAACGCCAAAGAGTTCGAACATTGTTCCTGTAAAGATATAAGTTCCTGCCATAAATACATAGGCACCCAGGAATTTATTTCTTTCTGGACTATTACTTCTTGCCAGGTTATCAAACAAACCTACCCAGCCTTCAATCAGCATCTGGAATTTTCCAGGTACATATTTGAATCTAGGAATAAAAAAGATACGAATGATTGCCGCAAATACCAGTAAAAGAATTGTTACGATAAAGGCAGAAATTAAGGATGGATCAACGTTCATGAGACCAAAAAGGCTGATCTTATTCTCCTGATGCAATACCGCATCACGCATATCATTCTTAATACTTCCATTCTTTACTTTATATGTAAATGCTACCAGACAGCCTAAAATAACCAACTGTAAAAGGATGGCAATAATTACATTTTTCTTCTTGTTCTTAGCCAACTTCTTTCTCCTTTCGTCAGAATTTTCGGCCAGGGGTGAAAAAGAAAAAGCGCACCCGGTTTGGGGCACGCAAATCTAGTCTCAACCTTGGTTCTTTCCCCCTAACACACTATGAAAAGTATAGGGCGGACATATTTTAGTGTCAAGCAAAAGAAGGCAGAAAAAGCCTATCTTTTCTGCCTTTTTTACGGATAACGATTGTAAAATAAAGCAGGAGCAATTCCTCTAAAAAACGAGGTTATTATTCCACAATCAGTCCGTGTCTTACATATACACTTTTTGAAAAGTGTCTAATCACTTTTTTCCATTCGGTTTCATATGTCTTTTTTTTAATATTTATGTCCAAATAGCACTATGTTTTTTTAAAAACGGAGATTATTTTCTATTTTTTTATTAAAATTTTGTTACTTTTTCAAAGAGGTGCAACGCGTGTTATTTCTTGTTATTATTGGATAAAACTGAAATTTATCTTAATTTTATAAAGTAATATGCTTTACTTTTTTAGTTTCTTATTTTTTGTAGCCAAAATCAGCTTCTTTCCCAACACTTCCTCTGTTACATCTGTAATCGTTTTTACAGGCACAATTTCAAGTTGATTCTTTACTTCATCAGCCACATCTTCCAGATCATCTGCATTCTTAATAGGAATGTAGACCTTCTTTACTCCAGCACGTACTGCAGCCATAAGCTTCTCAGGTAGACCACCAATTGGCATTACATTACCACGAAGAGATACTTCACCTGTCATGGCAATACGAGGATCCACCTTCTTACCTGTGAGTAAAGATGAAAGTGCAGTTACCAGTGTGATACCTGCAGAAGGACCGTCCTTAGGAACCGCTCCTTCTGGAACATGGATATGAAGATCTGAAGTCTGAAGTACTTCTGCCTCTTCTGGATACATAGACTTTACAATAGAGACAGCAATTTCAGCGGACTCCTTCATAACATCCCCCAGCTGTCCTGTGATAATCACCTTACCACTACCCTTTACCAGCTTAGTTTCAATGAAGAGGATTTCACCGCCAGCCATAGTCCAGGCAAGACCTGTGACAATACCGGGAACCGTACTCTTTTCAATCACATCATGACTTAAACCTCGGCGTCCCAGGAACTCCTTTAACTGATCCGGCTTCACTGTAATTTTCTCAGGCTTGTCCTGATTCCTTACAAGTTCCACAGCAGCATAACGCATGAGATTATCAATCTGCTTCTTCAGGCCTCGAACACCTGCCTCCATTGTGTAATCAGAAATAATCTTCTTAATGGCTGCATCCGTTACAGAGATATCCTTCTTCTGAATCCCCATCTTCTTCATAGCCTTCGGAATCAGATGCTTCTTGGCAATATGGAATTTATCTGTGGCTGTGTAGCCAGAGAAATCAATAACTTCCATACGATTCAAAAGTGGTTCCGGAATGGTATCCGTGGAGTTGGCAGTACATACGAAAAATACATTTGACAGATCATATGGCACATTCATGTAGTGATCTGTAAAAGTAGCATTCTGTTCCGGATCTAGTACTTCCAGAAGTGCAGAGGCCGGATCACCACTGTAATCTCTCACCAGCTTATCCACCTCATCCAGTACCATAACCGGATTATTTACCCCAGTCTTTTCTATGCCATCCATAATACGTCCTGGCATTGCACCTACATAGGTTCTTCTATGGCCTCTGATTTCAGCCTCATCTCTAACACCACCCAGGCTGACACGTACATACTTCCTGCCAAGGGCTTCCGCGATGGACTGACCAATGGAGGTCTTACCAGTTCCCGGTGCACCCACAAAGAGCAGGATAGAACCAGACTGCTTCTTATTTAAAGCCATAACCGCCAGCTGCTGGATAATTCTCT
Organism: uncultured Lachnospiraceae bacterium; assembly: GCA_900314445.1. Classification (GTDB taxonomy): domain Bacteria; phylum Bacillota; class Clostridia; order Lachnospirales; family Lachnospiraceae; genus Eubacterium_Q. Next base: position 38,090 of record OMVA01000072.1, on the reverse strand, counting down.
TCTTAACCTTTGCCAGTCCATAATGGTCACGGTTCAGAACCTCTTCTGCCTTGTCCAGATTCACCTCTGGCATCTTTTCATTTTTCCAGGAAAGGCTGGTAACGAAATCCAGGTAGTCATAGAGCATGCCATACTCATGTCCATCCTGTCCTTCCTGCTTCATACGATTTAGAACCTTCTCTGCTTCCCGACGAGCCTCCTCATTCATACCAGATTCCTGAATCTTTTTCTCAAACTTTCTTACATCCGAAATATTTTCTGGATGCATATCATCCAGTTCCTTCTGCAGGATATTGATCTGCTTCTTAATGGCATCCTCACGATAGAGGCTTTCATTCTGCTTCTTCTGGGCATCACTGGCTTCATTATTCACCCGAGCCATTTCCATAAACTCATAGGATGCATGCTCAATCTTCTCAAAGCGAACCTTTGCAGAGTCAGTCATAACATAATCAACTTTCTCCTCCCAGGTAAGAGCAAAATAACCAGACATAGAACATGCCAGTTCATTGATATTCTTCCACTGCAGGATAAATCCCCTTGCCCAGATGCCCCACTGGTACTTCTGAACAAAACCAAGGAACTCCTTCTTCAGTTTCTCAAACTTGGTCTTTCTCTCATCCACAGACATGTCGTTCATTTCTGGACGAACCACAACCTCCGCATCAATATTGCCATCTGGGTCCTGTCCGAATGAAATAAAGTTCACACGATCCTTGGTGCGAACCTTCACATTCCCATCACTGTCAATACTTTCGATTTTTGCGGAAACACCGATTGGATAAACCTCATCCAGGCTAACGCCATCTACCACATCCTTATCTTCCTTCAGCATGGCAAAAATCAATTCCTGGCCATCGTATAATTCCTCAATGTTCCAGCCATCAATTACTTCTTTCTTAAAATAAAATGTCACATCCGGAAGCAGGATTGTGTCATAAATTGGAATTGTCAGCATTACTATATTCCTTTCTTCCTGATAATATTTTGCAAATGAACTGTCCTTAGTTTTCCCCTCTTTCCTCTGGTTCCATCTAATGCAGCTTACACTGTTAGCACTTATTACAATTGAGTGCTAAAAACATTTTACATCATTCATTTAACTTTGCAAGACTGATAATGTGATAAAAATGTGAGTTTTATGTCTTAGGGATTCAATATGTGTTAGTATAGAAAGCATCTATAACGATGAAATCAAATTCAATGCGTAAACCCGTAAATATACCTTGTGTCTATACGGGAACTCGCAAATGGAAATAGGGAGATTACTATGCCACAGAAAAAATCAGTTGCCAGAATTGGTATCGCTTACGCACTCTATATGATTATTGGTGAGGTCGCCGCCACACTGATCATGCTCTTCATCCAAAGTGTAGCCCCTGATTTAGCAAAAAACGCCAATATGCAATTACTTGTAGGAACTCTTCCTTCTTATTTATTTGCTTTTCCAGTGGTTTATCTTATGGTAAGAAATCTGCCAAAACTGAAGCCATATCCAAGAAAGATTACAGTGGGCTGGTTCTTTGCTGTATTTACAATCTGTATGGCGGGCATGTTCGCCGGTGCTCTCCTTGGTCAGGTTTTGGGAAAACTTCTCAATTTAATTCCTGGAGTAACCGCTGAAAATGCTGTCAGTGATCTTGTGATGCAGGTTAATCCTGCCCTGATCATTCTCACCGTTGTTATTATTGCTCCAATCATTGAAGAGTTCCTCTACCGTAAGCTTCTCCTGGATCGTATTGGACCAATCAGTCGCCAGATGGCCATTATCCTTTCTGGCCTCATGTTTGGTCTATTCCATGCAAATGTGTACCAGTTCTTCTACGCCTTTATTATCGGTATGATTTTCGCCAGCATTTATCTCAACACCGGTAAGATTCAGTACACAATCTTCCTGCATATGATGGTGAACTTCATGGGTTCTGTAGTCAGCCTCTATGTAAGTCAGGGAAACAATCAGGTCGTAACCGTAGCCTATGGTCTTTTCTATATGGCTCTTATGATTACTGGTATTATCATGTTTATTCTCAACTGCAAGGCATTTATGGTACAGGATATTCCTGGTTCCCTTCCTAAGGACATTCGCAGCAAGACCATTTTCCTGGCTCCCGGTATGTTTGCCTTTTATGTCGTGACTCTGCTACTTTTAATTCTGTCACTCCTTATGTAAGTTCCCCATTCATACAAATTAATACAAGGTCATTCTGCGCAATCTGTTTCCAATTTAGAGACAGATTGCGCACGCTGTTTCATTTACATAATAATGAAAATGCGGTAAAATTCGTTTAGGTGTGTGTGACCATTTTTCATGCCTTTTTGATTCTGAGAGTCCATCGGTTCAGATGCATCTCAAAAGTGAGGAAAATCCATTTGAAAATCAATTTAAATGAAATTTTATATGCGGTATCTTCTGCCTTAGATAACGCAGAGGACGAGCTTTTGAATTCTCATGATAACGAACTTGCTACCAAGATTCGTCCTGGTCATTCAAAGCGTATTGCCGCTATTTCTATTATGGCAGGTAAGATGATGGGTCTTTCTAACAATGATTTGACAGACCTGGTTTCTTTTTCTATTCTCCATGATAATTCCCTGACCGAAGTCAATCAGGAAGAACTGGAATATATGAAATATAACCAGGGAACCGGTTACAGCGAAAATGACTTTAACATCCGTCGTTGTATCATTGCGGAAAACAATATGAAGTACGTACCTTTCCGTACCAATAACCGTGATGTCATCCTCTTACACAGAGAATGTTCTGACGGTTCTGGTCCATTCGAACATACCTTCGATCGTACTCCAATCAAAGCTCAGCTCATGCATCTGGCTTATATGATTGAAGAAAAATTCGATCTTCGAAGTCCAACCAAGGATATTTATAAGGAAATTCTTTATTTCGTAACCAACGAAACCAGATCCTTCTTTGCTCCAGATCTTGCAGAGACCTTTACAAAGAACTTTAAGTACAAAGATCTTATGCATTTATCTGATAACCAGTTAGACACTTATCTGGCAAAAGCAACCAAGCATTTTAATGATGAATATTCCTTCTCAGAGGTTAGAAACCTGGCAACTCTGTTCGCTCGTATTGTGGACTTTAAGCAGCACTACACCTGCCGTCATTCCATTGGTGTGGCAGAGAATGCGGAAAACATGGCAAAGTTCTATGGCTTCCCTGAAGATAAAAAGACTCGTTTCTATCTGGCAGGCGCCCTGCATGACATTGGTAAACTTATGATTCCAAATGAGATTCTGCAGAAGCCAGCCAAACTTACAGATGAAGAATATCTTGTGATGAAACGTCACGTTATTTATACCTACCAGATTCTTTCCCAGATTCATTCCAAGGGAATGGACGAGGTTGTACGCTGGGCATCCAATCACCATGAAAAGATTAATGGAGAAGGATATCCAAACGGCCTTACTGCCAAGAATCTTTCCAAGGAAGAACAGATTATGACCTGTTGCGATATCTATCAGGCTCTTACAGAAAAGCGTGCCTATAAAGTAGGCTTCTCTCACGAAAAGGCCATGGAAATCATGCGTGAAATGGTTCTTCGTGGAGATTTGGACAACAGTATCGTAGAAGACATGGACCAGGTATTTGGTGGTATCCAGCCTGACGAAGCAGCACCTACTGCAACCCTTATGCCTTAAACAACCGGCAAATGAACTTGTCGCTTATTCCAAAACCTTTCGCAATCAAAAAAGCGAGAATTCAAATTATAAATTCTCGCTTCTTTATTTTGTCCTGGTGGCCAAACTTATGTCCCTGGGAAAGTCATAAATCTTAGCACATTCCATTTGCTAAATTAGTAAGAAATGATTTCATATCCGTCTTCTGTGACAAGGACCTGAAACTCCCACTGTGCTGACTTGGAACCATCTTCTGTATATACTGTCCAGTCATTATCGGAATCTACGAACACATCTGGTGCGCCCATATTAACCATTGGTTCGATGGTGAACATCATACCTGGAACCATCAGCATATCTGTGCCCTTCTTTGTTACATAAGAAACCCAAGGTTCCTCATGGAATTCAAGTCCAACACCATGTCCGCCGATTTCACGAACAACGCTGTAGCCCTGACTCTTACAGAAGTCATTGATTGTCTGGCCCATATCTCCCAGGAAGCCCCAGGGTTTAACCTGCTCAAGGCCAAGCTCACATGCCTTCTTTACATCTTCAACAAGTTTTTTATCTTCTGCTGATACATTACCAATCATGAACATACGCGATGAATCTGAGAAGTAACCATCTAAGATTGTTGAACAGTCAACGTTGATGATATCACCATCCTGAAGGATTTCATCCTCAGAAGGAATACCATGACAAACTGCATCATTAATAGAAGTACAAACGGACTTAGGGAAACCTTCATAGTTTAAAGGTGCAGGAATTCCGTGATACTTGATTGTTGTATCATAAACAATCTTATCGATTTCTGCTGTGCTCATACCAGCCTTGATCTGCTCTGCTACTGCATCCAGACAAGCGATGTTAATCTTTGCACTTTCTTTAATTTTTTCAATCTGATCAGGAGTTTTCAGCAGTGCACGTGAAGGAACCAGAGCTCCCTGATTCTTAAACATTTCAATCTTGCGATCAATCGCTTCATGACAAGTCTTATACTTCTTACCACTACCACACCAACATGCATCATTGCGGCCGATTTTATTAGCCATTATTTTTTCCTCATTTCTATTTTCATTTCTATTTCTTAAATTTGACAGCCAGCTGCCAAATAATTCTTTACCGCGTATACGTTACCACATCTTCTGACTTTTGTAAAAGTCAGCCCATTTGAATTGCGTATTCATCCAAGTCTAAGTGGAATGCCTATCTTTACTTACGAGACAGGTAAGCCAGACGACCAGCATCAATGGCATTGCGGAATGCTTTTGCCATCATTGGCAGGTTATCTGCTGTTGCCAGGGCTGTGTTCGCCATAATACCATCACAACCAATTTCCATGGCTTCACAAGCCTGGGATGGTCTGCCAATTCCTGCGTCCACAATAATTGGCACGTCAAATCTTCCAATCATGGCTGCAATAAAATCTCTGGTCTGCAGTCCCTTGCTGGAACCAGATGGAGATGCCAGTGGCATAATGGCCACCGCTCCCGCCTTAACCAGTTCCTCAGCCAGCACCATATCTGGATAGAAATAGGACAATACCTTAAAGCCTTCCTCTGTCAGAATTCTTGTGGCTTCCACTGTGGCATCGTTATCTGGAAGTTCATATTTCAGGTCATGTAAAATCTCCACCTTAATAAAATTTCCCAGTCCTCTATCCTTGGAAAGGTGAGCCATCTTAATCACATCATCTAAAGTTCTTGCACCCAGAGTCGTAGGCAAAAACTTAATGCCCTCTGGTGCCTGTTTCAAACCATTATCCTCTTCATTCAGATGAGATAAAGCCACGGAAATCATTTCAACTCCCGCATCATCAATTGCTGAATGAATCAACTCATTTGTGTAATGCCCTGTCTTACCAGAACTTAAAATAAATCTGGAGTTAAATTCCACTCCACCAATCATAAGTGTATCTCGTTCCATACGCTGTCTCCTCACAAGTCTTTTGATACCTTCTACCTAGCTTTCGCCACCCCAAGGCCCAGCTTAATTCTGGTGACGAACAACCCTGTATTCGTCCCCATTCTTATAATATGGGCAGGCCTTAACACGCTTCTCCATCAGTCGCGCAAAGTCATCTTCGTCCATATTGATATCACACAAATATCCACCATACTCCTCATCAAAGGCATAGTAGGCACAAGTATCACAAGTGGTGCCCCGGCTCTTCTCCTGCTCCGCAAGAATGGCTTCCGCCTTCTGCAGGCGCGCCTTCTGCTCTGCTGGAGTCATCTCATTTACATCTTTAAATTCTTTCTTCTCTTCCATATAAATCTCATTTCTATCAATCTATTTGCAAATGTAATGCCTATTTGTGTATATCGATTTAAAAACTTCTTACCTCTTCTAATCTCTCATGCAGATGCTTAAATATCTGCAATTCCTTTTCATCCTCTACTGGTCTGCCAGAGAAATAATAGCTGACTTTTTCTTCATTTACGGCAACACATGCCTGTGAAGTTTCCTTCCTTACAGCCTTCACCTCATCTGTCAGCTTCAATCCCAGCACATCTGCAAGATGCCGGATTGTGCCGGCATTGCCGTCAATGAAGCTTGTATCCTCACTGAACATCTGACGATACTGTGGCTTGAAATAGTTGAAATGTGTACAGCCCAGAACCACTACCGAATATTCAGATATTGGATGTGGCAGGCTGGCAGACTGCTTCTTCAAATAATCCAGAATGGCAGGATCTGAGAAGTTCTCCTTCTCAGCAAAGGTCACAAGCTCCGGCATAGGAAGAAGGTCACAGGAATGCTCTGTATCCACCTTCTGAAGCAAATCATGTAGCTTGTTTTCCCGAATAGTCACAGGAGTTGCCATGACCAGAACTCTGTCCTTTCCCCTCATCTTTACAGCCGGCTTAACCGCTGGCTCCATGCCAATGATAGGAAGATTCTTATACTTCTCTCGAAGGAAAGGTACCGCCACAGAAGTCGCCGTATTACAGGCGATAACCACAGCATCTACCCCCTTCTGAATCATGAACTGCATGATGGCATCTGCAAATCCCTGAATCTCTTCCGGTTCTTTTTTTCCATATGGCACATGGTCCACATCTGCATAAAATATATACTCTTCATTTGGCAGTCGATGCAGTGCCTCGTGTAACACGGATACCCCACCGATGCCAGAATCAAAAATACCGATTTTCATTTTCTTCACCTGAATCAAATCTATTAATCAAGAATCTTCACTGGCTTAAAATCCAGGAAATCTCCAGAAACCAGATGATAATTTACTCCTCTGACCTTGCCCTGTAAGCTGTCATGGAATCTGGCTTCCCCATGGCTGTGTGAATATACCACATGGCTCGCACCAACTCTTTCTGCAATTTCTGTAAAAGGGCTTGTGCTTTCCCCAATCGTTGTTGGTGGATAGTGCAGGAATAATACAAAGTTGCGGTAGCCTGCCTGCCAGGCCTCTCCCACAGACTTCTCCATTCTCTGGGTCTCCCGATCCAGTAGTTTCAAGAACTGCTCATAGGTCGTCAGGTTCTCAAAACAGATACCCTTTGTGCCGCACAGGGCATATTCCTTACCGTCTGCCGCCTGGTAGCTGTAAAAATTATCCTGTAGAAAATAGAGTCTTGGATTAAAGAATTCATTTAACTGCTTTGTTTTCTTGGTGTTCCAGAACATATCATGATTGCCTCGAAGGAGAATCTTACGTCCCGGAAGGGAAGCAATGAAATCCATGTCCGGCTGGCAGGAATTAATTCTTCTGCCCCAGCCATGATCTCCCGTTACCACAAAAGTATCCTCCGGAGAAATCATCTTCTGGCTGTTCATAAATATTTTCTTCTCATGATTTACCCAGACTTTTCCATACTGATTCATCGATCTTTCTGGCTGAGAAAAGTTCAGGTGAAAATCACCCATGGCCCAAAGTGACATCGCATAAAATCCTTATTTTTCCTGTGTTTTTTCATAACTCACACTGCCACAAGTATACCACAAAAAGAGGCCACACCCTAGGATATGGCCTGCCAAATTTGCTATATTTTCACACTCTTCTTTGAATGTGGCACAATCTATTCCAAATAAAGAACAATCTCATTTGCATCCAGAGATTTCTTTACATCAATGACTCTCTGATTGCTGGAGCCACGGAATTTCAGGGAAATATCTTTCAGCTCCTCCACAAATTTTCCATCCACTAAAACATCGATGTAAGAAAGAAATTCATCTGTATACTCTCCATGACGTTTTCCGCCAACTAATAGATCTTCATCCAGAAGGAATCCTGTATAGCACCAGATATTTTTCTTAGGGAATTTCTCCTTAAAATGCCTGCAAAGTTTGACCAGTTCTTCCTGATTGGAAAACTCCATAGGATCTCCACCCAGCATGGTCAGCCCGGCGATATAGGGTTTAGACAGCTCCTGCATCAATGTTTCTTCCGTCTCTAATGTATATGGCTTTCCGTAATTGAAATCCCAGGTCTCTGGCTGGAAACAGTTATAACAATGATTGGTGCAGCCAGATACAAAAATGCTGACACGAACCCCCTCGCCATCTGCAATATCAAATGGTTTAATCATTCCATAATTCATAAGAGTACCTCCGCAAATGAGATGTTCTCATTGCCTAATCCCAAATACATCCTTCTTTAGAAATGGAATTTCCGACAAGTTCATTTGCTAGATTTAGCCATAAACGTTTTATCGCTTTCCCTTATTTATAGGTGAAGGACACGGTCCTTGATTTCAGCTGTACGTCCCTGGTTCCAGAACTGTGTTCCGATGTAACCGCATGTACGACGGGCAACGTGCATCTTAGACTGATCTGTGTTTCCGCACTTAGGGCACTTCCAGATCAGCTTACCTGTTTCATCTTCCTGGATCTGAATTTCTCCATCAAAGCCACACTCTTCACAGAAATCTGACTTTGTATTCAGCTCAGCATAAACGATTGTGTTGTAGATATGCTGAAGAAGTGCAAGTACTGCTGGAATGTTATCCTGCATGTTTGGAACTTCTACATAAGAGATAGCGCCACCAGGTGAAAGTGCCTGGAATGCTGCTTCCTTAGTCAGCTTATCAAATGCATCAATATTTTCTGTAACATGGATGTGATAGCTGTTTGTAATATAGTTCTTATCTGTAACGCCTGGAATCTTACCGAATCTCTTCTGAAGGTTCTTAGCGAACTTGTATGTTGTTGATTCCAGTGGTGTGCCGTATACGGAATAGTCGATATTCTCTTCGCTCTTCCACTTCTTGCAGGCATCATTCAGCATCTGCATAACCTTAAGACCGAACTCTTTGCCCTCTGGTGTTGTATGAGAAACGCCTGTCATGTAATAAACGCACTCTGCAAGACCAGCATAACCAAGAGAAATTGTTGAATAGCCATCAAAAAGAAGCTTATCAATGGTTTCACCTGGTGCAAGACGTGCAAGACCACCATCCTGCCAAAGGATTGGAGCTACATCCGAAGGTGTACCAAGCAGTCTGTTGTGACGAATCTGCAATGCTCTGTGGCAGAGGTCAAGGCGTTCGTCCATGATTGCCCAGAACTTTTCCATATCCTTGCCTGAAGAACAAGCTGCATCAACAAGGTTAAGTGTTACAACCCCCTGGTTGAAACGACCGTAGTAACGGTGCTTGCCTTCTACATAATTCTTAGCCTTTGAAATATTACCAACTCCTGCATCTGTGAAACGGTCAGGTGTCAGGAATGAACGACATCCCATACATGGGAAAACATCGCCCTTAAGTTCCAGCATCTTTTTCTCAGAAATATAATCAGGAACCATTCTCTTTGCTGTACATTCGGCAGCAAGCTTTGTCAAATAGAAGTATGGTGCATCTTCTGTAATGTTATCTTCCTGCAGAACATAAATAAGCTTAGGAAAAGCAGGTGTAATATAAACGCCTGTACGATCCTTAACGCCAAGGATTCTCTGCTGAAGCATTACTTCGATGATCATAGCAAGGTCAGCACGCGTCTGTCCTTCTGGTACTTCATGAAGGTACATGAATACTGTAACGAATGGAGCCTGTCCATTGGTTGACTGTAAAGTAATCAGCTGATACTGGATTGTCTGACATCCACTTTCAACTTCCTTACGTACTTCCTTTTCAACAAGAGCCTTCATCTCATCATCTGTAATAGAAGCGCCAACTTCCTCCAGTTCTTCTGTCAGTCTCTTGAAGATTTTCTGACGGCTGACATCTACGAATGGTGCCAGATGAGAAAGAGTAATTGTCTGTCCACCGTACTGGTTAGAAGCAACCTGAGCAACAATCTGTGAAGCTACTGTACAAGCTGTAGCAAATGATCTTGGTCTGTCGATATGTGTACCACTGATGTTTGTGCCGTTCTGAAGCATGTCATCCAGGTTTACAAGATCACAGTTGTGCATTGTCTGGGCAAAGTAGTCTGCATCATGGAAGTGAATAACGCCTTCCTTATGTGCACGAACGATATCATCAGGAAGCAGGTACTTATTTGTGTAGTAACGGCTCCACTCACCAGCCATGTAATCACGCTGTACAGAAAGAACTGTTGGGTTCTTATTGGAGTTTTCCTGCTTAACTTCTTCATTTTCACGTTCAACGACGCCGGCGATCTTCTGATCAACTTCGCTCATCTTACGCATTTCGTTATGCTTATAACGGTATGTGATATAAAGTCTTGCTGCACGTGTCTTACCAGTAGACATGAGACCATCTTCAACCTTATCCTGAATTTCTTCTACAGAAAGGTCACGACCTGCATTGGTAGCATCCTTAACAATACCTAAAACAATCTTATTAATTTCATCTTCTGTTAAACGCTCTGTAATGATACCAACTTCACGGTTAGCCTTGTGAATAGCGTTTGTAATCTTTTCTGGATTAAATGGCACACGTTCCCCCGAACGCTTCATAACGCACATTTTAATGTCATCTAAATCTAAATTCCCATCAAGTGTTTCATCGTAAATCATTGTGTTTCTCCTCAAAAAATTTATAACCTTTTACACCCCTGTGTTACCTGCAACCCAGAAGTCATACGCTTTCGGTATGTCAGTTTTTGGCTACACGATTATAGTACCATTGAGGCTCTGCTTTGTCTATAACTTTTTTTGATAAAAACACAACTGCTAGTGTTTATTTTAATATTCTGCTACTAAATATAGTGTTTATGTAAAATTTCCCTGGAAGTAAAAAAATGGCGAAAACCTCTTATTTTTTCTAGATTAGAGAGCCATTAAGGACATTATTTGATACAGTTTATTTAACACAGTTCATTTGCAAGCACTGCACCTGCTAGAATTCATAAATTTAGTATATCCAGTGATTGATTTTTTAGATTGAAAAAATAGGACATCTAGTTTCGAAAACAATTTCGGTCTTTTCCACCAGACGAATTAGAATTGTAAATGGATTATATAAAATTGAAGCTTGCAAGACCATTGCATTTGTTACATAAGAAAAATTATTTTTTCATAAATTTTTTCTGCCACCAGAAGTTTATAATCCAGTCGGCTGTCCTGAACAGGAATATCCGTCTGATAGGAATACGTTTTTCCCTCCAGAGCGATGGCAAAATATACCTTGCCTGGGCAGGACGCTTGTGCATTGGCAGGGTCCACATTACCCATGGTTCCTGTGACACCAATGGCAAGATCAGATGGAATAGCCCTTCTCACTGCTTCTGCCATAGCTCGCGCTGTTTCCTCCGAATATACCGAGTACTTCTCAATAATCTCAGCAGGCACACCTCTTTTAATTTTCTCCTCATTGCAATAGGTAACAAAGGCTCCATGAAAGATGGCAGAAGAACCCTCTGTATCTGTAATCAGAGAAGCAATCTGGCCAGAAGTGGCGCTCTCCATAGTAGTGATGGTAAGTCCCTTTTCAATCAAAGCCAGAGTCAGTTTTCTATAATTCTCTCGGATTTTTTTCTCGTCCATTTCCTTCATAATCTCCTATTTCTCCACAGGAAGTCTCCCTCCAGATTTCCCATCTTGGTCAGTCTCCTAAGGTGTGCTTGATTTATCTCATTAATTTATTTCCCCGAATAGAAGCTCTACAGATTATCTTCTGTTCAAATACGAATCATAAGCGAACGCTCACCTTATAGGTCAGCAAGATTCTTCACGGCATTTATAAACTTTCCTACCTCAGTCCAGGCACGTCTGGACTCTTCCATGATAGGCCCTGCCATCTGGAAGACATGGAACATTCCCTCATACTTTGTATATCGAACCTTCACGCCGGAATTTTTCGCCTTCTCCACCACAGTCTCCGAATCACTTAGCAGCATTTCATCCGTTCCTGTCTGCACAAGCATAGGTGGAAGACCTACGAAGTCTCCAAAAACTGGTGACAGCATTGGATTTTGCTTATCCGCATCCATGGCATATGGATTCTCAAATATCAGAGCGGAACGGCTACCACCAAATACAGGATCGATTTCTGTATTCTCTGTATAAGATGGACCGCTGGCAGATGTATCTGCCCAGGGAGACATGAGAATGAGTCCTGCTGGAATCATACCCTTCTCATCTCGTAAATACATGGAAAGAGCCAGTCCCAGCCCCCCACCTGCAGAGTCCCCACCAATGAAAATATGGTCTGCTTTAATGCCCTGTACCAGAATATAATGAAAGGCATCCACTGCATCCTGCACTGCCGCAGGAAATGGGAATTCTGGTGCCACACGGTAGTCCAAAGAATACACATCCATTCCATGGGATACCTCGGAATAATAACCAGCCACTCTATGATAATTCTTCTTAAAGGCACCCACATAGCCTCCACCATGCAGGTGGAGAATGACATATTTCTCTTCTGGATTTTGAGTCAGCCCATAGCTTTCGTCATGGGGAGTAATGGACGTACTGAATTCCCCATCCTGAATCTTAGAATCATCTCTCACCAGCTTCTCCATCTTGGCATGATGAGGCAACTCTATAATCTCCGACTGAAAAAAAGGCGGGTAATCGAAGCCCTCCAGCTCCGACACTGCACTCGCCTTTGATGCACGTTCTGTAAAATTGTCGTAGGAATTTAAGGCCGCAACAATATCACGGACGATTTTTCCCTTATGACTCAGTTCTTTTTTTCCCAAGAATCTATTCCTCACATTTTTATTTTGGCAAATGAACTGCGCATCTCATTTGCCATATTCTTCTATATACGGAAACGTCTTTCGATTTCTCTCACAACCATCTTCTCACCAAAGGTAATGGTGCCCAGGAAGATGAAGCCACATACAAAAATCGAAATATAAGTCATGATTCCAAAAGGAACTACATGATTCAATCCCAGTACCAGTAAAACAACTGAAAATAAGAGTGTCACGATTTCGGACATGATGAAAGTCTGCCAGTTCTCGATGTTTACAATCATAAGCACAAGGGCTGCCACGTCCACAGAAATCATGGTGATGGGAATGGCATAGGTGAATGACCAGCCGGTGAAGCCCAGCATTTCATCAATTCCCACACTGGCAATGACAGCCAGAATCATTTCAATCAAAATGGTTTTCTGCAGACTCTTCTTGTTGTGGAAGAGAATGTAAAGGGTGAGATAACCAAAGAGAAGGCCCACACCCACAATGGCAGACCACCAGATATTTTTGAAGGTCAGTTTATTGACAAGGATGCAGACTGTCTCCGCCAGCACTGCCGCAAAGAACACAATTCGCATAACGAACTGCATACGACGCGTGGAAGCAATGACATTTGGATAAGAAGCGGATCTGGATACAGGTTCCTGTACATCCTCTGCCTTCTCTTTCTTAGCCTTTTCTTTCTTAGCCTTCTTCGTATCTTCCTTTTCTTCTGTTTCTTTCAGAGCCTTTTCAGCCTCTAACTTACTGCTCTCATATTTAATTTTCTTCTCTGTGACATCCTTCTTCAGAACGCCCTGGCAAAGAGGACAAATGATGCTGTCGTCCAGGACTTCAACATGACATCGGATACATTTACTCATAATAAGCTCCATTCGTTTCAATCTTTACAGAAATTCCCTGTTCAGTCAGCTTGCTAAAGAAAGCCCGCTGAATATCTGAATTAATCAGGTTAGATGTGAAAGACAAGGTCATTTGATCCTTGAAGGAACAAAGTACGCATTTCACATTCTGGCCCTTGGATAAGGAAAGCATAGCTGTAAAGCGATCAATGAATTCCTCATACTCTTCTGGAACCTGTACAGAACCCACGTTGGAAATCGTGGATGTATTTGCCTTGGCAGACTTGTAATATACATATCTCATAGCAAACTTCTTAATGAAAAGAGGAATAGCTCGGAGGATCAGGTTGGTCTCATTGGATACGTTGTAGCCAATAATCTTCTCCATGGTATCCTTCTTCAGCTGACTGCTAATACTCTCTTCAATAATCTCCAGCACTTCTTCATAAGTATAATCATCTTTCTCCGGCTTAAAGACAGCAGAAATCATAATGAAGAAATTCTTATTGGTATTGGAATTAAAATATGGTCGTAAATTTACAGGCACGTTAATGGAAATTGGCAGCTTGGATGGTGATCCATGCAAATAGGATTGGTAAATAGCCCAGACGAAAGTACCCACCACATAAGAATTGATGGTCATTCCCTTTTCCTTGGCAGCCTTCTTCAACTCCTGTACCGGCACAATACCATGAATAACACCAATCTGATCGATTGGCAGTCTGCGTCCATGAATCTGAACCGCACGATGTGTACGATAAATCTTTTTCTGACGTCCCTTGTAATTCTTCATATAGGAATCATCATGATTAAGAGAAGTCATTTCATCCAGATCATCTCCCAGTTTTTCCGCCAGCTTCGGATGAGCCAGACGCAAATACTTAAAAGCAAGTTCCTTAAGGAAATTAATAGCCCCCGCTCCATCCGTAATGGCATGGAAAACCTCCAGATTAATACGGTTCTTGAAATAGGAAACTCGGAAAAGATAATCCCTGTTAAGATTTGGATTAATATACTGACAAGGATACGTGCATTCCTTCTGTACTGTAGGTGGCTTTTTTCGATTTGTCTCAAAGTAATACCAGAAGATACCCATCTTCATACGATTACGGAAGACATCAAAATAAGGCAGGACTTCATTCAAGGACTGCTGTAATAAATTTTCCTGTATTTCTTCTTTCAATACCACAGAAATTCGATATACATTTGTGGTACCTTCTTTTGCAATAACCGGGAACAAAATCGCTGTGTTATCTAATTTGTCCCATTTTAAATTGTCAATTCGTTTCATTTGTCTATACTCCTAGCTGAATCAATGCCGGCAAATGAACTTGCCAGGCATTTTTCTTCGAATCATAGTTTACCAAAACTTCGCAAACTTTTGATACGAATTTGCTGTCATTCATAAAAACGAACTCCAGCACTGACGCAAAGTCCTGTTTCAGTCCCCTGCATATTTTTATTATTTTCGCCGGAAAAGCCTATAAAATCTATCATTTCTTCTATGCATCCTGCGTAATTTTAGTATGAAAATTTACGCATAATTCGCATCGATTTCACAACTTTTTCACAAACTTTATGTATCATAATAATAACTTCTTCAAGAGAAGAAGGAACATAACCTTCCCCCCACATTTAGCCCGGCCTCCCCAAGACCGGGCTTTCTAAATGCCAATATTTTGCCCGACAAATTGTCGGGCTTTTTTATTAGGCATCCATATCATGCTTCTTATTTCGATAGGCCTTGGTCAAATTACTTCCCCTTGGCATAGCTGGCAGACTTGGTGAAAAACCAAAAAGTAATTTCATAATCCACAGATATAAAAGGATTACCAGAACTGGAATCAGACAAGAAGTAACAATCAGAACCGCAATGGCATCAATCATGTCATTTAACAGTTCTTTAAATGTTTCCACAAAGGCTGTTGCTGCACTCTGTACAGTCTCCAGAATACTCTGATCTGAATTTTGAATTTCTTCCGCACTCTGCTTTGCATTTTCAATGGTCTGGTTCCAGTCAGCCTGATGTGACTGGTCAATCTTATTGGATATGCCCACAGAAAGAGGAATAATGAAAAGGAAAAGAACCGCCATCACCAGAAGTTTTGCTCCCATCTGGTTGGCCCAGTACCTGATCCTTGGGAAAAGAATTCCCACAATAAAGGCAAGACAGGACACTGGAATCAAGACTTTGAATACTAAAGTACCTGCAAATAACATAAGGAATTTTTCCAGATAAATCACAATAACAATCATAATGAAATATCCGCTTAAATCTGCCATCTTATCCGCAACTGTCGTTCCAATATCCCCTGGTAAAAGGGTAATGGCAACACTGGCACCTGTGGACGAAGAAGCAAGTCCCATAACTTCCAGCTTCTTATCATCTAAAGACTGGCTAGCTCCTGGGAACCATGGCTTTGCATCATAAATCTTGGACATGGCAAAAAATGAAAAAATGGCCAGTACCAGAAATACCAGTACTACGATTAACTGATTACTATTCTTCTTAAAATAATTTGTCATCTATTTTCCTCTTCCTATTCTCCCTTAGAATCCTTCGCCTTCAGGAAAACAATGTCGTATTCATCAAACTTTTCATTCTGCTGAAGGAAGTCCTTCATAATCAGTTCTGCATTCTGACTTGCCTCTTCCACTGCTTCATCATCGGCAAGCACTTCTGCATTCTTCTTTTCGATCAGTTCATTTTCCACAGAGGCAAAATCATCAAAGCTCTGCTGATTAAAAACAGAAGACTTCTCATCCTGCACTTCAAAGGAATCGTGGTCAATCTCATTTGCAATGACCTCTACCTCAGGCAGGGTTACGGTTATTTTCTTATTTTCATTGTCCACGGAATAAGTCACCTTGGAGAAGTCATATCCCAGCTTCACAGTACCTGTGTAGGTAAAGAGCTGGTAGTCGGTTGTAAATGGAATTTTCTCATCATCGAACCAAGTTTTATAAGAGGTGTAAGAACCAACATCCTTGTAGCGGTAGTTCATGGTGATCAGTTCAGATACTGGCTCCAGGGCCTGTTCCACTTCCTCATCCGTGATTTCCACCACCACTTCTGTGGTGATTGTTGGCATAATAGACTTTCGCTCTGTGCTTGCCTGACTAGTGGCCTCTGGTTTCTTCTTACCCAGGGTAAGAGAAATCACAATTGTGGCGATTAGTAAGAGGCCTGCAAGCCCCAGCAAAATATAATTCAGATTCTTTTTCATAGCATCACCCATTTTCCCAAAAATTAATAAATACCCACGTTTTCAACATACATATTTTAACATAAAAAAAAGAATCCATGCACTCCCCAAAGAGGAGAGCATGGACCCAGATTTTCTATGGATTCCTGCAAATGAACTGTGCAGGAAAAAGCAGTTTTTCGAAGATTACGTGTCCTTACTAAGCCACCGTAATCTGATTTCTTCCGTTATTCTTAGAATGATATAAAGCCTGATCCGCCTTATTAAAGAGTTCTTTTAAAGTCATGCCATTTTCGAACTTGGCAAGACCTGCACTGAAGGAAAGCTTCTTCTTCACTTCTGGGAAATAATAATTTCCAAATGTATCATGAATCTCCTTCAGGGTTCTCATAGCCTCATCATAATCCGTTCTGTAAAAGACAATGATAAATTCCTCTCCGCCAAAGCGAGCAGTCTGCATATTATTACCTGTATACTGCTGAAGAATTTTTCCCATTCTTTCCAGAACAATGTTTCCCACATCATGACCGAACTCGTCATTTACTAATTTGAAATGATCCAGATCTAAAATGGAGAGATATACATCGCCGGGCAGTTCATTTGCCTGGATTGGTGTATTTTCAACAACCTTAATGTAGTCATCTCCTACATTATCCTTAACATCAATACTCAGGAAGCATTCAATCATTGCCAGGAATCCCGCATAATTCATAACGCCTGTGAGCTTATCGTAACGGGCATCCTTCTGTAGCTGCAGATTCTCCTGGTATCCTTCATCCACAAGATGTTTTCTACGAATTGTGAAGCGCTCTACATGAAAGACAATGACAGCTGCAATGGAAATCGCCGAAGCACCTGCAACTGCATTTAAGACAAAACGATTCGGAAGATTTTCTGACCAGAAATAAATGATAACCATGCTGATGGCATATACCAAAACAGTGGCACCAAATGTTATCCTTGTAATTCTACGATTCTCATAAACCAAGGCAATAAAAGGCACAACTACCAGCACCGCGTAAAGGCCGGTAAGAACATTATGAGTTATCAGAATATTGGCACCAATGAACAACATGGATAAGAGGGCGGTTAAAGCTCTGGCAAAATCGTCCTTACTCTTGACTAAAACCAGGCGCCAGATACACCAACAGATCATATTAACGATAAATGGAGAAACAATATAACGTAAAATATATGCCAGCATTTCTTTCCTTAGAAATATCTGTTTTTTCAGGGCAAAAAAATAAATAATTTCTCCTACCAGTACCAGAAGAATGCAAACAAACATACTCGTAGATAGATTCTTCTCGAATGCAGTATATGCATCTTTCATTTTTTGATTCTGACTTGATTTCATCAAAATCTTTTTTTGCTTAAGATTTGTGTCCACAATTATCTCCCACATTACATAAGAAAGGCACCAACTCTGCGAAGGATAGAAACTAATCTATCCGCCTCTTTCATTGGTGCCTCTTTCATTGGCGCCTTTTTTTGCTCCAAATAATAAAAACTTTCTCGCCAATCTAACAAGAATTCTTATATTTATTTATTAAGTTCTTACTATTTGTATCAGTTTTATGACATTTTCTTTAAAACTTAAAACGATCGCTGATGCTTCCAACTTCTTCCTGGCGAACAGGATCCTGGAAATCATCCAGATAGCGACCTGCCCACTTAAGATCCAGAGTCTTGGCAACTTTACGTCTTGTGGTTACTTTAACCAAAAGGAAATTCAACATCATCGCTAAAATCAGAGAAAGTAAAAATACAAATAAACTATTCATAATCATGATCTCCTATATGCGTCGTGAACTGAGGCAATGGCTGTGTTGTCAAAATGTTATATTTTGCAATGGTATCAAACTGCAAAATCAAAATACTAAGTAAAGAAATAATCACGGCACCAGATACCATCATTTTATCCTGAGGTGCCAGCAAGGATACCAGGAACAAAAGAATCAGTGAAATCAGATTCAAGGTGGAACAAGGTAGCCCCTTTAGTTCATCACATTTGGCAAAATTTCGCAGGCCCAGAATGTAAAAAATGCAGCCAATAATTAACATGATCAGCATAATCAGCATGAAATAGTCCACATCTGTAAGGACCAGGAAGACTTTAGATACCAGCTTCATATCTCCAAGTGTGATATTAAAGAGAACATAAAGAACCAGTACCATATTAGCAAATATCATGTTGAGAATTTCATTTCGCCTTTTGCGCTTGTATTCCGCAATAAAACTTTCCATTCTTCGACCAGCAGCAAACTTGCCGTTAATTCTCGTACAAATCTGCCTGATTTCTTCATTGTTGGAAGACATCTCATAAAGAGAAATCAGGGCTGCAATAAAGAGCAAAAGACCTGGTCTTGGTTTCAGGAAAGTAGATAGGAACGCAAATATGATTGCCGTAAATATGGCGGTTCCGGTAATGAACTTGCCAATACTAATTGGTAGATCCAATGCAACCTTTCCCGTTGCACCATTCACCGCTCCATAGGCAACACGGTCTTTGGTTCGAAATACCATGAACCAGACTGGGAATACCGCTCTACGAATTTTATTTACCTTAGGGAAAATTTTTGCCTCTACTTCACTTTCTTTAACAAGGCTTGCGTTTCCGTAACTGGATAGTTCCACATTGTCCTTTACAGACTGGAGCACCAGTTTTTTCATAAGGGCCGCAGCATCTGGGCGATAGGTATCTGGAGATACATCAGCCACATCCGCATAGAAGCCGCTTAAGTATAAAGGAGAAAACTCCTTCATATAATTTGTGTCATAGGGTTCAATACCACGACTTAAGTCATCCGAAAAATCATAGGAACCGTCGAAGGCCAGACCCTCCAGAGTACATTTTCTTGAATTCACACACCGAAAAGTTTTTACTTCCGAGTCATCACCTTTTCCAATGACGTATTTTGCCTTGTAGGTAAAGTTTCTGGATTCATCCAGATCATAAATCCAATAAGGCATATAAATACCACGCACCTGATTCAGATTCTTTGGTGCACGAATATCTCTTGGTGAATAGATTGAACGAGAGGCCTCTTTCTGCACGGCAGCAAGAGCCGCTTCTTTTGAAATCTTAAAAGGTATGATTAAATCTGGCTGATTGATATCTGTGACACGGGATTCCAGCACAGTGGACGCACCACAATAGGAACAGAAACCAGCTGCCGTATCATCATTGGAATATATTTCACCGCCACACTGAGGACAACGAAACACCGTTACCTTCATTGTTTTACGACTGGCAAACTCCGAGTATTCCACTCTCTTTAAAGAAGAAAGATCTTCCCCATCCTTTGCACTGTCAAAACTGTCACCGCATTCATCCATCTTATTATCAGAATGATAATCTGTATCACTATAGTCCTGCGAATACAGGGTCTTGGCAAACTTACTGGTATAGGCTTTTTCTTTTTGAATTTCCGCTTCTTTTTCCCGGGCCTCCTCCAGTTTTTCCTGAGCTTCTTCTAATTCGTCTAAATTATCTTCCACAGAATCCATAAAGGACGAGAAGTTCAGTTCTCCATCTTCGCTTCCCTGCTCTTTCTGAAACAGACTCCCCTGCATATACTCCTCTGCCTGGGAATACTTTTCTTTCTCGGAAGAATCCTGGTTATCTTTTTCTGGAGCTTTCCCCAGATTCTCAATACCATTCACTTCCATATTGTCTTCTAATTTCTGCTGATGTTTAAATTTCTCAGCCTGGGACAGACCTTCTTCTGCGTAACCAGCGCTTTCTGTTCCCTCAATTAACTTCTTCTGCATCTCATCAATTGTAAATAATGCTCTGCAGGAATCACATTTCATTTTCTGGCTTACAACATCAAATCTCAATTCGCCGCCACATGCCAAACACCGAAACATAATTCTCCCCCCTATGAAATTTATTATCTATTCTTCCCAGCCCTGGTCATCTAAAGATTCGTCCTGAACTTCTATGGCCTTGTCCTGGTCAACAGCTACACCATCTTCAGAATCCACTCTGGTATCAATCGTTTTTCCAAATACCACATAGCGCTGATATAAATATTCTGTCAAACAATTTAGTAGCATATTCATAATGGTTACCAGGAAATCATTCCATCCCATACTTTCTGCCAGATAATTTCCGCCAATGGTTGTCAGTGGTGTAAAGATTGCATAATAAACAGCAACCTTAAACATGGCTACAGGAACGTTTGCTGTAGACCGGAATGTATACTTCCTGTTTAATGTAAAATTCCAAAGCACACTGAAAACCAGCGCAATCAGATAACAAGGCCAATATGGCCATACACCCATTAAAGTAAGCAACGTAAATGTGCCGAACTCAATAATGCCGGCTGATGCTGCCACCAGCAAATACTTCACAATACGTAAAAAACTATTTTTATTCATTTCTCAAATTTCTCCTTAGCATTCTCATGCTAAATACTACTGATATTCTATATTGAAAATATCTTCCCAACATTTCCCAACTTCACATTTTAATGTCTTTTGTATCAATTTGACAAGTTTCTAGGGTGCACAATTAAAAATCTCTTTTTCTTTTTACAAATTATGCTAAAATGATTATGATTGCGCCAAAATGCGTGATTAAAATTATAAACTAAATATTGCAAATGTACTCTCTCACCGGATGGACATTTGTGGCACAAAATTTTTTTTATTCAAAGGGGAATTCGATGTGTCTATTTTAAACATTGTTCAATTGTTCGGCGGACTGGCCTTCTTCCTGTTTGGAATGAGCCAACTTTCCAGTTCTTTGGAAAAAATGGCCGGCGGATCACTTGAAAAACTACTCAAGAAAGTAACTGATAATCCGGCGAAAGGCTTCATAGTTGGTATGGTTGTCACCATCGCTATTCAGTCCTCATCTGCTACCACTGTAATGCTGGTTGGTTTTGTAAACTCAGGCATTATGGAACTGATTCAGACAGTCAGTGTTATATTCGGTGCTGACGTTGGAACAACACTTACAACCTGGATCCTGTCCCTTACAGGTATCAAGGGTGGTAATGTCTGGATGGATCTGATGAAACCAAAGTACTTCTCTATGATTTTTGCCTTGATCGGAACAATTATGATCATGCTTGCAAAGAAGCAGAGAACAAAAGATATCGGTACTATGGCTGTTGGTTTCTGTATCCTTATGGAAGGTATGACATTTATGTCAGATGCCATGGCACCTCTTGCCGATCTGCCGGCCTTCTCTAAGATGATGGAAAGCTTTAACAATCCACTTGTTGGTGTACTTGTTGGTACTTTGATTACTGGTATCATCCAGTCTTCCGCAGCTTCCATCGGTATCCTGCAGGGTCTGTCAATGACAGGTCAAATCACAATGACAATGGGTATTCCTATTATTATGGGTGCAAATATTGGTACATGTATGACTGCTATCCTCTCTTGTATCGGTGTAAACCGTAAGGCAAAGAGAGTTGCTGCAATCCACGTAGCCATCAAGGTTGTTGGTACCATTCTGTGGTTGATTATCTTCTACGGTCTCAACACCTTTATGCACTTTAGTTTCTTAGACAAAACGGCAAGCACATTTAACATCGCGCTTTTCCATACCATCTTCAACGTAGTAAACACAGCTGTGCTGATCTGGTTCCAGAAGCTCTTCGTTAAACTTGCAATGAAACTCTTCCCAGACGAGAAGGAAGAGCAGGAAATCTTCCTGGACGAACGTTTGATGGCAACACCTGCTATCGCTCTTTCTGAGGTAGAGAACTCCATGACTAAGATGGTAGATAAAGCCTTCAACGGTCTGGAAGCTTCTACTGAAATGTTACTGGATGGCTTTGATGCAGACCAGTTCACTTATATTCAGAACAACGAACATAAGATTGATGATTACGAAGATCATATCGGCGGATATCTGATGAAGCTGACAACAACTCAGCACTTATCAGAACAGGATAAGAAAAAGGCTACTAAAATTCTTCAGGGTATTGGAGAATTCGAAAGACTTGCCGACCACGCTTCTTACATCTCTAAGTCATGCAACGAAATGGCAGAAAAGAAAATCAAATTTTCTGAGGATGCTAAGAAGGACGAAGAAAAGATCATTCATGCTTGTCAGGAAATTTATCGTATGGCTGTTGCCTGCTACCGTAGCGGTAATGTTGACATCGCTCGTAAGATTGAACCACTGCAAAATGTAATTTCTGTAATGTGTGAAACTTACAAGGAAAATCACGTAGAACGTCTCGCAGCTGGTACATGTACTGCAGAGCAGGGATTCATCTTCAATGATATCCTCTACTCTTGTGAGCGTATCGGTGATCACTCCATGAATATCGCAGCCATTGTACTTCGTGTATCTTCCATCAATATGGATTCACGTAAATACATGCACGATATCAAGCTTCGTAAGACTCCAGAAAACGAAAAGCTTTATGAAGAGTATTACAGCAAGTATCTGAACTAATACGCATCTTGCAAATTATTTGCACCATACATGATTCAAATAATTTGCCAAATGAACTTTGCAGATATTTTGGATGGCGAATTTACAATCTAAGTGCAACAGTTGATGAAACTAAAAAATGACACATGGACTTCTGTTACAATGGTGTTTGCGAAAACAACCCTAAGAACAGAAAAAATCCAATGTGTCATTACGATCATCTTACACTAGTTGAGCGAGTTTTCCTTGCAGTACTTAAGTAATTTTTCTTTTAATTCTAAATAGCGAAGATACTTTTCTTCCTTGGCAAAATGAACTTCCCTTGACTGTTCCGAATTATCTTCATAGGACAAAATTTCATCCCCAAACTGTTCTGAAGTCAGGTCAAACTTTGCATCTCCTATTAGGTTATAGCAGTGATAATTACCACCCGGTCTTAATACGCCGTAAACCTTACCACCAAAAATATCCTGACAAAGGAAAGACGTGATGGAACACTGGCCCATGGTCATATTTTCTTTTGTCCACTTATCACGCATACGAGGAGCACATGTATCCGCACACCAAATATGGCTCAAGGCGTCATATAAATCCTGGGGATTTTCAATTCCTTTATATTCACTTGTTTTGGCTGGAACAAGAGCGCTCTCCCAACCATAAAATTGATATCTTTTCATTTTGAATTCCTCAGATATTTTCTACCACTTTGTGTATTAAATTGTTCACATTTTAGTTGTGTAGGCTTATTATAGGCTTTTTCAGCCCATTTATATATTGAAATTATTGTATTTATATTGGCATTCTTATTTTTACCTTTTTACAAATATGTATGAATGTTAGTATTCTTATTCCAATCCGCGAAAAACTGAAGGAAGCAGATAAGGTGGTAAGGCCGCTACACTATCGTGTAGGTCTTAATATCTGAGGAAAGATTATGCTGAAGAAATAGATTAAGCATTCCTTTTATATACTCCAAAACTTCGCCTCTTCTATAAACTGGCTGTCCTGCCCTTCCGTGGAAGTGCTTGCTTGTGCTTTTGCATTAGCGCAACCGGTTATTCAAATAGTAAAAATCTAAAATAAAAAACTGCAAGCCCTCGAATCGAAAGCTTGCAGTACAGGGGATGAGAGAATCGAACTCCCGCTAAAGGTTTTGGAGACCCTTGTCATACCATTTGACCAATCCCCTACTAGGGTTGTTGTGTTTCACAACGGGTAAATATTAACATTATGGCATGATTGTGTCAAGCAAGAATATCAATATTTTTCCTATTCGCAGATTCCCATTCATTTATAACCATTCTTGTCATTTTCATCATAGATATCATCCAGTCTGATTTGGAGATCCGTTTTATTGTCATCCTGCCCCTGGGGAACAGAACACATCCCAGCATTAACAGAATCATGGCAAATGAAATTGCCAGTGATCATACTCTCTTTAAGAAAGTCTTCTTATTATCTGTTTTCATTCACTAAATATTAGTCACCAACAAACGGTTTAACTTTTTCATTCTCTTCATTTCAGCATCTGTAAAGAGTAGCTGTTTTCTGAATTCTTCTGTGGCTTCCTGTGGTGTTAAACTTAATAGGCACTTGAAGGAACAAGGCACAAGATCCGCTGTGGATATTGAGCAAAGAAGGCCCAGAGTCTGATCCCTCTGTTCCAGAGGATTAAAGATATAAAGTAGTGCTTCTTCCAGCTTATTACAGGAATTAATAAAGGAAAAACGAATCAGCATATCACTGTAGATCACTGTTCCTGTGTAATAAATTTCACTGCTTCTGCCGTCCGGGGACATAATACAAATGGACAAAGTACAGGAATAATCCCCAGTCTCTGGATCCCTCTCCCCAATGTTAATGATGCCATCCTTCAGATGATTGTAACGTCCATCATAGAAATAGAAGTAAAGTCTCTTGGATTTGAAAAATGGACTTTGCCCCATTCTGCCTGCAATGATACCAGGGTCTGGCTGTACATTTTCAGGTAATGGCGCGTTCATAAGCTCGCTGGCAGGTACATGCAGAGCACAGGAAATTTCATAAAGCGTGTTTACATCTATGGCAATCTCCCCGTTCTCATACTTGCACATGGTTGCCCTGGACTTGTGGATTTTATCCGCCAAAGTCTGCAAAGTCATCTTCTGTTCTTTTCTATATTTTTTAATCTGGTCTCCAACCTTCTTCGAAATTTCTTCCATATTTCCCTCTTACAAAAGTTTCTTATAAATATCCATTTTAAGTTTTTGTTATTACTTTTGCCAATAACTAAACTCATTATAAGCAAAAATTTCATTTTAGGAAACATTTTTATAGAATTTGTTTCACTGCAAGAAATTTTCTTTGATTTTGAAAGCTCCCTTTCCTCTGCTACACTATCGCTAATTCGTAATATTTAGGGGGAATTTTTCCATGAAAAGAAAGCTCACAATTTTAGAAACCATATCCATTACCAGCATGCTCTTCGGGCTTTTCTTTGGTGCAGGTAATCTGATTTTCCCAGCCTATATGGGACAGTCTGCCGGTGCAAATGTCTGGCATGCCCTACTGGGCTTTTTAATCACTGGCGTTGGTATGCCACTCCTTGCTGTTATTTCTTTAGGACTCACAGGAAGCAAAGGTCTTCTGGATATGAGTTCAAGAATCAGTAAACCCTTTGGTTACTTCTTCACCTGCGCACTTTATTTAACCATTGGACCTTTCTTTGCCTGTCCAAGATGCATCACCGTACCCTTTGAAGTTGGTATAAAAAGACTGGTGCCCTCCAGTGTAAATGAGCATATTTCACTTCTCATTTTTTCACTAATTTTCTTTGGGCTGATTCTTTACTTCTCTCTTCGACCAGGAAAAATCCTGGTATGGATTGGTAAAATTTTAAATCCGATATTTATCATAGTTCTGGGAATTCTTGTTATTACCGCACTGGTGCACCCTGCCGGTAGTATCAGTTCCTTTACCCCACTCAGCAACTACCAGGGGGGTGCTCTGAGTCAAGGAGTGCTGGATGGATATAACACAATGGATACGCTGGCAGGTCTCGCTTTCGGCATCATTGTTGTAGATGTAATTAAGAAATTGGGAATTGAAAAAGACGATGATGTAGCAAAGTCAACCGTAAAGGCTGGTCTCTTCTCCTGTCTCTTTATGGCTTTCATTTATATTCTGGTTGCACTGGCTGGAGCTGCTTCCAGAGGCTATGCAGCAGAAAGCGACAATGGTGGCGCCGTTCTATACAGCATAGCCAACCATTATTTCCCATCCTTTGGACCTATTCTTCTTGCAGCCATTGTATTCTTTGCCTGCTTGAAAACTATTATCGGACTTGTTACTTCCTGTGCCACAACATTTTCTGAAATGTTTCCAAAGTTCCTGTCCTATAACAAATGGGTTGTGCTTTTCTCTAGCATCACATTTGCCATTGCAAACGTTGGCCTTACATCCATTATTCAAATTTCACTGCCAGTTCTCATGATGCTTTATCCACTGGCTATTACTTTGACTTTACTGACTTTAGGTTCACGTATCTTTGGTCATCATCAGGAAATTGGCATTCCTGTAATGACCAGTGTATTTATCAGCTCGATTTTTGATTTAATCCGAGCACTACCCGCCTCCTGGATTTCTGCAATACATGCAGAAAGAATGATTCAGTTCCTTGAAGCCTATCTTCCTTTTTATAAGATAGGTTTCGGCTGGATCTGCCCAGCGGCCTTAGGCTTACTCATTGGATTTTCTATTCTTCTCGTGCAGAAAGTAAGTCAAAAATCTCTGAAGGTTTCTCACAAAGGTGGCATGCCCCAGCGTCCATTAGTTCGCTGAGAGAACCGTAACCATAGGTTACGCCAATGGATTTCAGGCCCGTTTCAGCTGCTCCCAGCATGTCATACTTTGTATCACCAATCATGACTGCATCCACTTTTTGAAAATGGAATTTGTCCATGGCACGCCGGATCAGTCTCGCCTTGTCTGAAGAAGGATCCATTAAATCTGGACTGATTACTCCTTCAAAATAGGAATCCAAGTGAAACTTTGCAAGAATTCGAACTACAAAATTCTCAGGTTTTGAGGTCACCACAATTAGCTGGTGACCTCTTTCTTTTAATTTAGAAAGCACTTCCTCCATGCCATCATATACTTTGGCGTGAAAAAGGTTACCGCCATTATAAACTTCTCGATAGAGTCCCACTGCACGAGACGCATCTTCCTCTGAAAGACCATAAAAAGTTGTAAAAGAATACATAAGAGATGGACCAACGAATCGACGCAGGTTTTCCAGAGACTCCTTTTCAAATCCAAAATGATTCAATGCATACTGAGCAGATTCCATGATTCCTTCTCCGGAATCCATGATGGTTCCGTCCAGGTCAAATAATATTGTTTTCATCTTTTCCTCCTGATAATTTTGCGCAGATCATTTGCAAAACTGACTAAAATATCACTATTTTTTTATTTTCGGAAACTAAAATATTTTGCAGAATTTTCTTATAAAAATTTTATCGTAATTTCTAAAACAGCATATCACATTTGCTGTTTTATTTGCCAAAAAAGCCTAATTTTTTGGATTTTTCGACCTTGCAAAAAGGGGTAGAAATCGATTCATATTATTACTATCAAAAGCTGAAAATTATCACTATTTATTAGGGTTTTGCCTTGAATTTAACGTACTTTTAGGACTATAATATTTCTTAGTGTAATAATGAATTTGTAGGAGGAAAAATTAATGTTTGGATTTGGAGATATGATTCAGACACTGAAAGCGAATCATAAGACAATCGTACTTACTGAAGGCTCTGATCCAAGAATTCTGGAAGCTTCTTCCCGTCTTCTTGCTTCAAACTTCTTAAAGCCAATCCTGATCGGGAAGGAAGAAGAAATTTATCAGGTTTCTGAGGATGCAGGATTCAATATTCGTGGTGCAAAGATCATCGATCCTGAGACTTTTGAAGATATGGATAAGATGGTTGACGAGTTTGTTGAACTTAGAAAGAGCAAGGGCATCAACCGTGATGACGCTCGTGAAATTCTCAGCCACGCAAACTATTTCGGAACAATGCTGGTAAAGATGGGATATGCAGATTGCCTTCTTGGTGGTGCTACATACTCAACTGCTGATACAGTTCGTCCAGCTCTCCAGCTTATTAAGACAAAGCCAGGCAACTCTATCGTTTCATCTTGCTTCATCCTGGTTCGTCCATCCGCAACTGGTGACAACGAAGTTCTTGCAATGGGTGACTGTGGTATCAACATCAACCCATCTGAAGATAACTTAGTAGAAATCGCTGAAGAAACAATGAGATGTGCTCGTCTCTTCGGTGTTGATCCGAAGGTTGCATTCCTTTCATTCTCAACAAAGGGTTCTGCAAAGGACGCATCTGTTGATAAGATGAGAAATGCTGCTGAAAAGACAAAGCTTAGAAATCCTGATGTTCCAATCGATGGCGAACTTCAGTTCGATGCAGCTGTATCTCCATCTGTTGCTAAAAAGAAGGCACCTGGTTCAGAGGTTGGTGGACATGCTAACACATTCATCTTCCCTGACATCAATGCTGGTAACCTTGGCTACAAGATTGCTCAGCGTATGGGTAACTTCGAAGCTTACGGTCCTATCCTTCTTGGACTTAACGCTCCAATCAACGACCTGTCCAGAGGATGTACTGCGATTGAAGTTTATTCAATGGCTATCATCACAGCTTGCTTCGCTTGCCTGTCTAACTAAGAGCATATTATTTGCATGACTTGCAAATGGAATTTGCGAAAACCTTATAAGAATTCAAGGGTACTCTGAAAATTCAGAGTACCCTTTTTTCGTGCACTTTTTCTTGAAATAGCCAGAGTGAGTCAATTTCTTGACTCGCTCTGGCTTAAAAGGGTATATGACAATTAGTTAATCCATTCATTTAGATAGACAGTTAAAAAGGAAGGCCTCATCGATTTCGACGGGAATACCATTACCATCATAAAGTAAGCAAGCAGATTAAAACTCCAAAGCATCAAAAAAAGGCGACCCTTAGGTCGCCCTTTTCTTTCCCGGCACTTGGCCTTTTCCCTTTATTCTGGATAAACAAATCTCTTATGATTTACCAGATCTTCCTTATACTTCTTTGCGTAGCACTTTGTCTCCATCAGATTCTGATCCAGATAGTTACCACATTCCTCCGGCTTAGCACCAGGAATTTCACCCTCAAAGTCTAAAATAAAATCACAAAGATCAATGACCAGATCATAGACATCCTCTGACTTCAGCTGACCAAACATTACCAGGTAAAAACCTGTACGGCAGCCCATAGGTCCAAAGTACACAATATCGTCCTTACGTGCTGAATTACGAAGGTATGTAGCGCCCAGATGCTCCAGAGTGTGCATACCTGCTGTATCCATAACTGGTTCACGATTTGGTGTTGTAAAACGCATATCAAATGTTGTTACAGTCACATCATTCTTTGTGTCATATCTAGACACATATAAACCAGGATATAAGTTAATATGATTTACTGAAAAACTTGCAATCTTATCCATCTTTCCTCCCTGGCAAATGAGTTTTGCAAATCTCATTTGCAATATACTAATTTTCTACCTGATGGGTATTATACTATACATTCATTCCATTTAGTACTATACATTCATTCTATTCAGCCAGGCCTGGCTTCTCTTAAATTCCTCCAGAAGTTTGCCATCCAGGAGCTGTGTGATCTGATCTGCATATTTAATGTTGGCGATGGCAATAGCCGCCTGTAAGGCGATAGCCTGCACTATCTGTTCTTCCGCCTGACCAAAGATTCAAAAACATATAATAGGTTCCAATCCCAACTGTAATGATAAGCAGGATATTGCGTACAAAACTAATTTTATTTCTTAACAATATCTAATCCTCTTTTCTTTTATTTCCCCAATTAAACTCTATTCCTAAACTTATAAAAACTAAATAAAAAACTTCAAAAGCAAAAATACAATGAGCCCAATCTGAACTAGTAAAAGCAGGGGCACTGTAATATAAAATTTTGGCTCCTGGGTCTTATGATGGAATACAAACATTCCCAGTAGGGAACCCAGGGCTATCAAACTTTGCATTGCAATTTGTAAAGCCTTGGATAAGACTCTGGATGAACTCTTCTGGGAGTAAACTCTAAGTTTCCGCCAAAGGAAGCATGGGCAGTTCATTTGCCGGACTAGCATTTACTCGCATTTTTCCACATATTAAATTGCATTTTTCCAATAAATATTATATCCTCATTCTATTAGTGAACGTTATTGTAATTATTAGGGAGGGAATATTACATGAAATGTCCAAGTTGTGGAAGTGAAATTCCAGAAGGTTCCAAAGAGTGTTTTGTATGTGGTGAAATTTTAGGCGCTACTCAGTCTGAAACATATAACAAGATGTATTCACCACCTGTGGCCAGCGCATCCAATGATATTTCCAGAGATGTAGTCACCGTAAAGAAAAGTTCCCGTGCCAATGCCATTATAGGTATTCTGATTGCTCTGGTCTGCATCGCAGTTGCTTTCTTCT
Organism: uncultured Lachnospiraceae bacterium; assembly: GCA_900314445.1. GTDB lineage: Bacteria > Bacillota > Clostridia > Lachnospirales > Lachnospiraceae > Eubacterium_Q. The sequence continues at coordinate 7,418 of OMVA01000072.1, read as the reverse complement.
ATGTTTCATCCAAGGGTATTTTTACAGATCACAGTGGCACATACGATTCAAAAAACTTACGTGAAGCAATTACCAACTACATGGATGCCCAGTTTGCTGGTCAGCCAGGCTACAGTTCTAACCAGGTAAACGCTGGCGCTTCTCTGGTGGTTGATAAGGATAAATACACACTTACCATCAAGACGTATTATGGCGGTAAGGAAGCAACCAACACAGTAACAGGTACCATCCATTTCTGGGGAGATGCCGGTTACATTACCTACGACAATCAGGGTAATGATAAGTACCAGATGAAGTACGACGAGGATACACAGACCATTCATTACCCATTGAACGATATGGCCAAGAAAGAATTCGGTGTGGAATATCTGGAATTTGTTAAATCAAATTAGTAAGATCTATATGACCTTTCCCATTGGGAAATAAAGCAAAGAAGGCAGTGCATGCAAATGTACTGCCCTCTTTATTTTACGCTTCTCTACACCAAAGACCTCTTAAAGCCTTAGTCCATATTCTTTGTTTCTGTTTTACGAATTCTTCAGAAGTCATTGGCCTTAGGTTCTTCATAATCTGCAAGGCAGGCATCCATGGCGTGAATCAGGCAAGTCACAACATTATTGGCATTGGTGTCATTCTGACAGGTATGGGCGCAGACGGCGCTGTAGGCATGCTCCGAATGCGTAAGAACGGCGCTTGCACCATTGTCCAGAACGAAGCTTCCTCCTCTTCAAGCAAAAAACAAACGTTCCCTAACCGAAGTCAGGAAGCGTCGAATTATCATAAAAATAGTACTCTAAATGTTACCCCTTGATTTGGAATATTCTCCACCGAAATTTCTCCATGATGCAGATCCACAATTGTTTTGGCTATGGCAAGTCCCAGACCAAAACTATCAGCATCTGCATGTCGGGAATCATCCGCTTTATAGAATCGCTCAAATATATGAGGCAGATCCTCTTCCGATATTTCCGGTCCTGTATTATGTACGGATAAGATTGCATGACGTTTTTCTTTGGCCAGACTGATGGTCACTTCTCCTGGATTTCCAGCATGCTTAATTGCATTATCAATTAGAATAACAATCAGTTGTTTTATTTCATCTGGGTTGGCTTTGGTATAAATATCCTCTTCAATCTCTTCCTCAAAGCTGACATTTTTTTCATAAGCTACACTCTCATAGGACAAAGACACTTCCGTGGTAAGGTCCGAAAGATTCACTCTCTTCATTTCAATTGCCTTATCTTTTTCTTCCAGATAGGAAAGATGAAGGAGTCTATGAATCAATTTATCCATACGATCAGACTCAGACTGAATATTCTGTAAATATCTGTTATCCAGATTCTTATCCAGCAAGGCCTCCGCATTGATCTTAATGGCAGCAAGAGGAGTTTTTAATTCATGACTAGCATTGGACACGAACTGTTTTTCTCGATTCAGTTCTTCTACTGCTGGTTCTGTAATGAAGTTAGAAAGGAAATAACTTACTACAAAAATCATAGCCAGGCCCAGAACAACCAAAATGATAATGCCTATGGTACGTCCTGGTCTAATATACTCTGCAGTATCAACAAATACTACTTGTTGAATCCCATTTGTACTCCGATCCACCACATAGATGTAGGAATCATAGCGATAATCTTCTGGTACCTTTTCTTCATGTTCCAGAATTTTCCGGGCAATTCGTTCCACTGCTTCCCCATCCACATTTTCTTCGGTAGACTCAATATCCAGCAGCTGGTTATTCTCATCCAGCCTTGCCAGATATACCGAATAATCCTTATTGGATATACGATCTGGTCGGTTAATATGTCCATTGTCAGAAATAATGGTAACAATCTGCAGGGTATCATACTCATTCCAATGACCTGTATGTACCATATAAAAGGAAAAGAGAATAATAAAAACTGCAACCAGAAGCAACATGGTCACCAATATGAATTTTGCTCTTAACTTCTTTACCATTCTTTACTTCTCCAGGGAATAGCCCACATTTTTGGTGGTAACTATCTTACAGCTTGCATTTACAAATTTCATTTTTTTACGAATGAAGGAAACATACACTTCCAGATTGTTATAATCCGGTTCTCCCAATGGTCCCCATACCTTAAAGATCAGGGATTCCTTTGTTAAAATCTTTCCCTGATTCAACATAAGATATTCCAGTAACTGATATTCTTTATTTCCTAATTTTACATTCTTTTCAGGACCTGCCAGTGTCTGTGCTGATCGTGACAATCTCACATTTCCACAAATTAGAGATTCACTTTCTTCCTGACCTGTCTGTCTGGTTCTCACACGAATACGTGCCAAGAGTTCATCTGCATCAAAGGGTTTTGTTATATAGTCGTCTGCACCACTATCCAGCCCCTGAATTTTATCGCTAACCTGGGAAAGGGCAGTGAGAAGGATAATCGGTGTTTTGATTCCTTCTGCTCGAACTCTCTTTAGAATTTCCAGTCCATTCATCCCTGGCAGCATAATGTCCAGGAGAATCAGATCATAAATATCACTCAGGATATCTATGTAACCCTTCTGTCCCTCATAGGCTAAATCCACCACATAACCAGCACGATTCAGTACGGATTCAATACCATCTGCCAATTGTTTTTCATCTTCAACAACTAAGATTCTCATTTCACTTCCCCCAAAAGCTATCTCAGAGAAACCCCCAAAGTATCTCCCATTTTCACAGGACTTTCCTGCCCTGACATGGAGGCTCTAAGAATATTCTCCCGGATTTTTACCTTATCCTGCTGTAAGAGAAGAATAATGGTGGAGCCACCATATTCAAAATGTCCTTTTTCCTGGCCGCGCAGTACATTTGCCGGGCCTTCCTCATCATTTACAATTTTTCCCACCAAAAGGGCACCCACTTCCATCTGGACAGCTGTGCCAAACTTTTCTGTTTTGATCAGGCTATATTCCCTGGCATTCTCTGTGAATACCGGTACTTCCTGCAGGGCAATTGGCCTTACCGTATGAAGCACCCCTGCAATTTTTCGATTCTTAGATTTTCTACCAGACTCGAAATAGGCATATCTGTGATAATTATCCACGCACAGGCGGAAAACAAGAGCGTATCCGCCTTCATACTGCTCTGCCAACTTTTCACTGCGAAGGAGGCTGGCAATGGAATAAGAAGATTGCTTAACCGGAAGCACAAGACCGTCTCGAATTGGATAGACTTTAAGCAGTCCGTCACATGGAGAGGAAAGGGTACTTTTGTCCTCTGGAAATACTCGTTTTCCCTCCAGCACATGTCTGCAGAAGAACTCATTAAAGCAAGAGAAGTCCACCATCTGATAGTCCCTTGTATCCATGCCACTACTTTTGATAAATGGTTTAATCAAAAGTCTGGATGCCCTGCTATCCAGAAAGCGTCCACTGGCAACAGAAAGGCCCGGACGTGTTAATAGTTTTAAGACCATTCTTCCTGGAATAGTCTTATAAAGAAAATGTAAGGTATCCATATAATCTCCCAATTTTTTTCGCCTATAATCCGGCTATAGTATACCGCAAAGAGCCTTCCTTTGCCTTATCTATGGAAAAAGCGGATGGCAAGAAGTCCAAACTCCACAGCCCCAATTCCAATCATAATTAATACAACCTTTGTACTTGGTTTTCTCAATTTAAATCTTGTGACAAATAGGATTGCCAACACCAGTAACATAGCGAAATACAGCATGCTAAGATCCACTTTTGTAAAGTAATCAATGATTAAAATCATAGGCATAACCAGAGCTGCTGCTGTAACAGGAAGTCCTGTATAACATTCACTGCCATAGATTTCTTTTTCCTTGGCACGTTCCTCTTCTGTGGAATTAAAATAAGCAAGTCTCACCAGAGCAGCCAGTACATAAAGAAGAGCAATTGCTTTCAGAATAATTGGATACCATTCCAGTTTGCCTGAAATCTCAGAACGAACGATTACATCTGTGTAACGTACACTCTTTCTCAGCATCTCAATACCCAGACAGGCTGGTAAGACACCAAAAGCAAGTAAATCTGCCATAGAATCAATCTGTACACCAAATTCCTTTTCCAGGTTTGAACGATTTGCTTTTGTACGGGCAACCTTTCCATCAAAGGCATCACAGAATCCACTAACCAACAAACAGAACATACCAATAAATGGATGGCCCTCTCCCTGGGTTGTAATAATAATGCCAAACATGGCTGACATCATAGACATATACGTTAATACTACTGTGTAATCAAAAACTCCAATCATGTTAGTCTCCTCTTTTTAATCATTGTTTTTTGTATTTATTTGATTATTTGTTTGTATATTTTCTTGATTTTTTTTTCGATTAATTTGATTCCTTTTTCGAATCTGCAGACAGATATAGGCTGTCAGGGTAAGTAACATGGAAATCAGTACGCAGATATAGAAGGATATTCCTCTACTAATTAGTTCCAGATGAAAAGCTTCTTCCTTGTACATAATCTGAGAAAAACCATTAAGCATCAGGTAATCACTGACACCCATGGCTCCTGGAATTGGTATACTGTTCGCGCCTACCGCCACCAGAATTTGTAAAGGAATCAGATTCACCGCAATCGCCTTCTCTCCAAAGACTGCCATATAAACGCAAAAGGTAACCATAATTTGAGAAAAGCGCTGCAACATGTTCCACATAAGAAGTTTTAAAAGTCCCTTCCATTTACCATTCATGGCACGGGTACATTCTTCATAATCCCTTCTCATTCTTGCCAGTTTCCTTTTCCTCTTATCCAGACGATGCACCAAATGAATCTTATGTAAAAACACCAGTAGATTCAAAAACCATGCAAATAACTTTTTCCCTCTCCGAAGCAGAAGCAGGAAAAAAAATGTCAAAAACAGAAGTATGGTAAATCCAATCAGGATTAGCACCTTGGATATCAGTGACATATCACAGAAGAGCGGGAAACCTGCTATCAGTCCCAAGACGCCAAATAGGAAAAGAGTGACGGTATACATGACCAGATTCATGATAAGAGCAGCTGTGGTACTTCCTGCTGATATGCCGTCCTGCATCATGAAAAAGGCACTTGCTGGCTGACCACCAGAAGCAGATGGTGTAATGGCTGAAAAATAAATATCCGCCGTACTATAAATCATGCCCTGGTGAAATTTTCTTGGACTACCAATTGTCTTTAATATACTTTGAATGGCGATTCCTTCGAAAATAATAAAACCTGCCATGGCGAGAAAGGCCAATGTCATCCAGGAAAGGCTGGCTCCCTTAAGCATTTTAAACAAGGTGGCAAAGGACAAGGTCTTACTCTGGGAGTCAATGGCTTTTATAGTAAGAAAGGCAATCAGCAGCGACAAAAAAGCCCATATCAATTTTTTATATTTTTTCAAAACGAAACCTCTTTCTAATTCACTGCATGGCATTATAGCAAGGTAACCTTAAATAAACGTTGAAAATTTATGGACAATACCGGTTTTTCCATATTTCAATCCGTCCTTTCAAACCGAGTATAACGCAAATCCCCATTCATTTATCTTGGATTTTTACTCAAATCCCCATTCATTTATCTTGTATTTTTACTCAAATCCCCGTTCAGTTAACTACAATCCATATAATATATTCTCCGTCTTAGTCTTTCTGCCATAGGGTTCAGCATCACCTTTTGCACTTACCAGAGTTCTCATCTGTATCAGCATGATCTCTTTCGTACGTTCGTCCATAGAAGAAAACAGGCGCAGCATCTCCGCAGAAGATTCATCCAGCGCACTTTCCTTTATCACGCCACGTACCAGGTACTCAACAGTAGTTCCCAAAATCACAGCAAACTCAGCGATCATGCTCTGCTTCATATCACAGTCGGACATTGATAACTGATTTCCACTCATTACCGCATTTTCTGCACTTCCACCTGACATTTTTTCTCGACTTTGCATTTACCTCATCAGGCTTCAATGGTAAATTCTTCTCCGACCACTCCGAAGCAATTTCAGGGCGTGTTGTCTGCAAATCGTTAAACCCTTTCAGGAATATGTACCCACTGCAATACGGGCATTTACTGCCACCGGAACAAGTAGAAATAAGGGTGTTCCACTCTCTGCCGCAATCCTTACACTTCCACCAAGCCTTACGATTGGCAAAGACCGTAACCTGAGTTGGAAGTGTCGGATAATTTCTGTCCGACCACTCGGCTGCTATATCCGGCAGAAGTGTTGCAAGGTCATTAAAGCCTGCCAATACTTTATTATGGGAGCAGTACGGGCAACCAGTTTTATTTATTGTCCTGCTCTTAACGGCAGTTTCCCACTCGTGTCCTTTTTCACATCTCCATATCACTTTCTTATGAGAACCAATAGAAACTTCTGTCGGTTTTATCTTATTCTTTTCCGACCACTGCTTTTCCAGTAGCGGCTCTAATGTCGCCAAATCATTAATCCCCGCAATCACTCTCGCACCGGAACATATCGGGCATTTTTCTCCATTGGAACGAGCCTTAACGCTTGTCTGCCATTCATGACCGCAAGCACTTTTCCACCATACTTTTTTATTTGAACCGAAAGTAATGTCATCAGATGTAAGCGGTAAGTTCTTCTCCGACCACTCCGAAACAAGCTCCGGATGTACTTCTGTTAAACTATTGTTCATAGCCAAACCTCAACCTCCTTGTGCTTAGAGTATATGAAGTTTTGGCTTTATCTTGTAGTTTGCGAATATCCGTATAAATAGAAAAAGCCCTTTGAGAAAAGGATTTTTCCTCTCTCAAAAGGCAGGTCAACTAGATTTTACAAATGCCGACAATCTACTTCGTAAACTTATCATTCCATTCCTTTTCTTCAGTTTTTTGTTTTACTGCTTCTGAAATTTGGTCTTTAGTTATACAAAACCCTTTATTTTGTTGCTTAACTATTTCTTTTAATTCAGCTAAAGCAAGTCTATTTGCATCTTGTATAAAACTATCCCCTTTATATCGCACTTTCTTCAATATTCTTACTTCAATAACATAGCCTTTCTTCAAAAAATCTTCTATTCGTTTTTGAATATCTGTATTTCGCACACCTCTTAAGTAATGATATATATGACCAGTAAACATTCTATTAAAAATATTATTAGATTTTCCTACATAAAAAGGAATTTCCTCATCATCTTTTTTTGCAAAAAAACCATATACACCTCTTATATGACTATTAAGCGTTATCTCATCTTGTACAAATATATTCAATAATTGTGCAGCTTTAATTCTTTTCAAAAATTCTTTTTCTTCTCTTATTGTCATATCCATTCGCACCTTTAAATTCCGAATTTGTACTTTTCTTTCATTTCACATAGACGCAGCATATCATAATCCCTGTGCCTATGCGATATCTTACTGCTTCTTTCGCCTGCAGTCCCGACTTCATTTGAAGTCTACAATAATAAGCTGTATTTTCTACTTTTTTATGCTTTGTAAACTTCGCTTACACG